>CAZAON010000340.1:0-23721 GCA_964486655.1 uncultured Flavobacteriales bacterium
AGCGCTTTTTGCATGGAGAGTAGCTGCAGATCAAAATTCAGGAATGGTCTGGTGTTTAGATTTATTATTCCGAATTGTTGTTTTAAACTGTAGTTTGAACTCCTGATCGCGATATGATGACGGCCTTTGTCGTTGATTGGAATCGGGACGACGATTTCCCTGATCGTGAAGCCGGAGATTTCTTCTTTTTCATTTCTGCCGACTTTCCCAATACTTTTAATAAGCCGGCCATCGAAAAAAATATCAGCGGCACCTAAAACCTGTATTTCAAGAGCCAATGCCGTGCCATCAAGAAGGCTGTCTAAATAATATGAGGTCCTGTACCAGGTAATTCCCGTATTTCGGATACTGTCGTAAGACGATGTTGTTGAATCAGTATCAACAAGTTTATCCCAGCCCGAGTCGTCAAAGTCAATGGCGGCCCATCGCCTGTCATCACCGGCTTTTATTTTCCAGTATTCATCAAGCGAAATTCCTTTATTGAGATTTTGAATACTGATTGTGTCTGTTTCCGAACGCACCGGAAAACTACACAACAGGTATAAAAATGTCAGGAATAATACTTTGCTTTTTGTAATCACTGAATGGGAATTATATCAATCACACTATAGTTTTTGAAGTATTTGAGCAAGAACCGCGAATCGGAAGCATAATTCCGGAAAGATAATCTAAAACGCAATCTGATAAGTTCAGGAGTCTTTCTTTTCGATTTCTTTTAATACTTCATTGACTTCCTGTTCGGTACGAAAAAGTTTTTCTTTGCAGAAACGAATAAGATGTCCCGCACGCTTTACCTTTTCACTTAAAAGATCAACGCTGATACTGCCGGTTTCAATTTCTTTCACAATATTCTGAAGCTCTTCGAAAGCTTCTTCATAGGTTTTATTTTTCTCCATAATTATTTATTAATGGTACTTGTAATGACGCCGCCTGCAAGTTGTGTTTCAATGACAGCTCCTTCGGGCGCATCGTGAGGGTCAATGAGTGCTGTATTTTTGTAGCGTGTTATTGAGTACCCGCGCTTTAATGTATTGACGGGGTCGAGAAGATTAATTTTTTCGGAAAGGTGCTCAAGCTGTATGCTGTTTTGTTTGAGTTGTTGTTTTACTGTTATCGTTTGTGTTTCAAGCTGGGTAATTTTTTCTATTGCACTGACGAATTTTAGACGGGCATTATCCTGTAATTTGTTTATTTGTTGATCAAGCTGAGATAAAACGAGTTGATAGGTTCCGAATTTTTTGACGTTCAAAATAAAATGAATCACCTGGTGAACGTTATTGGAGGCGGAATTCAGAAAGCGTGATGTTTGTAAGGGAAGACCGGTGAACAAATGGGTTAAAGTGAATTTATGAAAATCCATTTTGTTTCGGACGATCATGCAGATGCGTTCGGCGGCGGAGTGTGCGAGATTTTTTTCATTGCTGCAGATCCTGGAAATAGCATCCCGGAGTCGCTGTGTATTTGATTCGATGGCGAATGACAGGGATTCAAATTTTTCGAGAAGATAGCTTGCGGCAGCAGTAGGCGTAATGCAGTTTTTATAAGCGACCATTTCGGCGACGGTTTCGTTTGTAGCGTGACCGATGCCGGTAATGATGGGTAAGGGTGATTGCGCCATAACGGAGGCAAGTGAATATTCGTCGTAACAGGAAAGGCCTGCGTCTCCGGCGCCACCTCGAATGATGGCGATGGCATCGAATTGATCTTTTTGAGAGATAATTTCTCTGATGGCACGGGTAAGTGAAGGAATGGCATTGTCACCCTGCAAAACGGCCTCAAAAAGGGTATGGCGTATGGCAAATTTTTTCTGATAATGAACGATGGTTGTCAAAAAGTCTTTGTAGCCGCGGCTGGTAGCAACAGAAACAATTGCAATGCGGCCGGGAAAAACAGACAGGCTCCTGCTTTTGTTAAGGTCAAATAATCCCTCTGATTTTAACCGGGCAATGGAATTGGTTTTCATCCGGGCCATTTCGCCAAGGGTGAAGGATGGCTCAATGTCGATTACGGTCAATGACAGACCGTGAAGGGTATGAAAACTAACGGTGCAACATAATAATAACTTCATTCCGTTTGCCAACGGTGTATTCGTGGCTGATTCAAATTTCTGGCAAATGGACTTGTACTTGTCTGACCAAATCATGGCTTTCAGCTGGGCGACAATGGAAGTATCATTTTTATCGATTATTTCCAGGTAACAATGGCCTGTTTGAGAATGGAGACTGATCCTGGAAACCTCGCAGCGAATCCAATAATGCCTGCCGGCATAGGTTTTCCCCAAAATTGACTGTATGCTGGTCATCAGCTCATACAGGCTGTATGTCTTCTGATTGATTGTTACACTATCTGATCCCATCCCAACAATATAAATTTTACCTCTGTAAAAGTATCAGAAACTTTATTTTTATTAGAACGATTCTGAAAATTTGCGAAAATTTGATGAATATGATGGTATTTTGTATTTAACTTTGCAATTCAGGAGAATTCCTGTTAACTTATGCATTCCAATAATGAAAAAAATGAATCTTGTTAAGTACGCTCTCGCCTCATTTTGTTTCCTGTTCTTTTTTGCACAGGGTATTTATGCTGCTGAGCCAACAATACAGACACTGGGCATATTCGCTACTCAGGGAAATTGCAATGAGATTGAACTTACTTTTATTCCCGGAAACGGTTCCCGCAGAATCATAATCTGTTCTGCCAATTCAAATGTCAGTTCTTTCCCGTCCGATAATGTAGGATATCTGGCCGGCTCTCTTTTCGGATCAGGCAGTAATCTCGGTAATGGAAATTATGTTGTCTATACAGGTTCAGGAAATAATGTAACCGTTACAGGATTAACAGGCGGAGTCGATTATTACTTTGCTTCATTCGAATATAACGGTACAGGTAATAATGCAAATTATTTGCTGGCAAATTATCCCGAAGCAAATGCCATTGCATTGGGAATCTCCATGTCAATCTCTTCTACTTCAGGCGACATGTGTAAAGGTGACTCAGTTATGCTCGAAGCTCATGGCGCAGCAACTTATTCCTGGACTCCTTCTTCATCGCTTAGCTCTTCAACTGATTCTGTAGTCTGGGCGACTCCGAATAATACTGTTACATATACAGTTACCGGTTACGATACTGCCGGATGTAACGACATTCTGAATTTAACGATCACTGTCTATAATAATCCAAATGTTACCCTTGGCACTTTTTCAAGCCGGTGCAGCAATAGCGGAACTCTTAACCTGACAAACGGAAGTCCCGCAGGCGGTGTATACTCAGGTCCCGGTGTTTCCGGCAATCAGTTTAATCCATCTGTCGCCGGTGCAGGATTACATGTTTTAACTTACACGTATACTGATATCCATGGCTGCAGTAACGACGACACTTCTTCTGTTCGGGTCTTTGCGAAGCCGAATGCCAGCTTCCCGACATTGCCTGACGTTTGTATTGATGCAACTCCTTTTAATTTTACTACCGGTACGCCTGTTGGCGGAGTTTATTCCGGTACCGGTGTAACCGGCGGGCAGTTATTTAATCCTTCTAATGCCGGAGTCGGTCATCACAATATCAAATACATTTATACTGATAATAACGGTTGCGTTGATACTTCCCAAAGCGATCAACAGGTCAGAGATCTCCCTGTCGTTACATTTGATTCTTTGCAATCTCTTTGCCTCAGCACTCCACAGGTACAGTTAACGGAAGGTACTCCTGCAGGCGGAGTGTATTCAGGAACCGGAGTAAGCAATTCAATGTTCTCTCCACAGGTTTCCGGTGCAGGAACATTTATTCTCACTTATACTTATTCTGATTCACATAATTGTACCAACAGCGATTCAACTTCTATTACCGTTAATACACTTCCTGCAGTATCTTTTTCCCCCATCAATGCGGTTTGCGCCAATACAGGCCCCGTAAACCTTACAGGTGGTAGTCCGGCAGGCGGCACTTATAGCGGTAATGCGGTTGGAGGCAGTGTTTTCTACACAGGTATTGCCGGACCAGGTACTCACACAATCAATTATGCTTATACCGATTCAAATTCCTGTTCCAATTCCGCATCACAAACAATTACCGTAAACGCTATTCCTATGCCAAGCCTGGGTTCCGACATTGTTGCCTGCAGCGACGAGTCGGTAAATCTGAATCCGGGAAATTTTACCGCCTATACATGGTCTACCGGGTCTCATACTTCAAATATTGATATCGATACAACAGGCAGGGGAATCGGAACTTTTACTTTCTCTGTGACTGTTTCGAATTCATTTAATTGTATCAACCGGGACACAATTCTCGTCACTTTCGATGCCTGCAGCGGTATTTCTGACATCGAAAATGAGTTTGTAAAAGTTTATCCGAATCCGTCTACAGAAGAATTTATTCTTCAAACCGATTCTAAAGTTTCGATTGATGTATTTGATATGACCGGCCGGAATTTAGTGTCAGATCAGACTTCATCAGTATATGTATTCGGATCAGATTTTCCTTCAGGATCTTATATTCTGCGAATCCGCAAAGGATCAAATATTGTCACCAAAATGTTGAATAAGCAATAAAGGCTGTTTTGCATGGTTTCTTGTTGATAAAAAAAAATTACTGCCCTCTATTGCCTTGATATCAGGCTTTCAGCCGTTATCTTTGTATAAACCATTATCAGATGATTAAAATCGATTTGTCTTCACAGGAACAAATGCTGGTAAAACGCGTATGCGACCTGCAATTAACTTCTTTCGAAAGAATATTAAGTGGCAACCAGGAATCTGCCATACGTGAAAAACTCATAGAACATCATGTAACAGAATTTGAATTGAATAATATGATTGTTGGTGTCGTTAGCCAGTACAGGGATATCAAAAATTCACCCGCAACGTTATTTCAGATTCATACAGATCTGCTCGGTAATTTCCGCGAAGCTCTTGATTTCAATGTCGAACTGCTTTATGATTTTAATCCTCACATTCCATCATTGTTAAGAAGAATTGATCTTGCCATATACGTCCTCAATAATCTTAATTAGTGTAATATACTCCTCTCGTGAAAAATTTTATTCTTGCCGGATTGCTGAGCATTCTGTTGTCTGATTCAATCGCGCAAACAGGATTCTCACGCGATACCAATATTCCCGTTGTAGTTCAGGGAACTCAGCTTGCCATGCCCTGGGCCGGCGGACTGAATTATCCCGTATTTTCCGAAATAGATCTGAATGGAGACAATGTTCCGGACTTATTTGCATTCGACAAGAATAATAATCGTGTCATAACATTCGTAAATACCGGAGCTCCGGGTACTGACTGCTGGCAATATGCCCCGCAATATGCAGATCAGTTTCCGGTTCTGAGATCCTGGGCTTACCTCTACGATTATAATTGTGATAATAAACCGGATCTTTTCGGTTGTAACTTCCGGAACAACGGTATCGCCCAGTATAGAAACGATTCACAGGGGCAAAATATCATTTTTACGCTCGTAGATTCTTCGATGGAATATAATTACACAGGTAGTTTATTCGCGAATATCGGCGCCAGCGCTTACCTGGCCCCAACATTTAATGATATTGATAATGATGGTGACATGGACATCGTCGGACTTACTCTTTCCTGTGTTGGCGGATTCGCCTATTTTAAAAACCTTTCAATGGAGCATACAGGCCATTGTGATTCATTAGACGACTTTGTTTTGTTTCATAATGTCTGGGGAGATTTTACCATGAGGTCGGGTGGATATACGAATGTTGCTGTTGGCAGCTGGAATGTAAACTGTCCTCTGTTCGCTCCACCTCCTGTTATTGATCAGGATCCCATTTATCAGTACCACGTGGCGGAACGCGACGATACCTACGCAAGTATTTTTACGATTGATATTGATAACGATGGCGATAAAGATGCTTTAATCGGTGATTCAGGCGCAAATAATTCTCTGCTGGTAATAAATGGCGGCGATCCGGATACTGCTCATATGGTTACTCAGGATACCATGTTTCCGTCTTACAATACACCCGTAAATCTGCATTCATTCGTTTTGCATTCTTACATCGATGGTGATAACGACGGAATAAAAGATCTGTTTGTTTCTCCGAGTGAATGGGAAAATAACAAAGGCGTAAAGCTTTATAAGAATACGGCAACTAATGCTTTGCCGCAATTTCAATTTTCAACCGATGCATTCCTGCAACGTGAGATGATTGATGTCGGCGAATCAGCTACTGCCGTATTTTTTGACTATGATTCAGACGGAAAGAAAGATCTTGTAATCGGAAACAGGTTTCGTACTTTGACAGATACTTCTTCAGAAACAACTCTTTGGCTTTACAGGAATACGGGCACCGTTACATCTCCCGCGTTTGAATTTGTCACAGACGATTTTTCAGGATTGGATGTTCTGAATCTGACCGGACAGATTTTTCCCGCTTTCGGCGATCTCGATGGCGATCAGGATAATGATATGATCATCGGACTGGATAACGGTTACATGATTTATTTTGAAAATACCGCCGGTCCGGGTGTGCCGGTTAACTTTGGCAACCCGGTCTATAACTTCGCCAACATTGATGTCGGTCAGGCTTGCGCTCCTCAGCTAGTGGATTTAAATCGTGATGGATTTCTGGATCTCGTCGTTGGTCAGAAGAACGGACTAATCTATTATTTTGAGAATACCCAGGTTTTGGCAAACCCTTTTAATTCAACACCTACAAATGATACTCTGGGCGGTATAATACTTCAATATATAAATAGTGCGGACGGTTACATGGTGCCTTTTGTATTTGAACAGAATGGAGATTACAGGTTGGCTGCGGCGTATATGGAAGGCGGTGTGTTTTTATATGGTAATATCGACGGTAATCTGAACGGCAATTTTACATTGTTAGATACGATTGTCTATAAGCAGGAAGGTTATCGTTACGGATATAATTTATCGGTAAGCGGAGGTGACCTCAACGGCGATACTCTCACCGATCTGGTATTTGGATTATACAGTGGTGGGGTTCAGATTTATTACCAGGATAATCTGTTTAACAGCGTCAGCAATCTGAACAACACTCAATCCCTTACTGTGCTTCCAAATCCTGCTTCCGACAGGCTTATCATCAAATCAACCGACTTGACCGCGCATTGTGTTTTGCTTGACATTTCCGGTCGTGTTGTTTCAAAAGTTGAAATTAAAGGTGGCTATGCTTCTTTGGATGTAAGTAAAATTGCCATTGGTACATATTTTATTCGTGTAAGCTCAGCAGGTAAAATCGCTACCAAAAAGGTTGTAATAAACCGTTGAGCGCAATAATGCGAACATTTCATTTTAAGTTTTCCGGACTTGATGTAACAGTTGAGCAACCAGATAATACGGATGAGCTTTTTGATCAGCTGTTACAAAAGGGTAGTGACGATCCGAATGTCTTAGACGAAAGAATTCCTTATTGGGCCGAAATATGGCCTTCATCTGTCGGACTAAGCGAGTTTATTGCAGATAACGGTGATTTGGTTAACGGGAAAACTGTGCTTGAAATCGGTTGTGGTCCGGGATTGCCCGGAATTGTTGCGGCTCTCAGAGGCGGAATTGTGGAGTTGACAGATTATATGCAGGAGGCAATTGATCTTGCATCGCATAACTGGAGCTTGAATTTTTCGACACAAGCAAAAACTTCTTTGCTTGACTGGAGAAGTACAGGTAATGTAAAAGCGGATGTCATACTGGCATCAGATGTTGCATACGAAAGCCGGTCTTTTGTCCCCCTGTTAAATGCACTCAAATCGCTTGTTAACCCCGGAGGAATTGTTTTGCTTAGCGAGCCCAACCGAAAATTCACCGGAGCTTTTTTTACCGCACTGGCAAACGAAGGATTCAGTTATTCTGAAAACAGGAGAAAGGTTTCGAAAGACGGAATTGAATATACGGTATCTGTATATTTAATTATTAAAAAATAATTTTTCAGTATTCATCCTAAAATATCCCGCATTTATGTGATTGTGATTGAATTTTTTTCGAATGAAATTTGTACATGCGAAAATTATTTCAATTTGCCGATGATCTGTTGTGGATGATGTATCCCGTCTTATGCGCCGCATGTGACCGTCCGCTTTTTAAAGGCGAAAATTGTATTTGTACTCCCTGTCTCTATCATTTGCCACAAACACATTTTCATTTGCAGGATGACAATCCTGTTGTAAGACATTTTTGGGGTAAGGCCCGGATTGAACGTGCTACGGCAGGATATTATTTTGGAAAAGGGCAGAGGGTTCAGCGTCTCATACATCAGCTTAAATATAAAGGACGAAAAGATGTGGGGGATTTTCTTGGCTGCATATTGGGAAAGGCATTGTCAGAAAGCGAGTATGGCAAAATTGATATGATTGTACCTGTTCCATTACATAAATCGAAACTGAAATTTCGCGGATACAACCAAAGCGACTGCTTTGCAGAGGGACTTTCGAAAGGAATGAATAAACCGGCCGTTAACGATGCATTAAAGAGGGTAGAGGCAACAAGCACTCAGACGAAAAAGCACAGGTACGATCGTTTCAGGAATGTCAATAATATTTTCGTTGTGGAAGATAAAAAACTAATTGAAGGGAAAAATATTTTGCTCGTAGACGATGTTATAACAACAGGATCTACTCTTATTTCCTGCGTCGAAACTATAACAGCTATCCCGGGTACCTCCGTTTCCATAGCCGCTATCGCTTGCGCTTAGTTCTGAGTCTTAAGGGATATTATATTAAGGCCCAAAACCTTAATTTTTTATTTTTCATTCTTCATTATTTCCCATCTTTGCCATTCAATGTCAGAAAACATCACAGTTAGTCCGGCCCTGTCCAGGCAGGAAAAATATGAAACTCTTCTCCCGCAGCTGGCCGGATTAGTAGAAGGTGAAAGCGATGCCATTGCCAATACGGCTAATATAATCGCTGCTTTAAAGGAGGTATTCGGTTTTTTTTGGGTCGGAATTTACTTCGTCAAAGAAAATAATGGCAGGCAGCAACTTGTACTTGGACCTTTCCAGGGCCCTGTTGCCTGTGTGAGAATTGAAAAAGGGAAAGGTGTTTGCGGTACCTCCTGGCAGCGAATGGAAAAAATCATTGTTCCTGATGTTGACCTCTTTCCCGGACATATTGCCTGTAATTCCGCATCCAGATCAGAGATTGTCGTTCCGGTAATAAAAAACAATCAGGTAGTTGCCGTAATAGATGTAGATAGTGATAAGCTTTCTGACTTCAATGAAACAGATGGTCATTACCTGACTCTGGTATCAGACCTGTTATCGAAGATTTTATGAGAATATACCGTTATTTATTTTTCATTGTATGTCTTTTTTTGTTTTCCTGTGCTCTTCAAATGCCACCCGAAGGAGGCCCAAAAGATATTTTGCCGCCTAAAATTTTATCAACGGATCCCGAAAATAAATCACTGAATTTTTCTGGTAAATCCATTCGAATAGAGTTTGATGAAATCATTTCGGTAAATGAACTTTCTTCACAGCTTGTGATATCTCCCTTGTTAAGTAAAACACCGGAAATTAAGGGAAGGAAAAATACTTTGTACATCGAAATTAGTGATACTCTCAGGGAGAATACAACCTATACGCTGAATTTCGGTAGCGGAATTGCCGATAATAACGAAGGAAATAAACTGGAGGATTATCAGTTTGTATTTTCTACAGGGAGTATTCTGGATACATTAAGCATAAGCGGTAAAGTAATTCAGGCTTTCGATCTCGCTACTGAAAAAGGAATTTTGGTAACGCTTTATACCGACCAGGGTGATTCTGTGCCTTATCTTAATCGCCCTGTTTATTTTACAAAAACAAATGAAGCAGGTGAGTTCAGAATCACAAATATTGCCCCGGGATCATACAGAATATTTGCCATTGATGATAAAGATGGAAACTATATGTATTCTTCCGAAGAGAAAATTGCTTTTAATAATTCAATTGTTCAGGCTAATGATACGGGAATAAATCTTCGTCTTTTTACGGCTCAGCCATCTTTGATTTTTTTAAAATCGTTTTCTGAGTTTCCGGGTAAAGCGTCATTTGTGTTTAATGGACCGGCAGATAGTGTAAAGTATAACTGGGTTACTGATACAACAAAACTTAATCTTTTCGCAAAATCATTTTCGACCGATCGTGATACGCTTACTTTCTGGTATAAAAATATTACGGCCGATTCGCTTTCGATAACTTTTGAAGATAAACAGATTGGAGATACATCTGTTATCAGGTTATTCAAAAAAACAGAAGGTAAGCCGGGAAGAGCTGTTGCAAAGGAATTTGGAATTTCAACCGGACTAAATCAAACTTCAGTACAACATTTACATCTTCCTTTTTATTTGTATGCATCCAGACCTGTTGCCAATGCCGATTTTTCTAAAATAATTTTTATGGAAGACTCACAGGTAGTTAGTCCTGTGTTTAAATACAAAGATTCATTGCACGCGAATATTGATATGGAATATTCCTGGAAAGAGAAAAGACATTATACATTATTTATTCCCCCCGGAACTTTTACGGATATTTATAATTCGACAAACGATACTGCGTCTTTTGACTTCTATTCTCACAGTGAAACAGATTATGGTTCCGTAACTTTAAAACTTGATAAAACAAACGATGGGCCATACATATTTCAGCTGCTAAATAAGGAAGGGTCAAAAGTTATCAGGCAATTTGTTGTTAAATCAGATACGACCATTGAAATGCGTAATCTTGATCCCGGCACTTACCGGATAAAATTTATTGAAGATATTAATGGCAATGGAAAATGGGATACCGGCAATTACCTGAAGAGCATTCAGCCAGAAACGGTTCAGTTTTTTAACGAATCTGTTCTCGTTAGAGGAAATTGGGACATTGAATTGCAAATGTCTGTCCCTTTTTCAGGCGCTGTTAAATAATTATTTTACCATTAATTTTTGTGTGTGTGAAGTAGTCGCTGTTTCCGTCTTTATCAAATATACACCTGCAGGCAGCGAAGCAGTATTAACAAAATACTTTTTTTCACCGCTGCACATTCCGCTGAATATCTTCTCCACTTCGCTTCCCATAATGTTATTCAGTGTAATATTTACATGCTCATTCGAAGCAGAAACGGGAATGCATGTAATTCCATGAGACGGATTAGGAAATGCGTTTTCGACTTTAATGCCTGAAATGTTTTCAGCTAAGCCGGTATTTAGTAATACATTGAAATGAAAATATCCCGCCGGCGCCGGCATAGGGCGCTTTTGAGCTTTTCCGCTGACAGCTTGAGCTTCGATGTAATAATAAACTGTTGTTCCTGCGATTTGAGCCGGAATGGATCCCTGCCACATATAGCTTCCGGTGTTAACCATTGCAGTATTTTGCCAAGCCTGGTTTGTATCTGTCCTGAAAAAAAGTGTGGCGGTTTGAATACCTGATCGGTGTTGAATCCGTGCCTGAATGTCATAGGGCGTCACGGTATTGTATGTGTTTGCCAATTGCTGATGAGAGATCAGCAAAGGGTCGGAACTTGCAATTTCTTTTGTAATGCAATGAATGGCGCCAAGTGAAGGGATAATGCTGTTGCAGTCAATTCCTTTGATGGTATAACCCGGTAATGCTTCCTGGTATATACGAATAGCGGTTGTATCATATTGCTGACTGTAAATTGGCAGGATAACTGTCTTGTTTACGAAAACTGAATTTGTGTAAGTTCTGTAATCACCACCGGTATTCGGATAACTTCCCTGCCCGTCAGGTGGCATCGGAATGCGAATGACTTTATATGGTGTGCCGAATACGGAGTTGAAATTAGCAAGTATGTACTGAAGGTTTGCCTCAATTTGCGGACCGTCTGAAATTCCGGGAGGATATTCACCAACGAGAAGCGTCTCTTCATCGAGAAGTTTAATATGCATGTCGATGTGATGAATGTCATCGTATGGCAGTGTGGTCATTTTAATGTAGCGGTCAATTCCCATAAACTGATGCATGATTGTGTCTATCTGTGCTTCTGACAGAGTCGGATTTTCGTCCAGGATCAGGTTCGAAGAAAAACCGGTTCCGAACCCGTCTACCATGAAATTTCCTCCGGTGTGAATTAATTGATAGGGAGGAGTTGTCATTTCATACATTGGAATTCCGGTGTAATTCATAATGGCCGAAGGAACCGTGTCATCTTTTGGACGGGGACGGTTATAGACCCAGTCGATCAGAGCAAGTGAGTCAACGTCATTCGTATAAATATTCCACTGTCCGTAATCTCTGCACCAGATTGCGTTGAATGGTGCTATGACAAATTCAAGATTTGTATCAGGTATCCCTGCCGAAGTCAATGATGACTTTACAGCATTTGAATCTGTGCAAACGATATACACATTTGTTTCGGTCTGTGCAGCTCTGACAATTTCTCTGAGTATTGTTGTAAAACTTGTCCAAGTTATCATCAGTCCGTCGATCTCTTCCCATTCAGCCGAGGCCCTTACAGGTGAAACAGGTGGCTGCTGAATTCCTGTCGACGCCGCATTTGAATATTGCAGGATATAGTCATGCATGACAGATTTTTCGGCATTCGTCATTTTATGACTGACCTGGCTTTGAGCAAGGAATGGAAGCAATAAGAATAGTATAAGATATCTCATAATTAAGTTTTGTAGAGTGGATTGCACTGAAGTAAATTTAGAAAAATAAATGTAAACCTTCGTTCGGGAAGGTCAATATCGGGCCGGTTTAAACCAAATTAAATTCATCGCCATCGTCAAAGAAGGCGAATTGTTTCCTGAATTTGTTCAATTCCTCATAATTTAAGGTTATTGTCTGTACGAATTCATTACCGGTAGACGGGCCCGAAAGTTTTTCACCCTTAAAATCGATGATGGCCGATTCGCCTGAATGATAGATATTATTTCCATCATTACCGACGCGGTTAACGGCGGCCAGGTAACTCTGGTTTTCTATTGCTCTTGCAATCAATAATTGTTTCCAGGCATAAACTCTTCTTTCGGGCCAGTTAGCGACGTAAATGAGTAAATCATAATTCTCTTTTTTTGTCCGTCGGCTCCAAACCGGAAAGCGCAGGTCGTAACATATCAGCGGAAGAATTTTCCAGCCCTTCAACGTTGGGAGAATTTTGTTTTCACCCCTCGTGTAAGTATTGTCTTCTTTTGATAGTCCGAATAAATGTCTTTTATCGTAAATCTGAAATCCCTCCGGAGTCATCCAGATAAGCCTGTTGTGATACTTTCCATTTTCACCGATAATCATGCTGCCGGTAATGACGCAATTTTTTTCTTCCGACCATTTTTTCATCTGCTGAATGGAATGTTCCTGCATTCCTTCTGCAAGGCTCTGAGCATTCATGGTAAATCCGGTAGTAAACATTTCAGGTAAAATAATCAGATCGGTTTTTTCCCGGATGCCTCCAATTATTGAGGAAAATAGTTCAAGATTTTTTTCTTTATTCTCCCAGCTAAGTTCCGACTGAATGATGGTTACTATCAGATCTTCCATTTTATTGCAGCATAAGTTTACCTACCAGACATATTTTTTCAGCGGCTTTCTCCAGTGTTTCTTTTTTCTTCGCAAAACAGAAACGTAATATTTTATCGTCTTTCGCTTTGTGATAGAATGCGGAAACGGGAATAGAAGCAATACCTGCGTCTTTTGTTAATCTTATGGCGAATTGCGTGTCTTTTTCGCGCGAAATATTTTTGTAGCTCAGGCATTGAAAATAGGACCCTTTCGCAGGTGTGAAGGTAAATGGCGAATCAGAAATTAATTTCAAAAAATAATCGCGTTTTTCCTGGAAAAACCCTGGTAGTTCGAGATAATTTTTATTTCGTATAAAATCCGCCAACGCATATTGCATAGGAGCATTCGCGCAGAAGACGACAAACTGATGTACTTTTCTGAATTCACTCATCAAATTGGAAGGAGCGAAGCAATAACCCATTTTCCAGCCGGTTGCATGATAGGTCTTGCCGAATGAGAAAACAACAAAACTACGTTCTGCCAAACCCTGATATCTCATCACACTTTCATGCCTGATGCCATCAAAAATAATGTGTTCATATACCTCATCACTTATGATACATATTTCGGTTCCGGAAACTATTTTTTCGAGTTCTGTCATATCCTCCGGTGACCATACACTTCCTCCCGGATTATGAGGAGTATTTATAATGATCATCCTTGTTTTCCTGCTGATATTTTTTCTGACAAGTTCCCAGTCCGGCCTGAAATCAGGTGACTGAAGCGAAATATAAACGGGAACTCCTCCTGCCAGCTGAATTGCGGGCGCATAACAGTCATAGGCCGGTTCAAAAATTATTACCTCATCACCTTCTTTAATTATAGCTGTTATCGCAGTATAAATAGCCTGCGTTCCACCACTGGTAATCGTAATTTCCGAATCGGGCTTGTATTCGGTTCCATACAATTCGTATGCTTTCTGTGCCAGTTGTTCACGCAACGGAAGTATACCCTGCATGGGTGCATATTGATTCATGCCTTTGCCCATGTAAAAATTTACGAGGGAAATCAGTTCGGGCGAAGTTTCAAAATCGGGGAAGCCCTGAGAAAGATTAATGGCTTTATACTCCGCCGCAAGCGAAGACATAATAGTAAAAATCGTTGTCCCGACTGTGGGGAGCTTTGATTTAATGGGGTTTGGATATTCAGGCATTTCAGCACTAAATATACCGAAGAGAAACTGATTTCCTAATTTATCAGGCCGGGTATTTATACAAATTGAATTTGTATACCGAAGGCATTTACATCCAGCCCGGGTTTTTCGAAATTACACCGCTGTTGTAAAGGACAATAACCACTATTATCATAATGATTAAGGAGACGCCGAATGTAATTGTTAGCTTTTTGTAAAGGGAGGCCTGACTCTGAAGCTTCAGACGCTTTATTATGTTGAAGATGACGTTTTCTGCCCTGTGAAATGCGCTTTCACTTTTTACGATATAATCGAAAGCGCCATACTTCATAGTATTTACCGCAACTTCAATCCGGTCCTGGCCGCTCAGCATAACAACTTCTGTGTCTGGCTTTTTATTTTTTATTTCCCGCAAAATATCAAGTCCGTCCATGGCATTTTTACCAACCATGTCGAAGTTGTAATCTAGAAATATAACCTGAGGGTCTTTCTCGAGGTTATTCAGACACTCTTCTCCATTGTTGAATACATGGAATTCGAATGTTGAATATTTACTCAGGTAATCCTGCAGCATGGAAGCCTGCATTGGATCATCGTCTACAATAAAGATTGTTTTTACTTGTCTCATATTTTGTGTGAAAACTCAAAAGTAAAAAAATAATCCAATACCGATTTACTTGAAACCGGTAAGTAATTAACTATTAACTTCTACCTTTAATTCTGTCATTGCTTCCTCGCAAATGGTTGTAAAAGTGCTTAGCATTTCGGGCAACTTTTCAACATCGGTTTTTGTGCCGGCATTCGTTTCAATCTTCTTTACCAGATCTTCGCCCGCTTTTATTCCCATATAAGTTATCTGAGGTTTTAAGGCATGTGCCGCGCCTCTCAGAGCATCATAATCTCCTGCATCAAGGTGGCTTTTCATTGTTTTTAATTGTCCCGGACAAAAATTCAGGAACATGTTAATGTATTTCTTCATTTTTTCGGAATTGCCTCCCGTAAATGAAGTAAGGAAAGCTAAGTCGACTTTTTTTGACATAGTATTTTGTTTATGGTTTGTATTTGGTTGTGCTTTTCCACCTTTCCGGGTTTCGGGTTACGGGTTGGGGAGCTCTGAATTCTTCTCCCGATAGCTATCGGGACTTCAATATCAAAACCCTCTTCCTGTAACATTCCCAATCTTATTCAGCAGGTCTTGCGTGTTAAATGGTTTCGAAATATAAGCGTTCATTCCGCTCTCTGAACATTTTGCTACTTCTTCTGCAGTAACATTTGCCGTCATAGCCATGATCTTAACACTGTTTCTTGGTCCGGCCAGATTCCGAATCGCTTTTGTTGCCTCAAAACCATCCATTTCCGGCATCTGAATATCCATTAATATTATTTCGTAGTCATTTTTATCTGCCATTTCCACTGCGATTTTTCCATTTTCAGCCACATCTATGGTTACATCTTCAATGGCTTCACTCAAGGTGTCAATCGCCACCATTTGATTGAACGGATTATCTTCAACCAGCAATATCTTCATCCCTGTCAACTGATCAGGATTGACATCTTCTTTCGCATTTTTTCTCTTGCCAACTTCTTCGGCCGAACCGATTTCATAGGGGATTTCAAAAGCAAAGGTAGTACCCTTTCCTAATTCACTTGTTACATTGATATTTCCACCCTGCAATTCAATCAGCTGCTTAGAAATTGTCAGGCCAAGTCCGGTCCCGCCAAATTTCCTTGTTGTATCACTGCTTGCCTGAGAAAAGCTTTCAAAGATTTTCCCAATACTTTCTTCCGAAATTCCGATTCCCGTATCTACAATGGCAAAACGCACTGTACTGATATTGCCTTCTCTCTTCGTCTCGGTGATATTGATCGTAACCGATCCCTTCTCCGTAAACTTAATCGCATTCCCGGCCAGGTTAATAAGTATCTGATTCAGTCTGGTAGGATCGCCATTTAACACTCCGGGAACTTTTGGATCAATGTGTATTTCGAATCCAAGCTGTTTGTCTTCCGCCTTAAAAAGCAAGGTATGCCATGCAGTATCAACAGCTTCTTTTAATGAGAAAGGAGTTTTTTCAAAATCCATTTTGCCCGCCTGAATCTTCGACAGATCAAGGATGTCATTAATGATAACAAGCAGGTTTTCCGATGATTTTTTTATGACGTTCAGATATCGTTTCTGCGTTTCGTCAAGCGATGTTTTTACGAGCAGATTTGTGAGTCCGATCACCGAATTCATGGGTGTACGGATTTCATGACTCATATTGGCCAAAAACTGTTGTTTGAATTTTTCACTTTGTTCGGCTCTTTCTTTTTCCAACTCTGCCTGTTCTTTTTGCAGAATGGTAACCTTTAGCTGTTCATGTGCCTGCTGCCCTTCTCTGATCATTCGGATCTCCGAAAGTGTCTTGTTAATAGTCGTTTCTAGGTCGGTGAAATCAATTGGCTTTGTCACGAAATCAAACGCGCCACGGTTCATGGCTGTTCTTATATTTAACATATCACCGTAAGCGCTTACAACAATCGCCTTTTGTTGCCTGTGTTCTTCGTTTAAACGTGATAACAATGTTAGTCCGTCCATTTCCGGCATATTGATATCCGTCAGAATCATATCAAAGTTGCTTTCACTTGCCTTGAGTTTTTCAAGGGCCTGAATACCATTCATGGCAAAGTCAAAGCTCATTTCTTTGTTCTTTATTTTATGTCTGAACCTCTGCTTAATCAACAGTTCCAAATCCGGCTCATCGTCAACGACAAGTATTTTAGCGAGATCTTCCATTAGGGTAATTTATTTTAATTTTCATTTTCTGTACTTCAGTATTTTTTCCTTCAACAGACTAAAATCAACAGGCTTGGTAAGGAATTCATCGGCACCGATGGTAATTGCGTTATGGTAATTATTCTCATCGCCATATGCCGTGATCATCATCACTCTGAGATCCTTATATTCCGACTTAATTATTTTCAGTAATTCCAGTCCGGTCATTCCCGGCATATTGATATCGGTAAGTACAACAACCAGATCGAACGGTTTTAGTGATTTGATGTATCTGAGCGCATCATCTCCGTTAAAAGCGAAATTGAGTTCTACTTCGCCCTGTTTGATTTCTTTACGAAACCTCTGGGAGAAAAGGAGTTCTACATCTCCTTCATCATCTACTACAAGCATTTTCATCATGACGTGTTGAATTATAATGGCAATGTGATTTTAAATTGTGTGAATTCGCCTGCCTTGGTATCCATCTGCAGATCGCCGAAATGGTCTCTGACGATAATATCATAGCTTATTGACAAGCCCAGCCCGGTACCTTGTCCGATTGGTTTGGTGGTAAAGAACGGGTTGAATATTTTGTCTCTGATCTCATCCGGAATTCCTTTTCCATTGTCACGAATGGTAATAACGATTTTTCCGTCGATCTGCTCTGTGGTAATTGAGACGATCGGACGGTAATCTTTTCCTTCCGACTTTCTCCGCTCATCCACAGCATAGAAAGAGTTGTTGAATATGTTCAGGATAACCCGGCTCACATCCTGGGGGATTATTTTTATAAGAGGAAGTCCGGCCGCAAGTTTCTTGTCCATTACGCAATTGAAACCGGGATCTTTTGCACGCATTCCATGGTAGGCAAGAATGAAAAATTCTTCGACCAGCCTGTTTATGTCAGTAGGTTGTTTCTCGGCCGTGGAGCTTCTGCTATGCTGCAGCATTCCTTTAACAATACTGTCGGCTCTCTTGCCGTGAAAAGTAATTTTCTCAAGGTTTTGAATAAGATCCGCTACGATAGTCTTGCGTTCGTTTGCATCCTGTGTGTCGTCAAGTTCTTTTAACAATTCAGCCGAAAGTTCGGAGAAGTTGTTAATGAAGTTTAACGGATTCTGAATTTCATGGGCAATTCCCGCGGTAAGCTGACCCAGCGAGGCCATCTTGTCTGATTGAATAAGCTGCTTTTGAGTGACTCTCAGTGTTTCATTTGCCAGTACAAGTTCATGGGACTTTTGTTGCAATTGTAAGCCGGCAATGGCCATTTTTTCTTCCAGAGCTTTTTTATCTGATATCAGTTTTTTTGATCGCATAAAAAAGAGATAATATATAAGGGCCGAGAGTAGAATGACGATTGCCAACCACATCCAGATATTAACCGGTTGAGTATTTTGTACGTCGAGTATTGTTAAATTAATCATCTGTAAGTATTCTGTCATAACCGGAGGGAAGAAAGAAATTGTCAGAATATCATTTTGTAAATTATAACCTTTTAAGACGGGAATCTGAACCTGTGAATATAAAACGGATTGTGCATAACCATAGATTCTGATCCAATGCCCTACAATAATATCAATATTCCACCTATTGGACAAACTTATTAATATCAACTTTAGAGGGTGTTTTTTTGAACCTGTTTTCCTCTCGGTAAAATCTCTAAAAGCCTTGTCTATGGCCTTATTCAGGCTGTATTCCTGTTTTTTTTGTAAAAGGTGTTTCTTCATAGGGGAAACGTAAAAGCGACTTGTACCAAAGCTGCTATGAGTCGTACATACAGCATTTTTCCCCTATGAAAATGACCTTTCCCATTGTGGAAAACTTATTTTCGAAAAATGATTTTTCAATGGAATTACTTCGTTGTTTTGCCTGTAGATAACCTTAAATCATTTTAAAAAAATGGCAACTAAAAAAGCTAAAAAGAAAGCGCCGGCAAAAGCGAAGTCTAAAACAAAAGCAAAAGCTAAAAAAGCTGCTGCAAAGCCAAAAGCTAAAGCGAAAGCAAAAGCTAAAACTAAACGCAAGCCTAATGCTGCTTTCATGAAACCGATGAACATCAGTGATGCTCTAGCACCGGTAGTAGGAAGTAAACCACTTCCACGTACAGAGGTGACTAAGAAACTCTGGGAGTACATCAAAAAGAACAAACTTCAGGATGCGAAAGAGCGTCGTAACATCAACGCTGATGACAACCTGAAGAAAGTTTTCGGAGGTAAAAAACAAGTTTCAATGTTTGAAATGACTAAGCTTGTAAATAAGCACCTGTCATAATAACTGTTTTTTATCCAGTACAAAAAGACGCCCGCAAGGCGTCTTTTTTTATGTGTCGGGTTTCGGAAGTTCGAAGTTCCAGATTCAGTGTTGCAAACCCGAAACCCGAAACCCGAAACTAAACCAGCTGGTAGATCTTCCCGGGCAACGAGCGTAGCACGCCTGCGAACTCCAGGTTCAGCAGCATTGATGAAACTTTATTCACCGGCATATTAGAATGTATGGCCAGATAATCTATCTCCGATTTTCCATTCGTTCTAAGCAGGTCCACAACAATTTTTTCCTGATCGGTCAGAAGAGGAAATAATTCGAGCTGACTGTTTCCCGCTTTTTCTTTTTCAATATTCTCTTTCATCCAGCCCATCTGCGTTAAAAATTGTGTCGTGTTTTCATAGATGACAGCCTTGTTCTGACTGATCAGGTTATGGCAACCCTGAGAAAATTTATCCGTTATCCTTCCCGGGACGGCAAATACTTCTCTGTTATATTCATTGGCAAACTCCGCCGTTATGAGCGCGCCTCCTCTTTCGGCCGATTCAATTACAATAATCGCATCACACATGCCGGCAACTATTCTGTTACGGGCCGGAAAATTCTCCCGGGCCGCTTTAGTATTGCTTGGATATTCTGTGATCAATCCGCCCGACTCCATCATCTTCACCGCAATATTTCTATTCTCCGCAGGGTATAAACGGTCTAAACCATGCGCGATTACTCCGATCGTCGGCAAATTATTCCTGATCGATCCCCTGTGTGCCTGCACGTCAATTCCATGCGCCAGTCCGCTTACAATGGTTATGTTATGTTCTGCGAGTGCCGTAAGTATCGCTTCAGTCACATCCTTTCCGTATTGAGTCATAAATCTGGTTCCGACTATACCAATCATTTTACCTGCATTCAGATCTGCATTCCCTTTATAGAAAAGCATCAGAGGCGCATCATAGCAATTCTTTAATCTTGAAGGGAATCCGGCATCCGTATAAAAAATCGCCCTGACATTATTCTTATCCATGAATTCAATTTCCCGCTCCGCTTTTTCCAACAAGCCTTTCGTCTGAATCAATCCGGCCCGCTCTTTTCCTATACCGGGTATTCGTTCGAGTTGTGATTTTCGGTTACGGAAAATCTCCTGTACGCCACCGCAATAACTCATAAGCGAACGTGCCAGAACCGGACCGATTCCCGGAGTGAAATGCAATGCAAGCCGGTATTTAAGTTCTTCATTCATACTTCTTCAAATGTTGCATATTGATTAACTTCTGTTAATTTTTTATATCATTGTTTTTCGCGTCAATAATACGTGGCCATCCGATCAATTACAATCATTATAGTATGAGAACTCAGCACCTCTTGATTTTTTTTGCAGCCTGCTTTTTACTGATTTCTTCTGTCCTAAGGGCACAAACAGTGAGGGGAGTTATCTCTTCAGGCTCCAATGAGCCTCTTCCCGGCGCAATTGCGGTAGCCGATGACTCTATAGCGGCTACGGCAGATGGCAATGGCAGGTACACCCTAAAGTTGTCTCCGGGAAAGCACAGCCTGCAATTCAGGATGATTTCTTTCCTGCCCGAGACAAGGGAGGTGACTATAAAAGAGAATGATGAAATTGAACTTAATGTTTCTCTAAAGTCCAATGAACACCAGCTCGGAATTGTCGTTATCACAGCCAGTAAATTCGAACAGAAACTGGAAGATGTGACTGTTTCCATGGAAGTATTAAAACCGCAAATCATCGAAAGCCGCAATAATGTCGCTATTGATGAGGCGGTAGATTACATTCCGGGTGTACTTATTATAGACGGACAGGCAAATATCCGCGGAGGAAGCGGATGGAGCTACGGAGCCGGAAGCAGGGTGCAGGTAATGGTAGACGATCTTCCCATGCTTACCGCTGATGCGGGTGATTCGAAATGGAATTTTCTTCCGGTCGAAAATCTCGAACAAATTGAAGTAATCAAAGGCGCCTCAAGCGTTTTGTTCGGTTCGTCGGCCTTAAACGGTGTAATGAATATCAGGACCGGCTTCCCCCGGGATACACCGATGACAAAAATATCCATGTTCGGCGGAATGTATGATAATGCCTATATAACGACGGATAAAAAATATTCGGTTTCGTACCAGGATGAAAATACATTTTATGGCGGACTCAGTTTTTTTCACAGCCGCAAGATTAATCGTCTCGACCTGGTTGTAGGGGGTAATTATTTTAACGATCAGAGTTACAGACAGGATGAGAATGAAAAGCGGGGAAGGATAAATTTCAATACACGGTATAATTTCAAACTGAAAGGACTTTCGGCCGGAATTAATTTTAACACCATGGTGAATAATGCGAATATCTTTTTTCTCTGGAAGAATGATACTACGGGTGCATATAAGCCGGCGGAGAATACAATCAGCAAGTCTACAACATATCGTACAAATGTTGACCCGTTCATCACATATATAAACGACCGCGGCAGCGTTCACAAGCTTCGCACCCGCTGGTTCGGAACAAATAATGTCAATAATACGGATCAGAATTCAAGGGGAGATCTGTATTACTACGAATATCAGTATCAGAAGAGATTCGGAGAGAATATTACGCTCACGACCGGATTGGTTAATATTGAAAATGTAGTAAAGAGCGAATTATATTCTGATCACAATGGAAATCAAAAAGCCGGTTATTTACAGGGAGATTTTAAATGGAAGCGTTTTAACTTTTCCGGTGGAGTACGGGCCGAGCGGAACGAAGTGGATTCACTCATTGATAACTGGAAACCCGTTTTTCGTGCCGGAGTTAATTATCATGCGTTTGGAGGAACATATTTCCGGGCCTCTGCCGGACAAGGCTACAGGTTTCCATCGATTGCCGAACGATTCATACAGACGACTGTAGGAGGTGCAAATATTTTTCCGAATCCGGAGTTGAAACCGGAAAACGGGCAGAGTTACGAAATAGGGGTGAAGCAGCTTGTAAAGATCGGATCACTTATTGGGTATATTGACTTTGCGGCTTTTCAGAACGACTATCAGAATATGATGGAATTCGCCTTCGCGCAATGGGGAACATCCGGAACACTTTTTTCGGATTTTGGTTTCAAGTCGGTTAACGTCGGCGATACCCGCATAAAGGGTTTCGAGATAACAATGATGGCAGAGACTAAAATTTCATCCGCCTGGACACTTACCCTGCAGGCCGGGTATACATATTTAAATCCGCGCCAGCTTACCTTCGATAGCGCTTATGTAGCGAAAATCGGAGAGGCAAATATTTACGGCAGCGACAGCACAACTTTTTTAAAGTACAGAAGCCGCCACATGATCAAGGGTGACTTAGCATTGAAAAGCAGAAAAATTGAATTGGGTTTCTCTATCCGTTATACGAGCCGAATGGAAAACATCGATCGCATATTCACGGTGCAGCCCAATCTGCTCGATTTTTTATTTCCACCCGGACTCGGCATTGCCGACTACAGAAATTATCATAAGGACGGGGATATAATAGTTGACGGAAGAGTTTCTTATAATTTTACCGGGGGTATTCAATTGTCTTTTATCATAAAGAATCTGGGTAATCATATCTACATGCAGCGACCCGGAGATATGCAACCGCCTCGTGTATTTGCGCTGCAAGGCGTAGTCAAATTCTGATGGTATTCGCCTGCCTGCTAAAAAATCAAAAGAATTATAAAAATGCCAACTCTCCTTTCGGCTGAAAGATAATCCGTAACCCGAAACTATTATTTCAACATTATCTTTTTAGATCCAGGCATTCCATCTGCAAAAATATTCACTAAATAAATTCCTTCAGGGAATTCTTTCAGTGCAATTTCATTTTTCCCTTTTGAAATTGTGCCTGATCTGATCTTTAATCCTTGTAAATTGTAAATCTCAAAAGTACCCGGATTCTGAGTATGCGTAGTATTTATGAAAAGCGTTTTGTTATGACAAAAAATTTCAGGAGATAGTTGTTGAGAAGGATAATTGTTTGCCGAATTAATTAAACTATCTATAAAAGCTCCAAACAGAAAATTACCCGGAAGATCAGCATCGGAAGTTACTCTCACATAAAGTGTTTGAGCAAGCGTATCCGGTCTGAATATT
>CAZAON010000341.1:0-8955 GCA_964486655.1 uncultured Flavobacteriales bacterium
ATCAAAGCCAAAGATGTTGTGTGGTTTGACACGGAGCATAGCATAACGTTTGCTCATACGGAAGGGCATCGCCATGATGTTCGTTATACATTGGACGAACTGGAACAAAGGCTTGATCCCAAATATTTTTTTCGTACTCACCGGTCGGCCATTGTCAATTTGCATCACATCGGCGAAATTGTTCCGTGGTTTAACGGACAGTATAAGCTGATTCTTAACGATCCGACCAAAGTCGAACAGGTTGTCAGCCGTGGCCGTGCGCAGGAACTGAAAAAAATATTGAATTTGTAGTGATTCACAAGTGAAAGAATTATTTCAGTTATTGCAGTGTTTTCGATGATTATCATTTGCACTCTTCGTCATGGCTTGATACAACGATAAATCTAAATTTCTTTCAATAGGCTACTCTCCACAATTTAACCGTTTTATCCGAACTTGCACTTGCGATCCATTTGCCATCCGGGCTATAGTCCACATCGTTGACATCGTTTGCATGTTCACAAAACGTTTGAAGCACTTCACCTGATTGTAAATCCCAAAGACGCATGCTGACACCTTTATTAGAGTGTGAATCTCCGAATATGTTTTGCAGGAATTCACCGAAACTCGATTTGTCTTTTCCGCCGCTGAGCAATCGTTTACCGTCAGGGCTAAATGCCAACGCCTGGACATGTTCGTCCCCTCCCTTAAGGGTCTGCATCAAGCGCCCCTCGCCGAGGTTCCATAGTTTGATAGTTGCATCATCGCTGCCGCTGGCTAAGGTTTTTCCATCAGGGCTGATCGCCAGATCGACGATAGCTTGTTCATGTCCTTCGAGCGTGTGGATTGCCTTGCCTTCGTATACATCCCATATCCTGATGGTATTATCAAAACTACCGCTCACGATTTGATTGCCATCGGGAGTAAATTTTACGGACCAGACATTTAAGGTGTGGCCTTCCATTATCTTTAGCAAAGTGCCTTCCTGGACATTCCATAATTTGATCGTGCGATCTTCCCCGGCGCTTGCAATCATTTTACCGTCCGGTCTGAAAGCAATTGTCCACACAGTGCCGGAATGCCCTTTATACGTTTTTACAACGCTATCATTGGACAGATCCCAAAGCCTGATAATAGCATCATATCCTGCGGTGATCAAGGACTGTCCGTCAGGGCTAAATGCAAGAGAAGTTATTCCTAAAGGATGCTTTAAATTATGGACTACCTTTCCTTCCTTAGTAAAGACCCGTACGGTACTATCCACACTTCCGCTGGCTAACAAATTTCCGTTGGGGATAAATCTTACCACCCATACATCTGATGTGTGCTGTGAGAAGGTATTGCTTAACTTAAAGACGCCGCTTTCAACAGACAGAGGTTCGTACGATAATTGAGAATAAAACAATGCAAAAACAATTACCATGATAAGCATGAGAACAACCCTTTTCTTTTTTGACATGATCTCTCCATTATGAGTAATTTGATTTCCTAAAAGAAAAACTGTTGTCGAGTCTGGAATGTCCTGTGTATGCATTGCACCAGCTCCAACAACAAGAAGAACCATTAACTTCTTGATCATATACGTTTTTTAGGAGTACATACGAACTGGATGCAGTGAATCTCAAAACTAACTTGGGCAATAAATTGTTTACGTGGGCACTTTTTTGATGTTTCTTAAACTATTTACAGTATGTTTGCCTTAAAAAATATCTGCAATTTTACCAAAAAGTTGAAGCCAACCCTCTCGTTTCATACCTCCCATATTTTTCCCCAATCGGATGATGACCATATCTTTCGCAGGTACGATGTATGCAAACTGCCCATCTTTACCTATAGCGGCTAATACATTTTGTTTTGGATATATCCACCAGCCATAATTGTAAATCACATCTTCGTTTTTGTTGGATAGAGGAGCCAAAGTTCTGTCTATCCAATTCTCTGAAATGATTTGCTGCTCATTCCATTTGCCATGGTTGAGATATAAGGCTGCAATTTTTGCAAAATCTCTTGCTGTTCCGGCTAAACAACACCACGTCTTTTCAATCCCATCGCTATCTTTATCAATAGTCCAATACGCCGGGCTTTCCATTCCGACAGGAGCCCATATTCTTCTTTGAAGATATTGAGAAATAGTTTCTGCCTTTAATACTCTTTTCAAAATCAACCCTAAAAGGGCAATATTACATGATCGATAAACAAATTCTCTGGGCCCTTTTGGATTTGCGGTCAGTTTCAATGTTTCTTCTTCAAGGCGGGCAGTATAATAAAATTTTGCGTGAAGACCGAAAGGGTTATCGTTTTCTGTATAATTAATGGGAGCCTGCATTTGGAGTAAATCAAGCAATGTGATATTTTCGAATCCCCTGCTTTTCAATTCGGGTATGTATTTCGTTACGGTATCGTATTCGCTTCCAATCAATGCGTCATCAATAGCGCACCCAATAAGCAAAGACATTACCGATTTTGTCATTGAAAAATATTGAACAGCTGAGGAGATATCCCAGTCGTTATAGTAGCGTTCAAAAACAATCGTATCGTGATGTCCGACAACAAAAGCCGCTGTATTTTTCTCTTCAAGCGTTTTCTCGAGACCAATTTCATTTTTAAGTTTCAAGAATTTACGTGTTCCGGATATACTATCTAAAACAAAATTAAACGGGATTTGCGCCGGAGCCAATATCCTTGATGGAAATTTCTTAAAATCATTAATATCTGAATCACCATACCGCAGCAGCCGGTAGGGAACAGATTTTTGACCGCATCCTGTTAGTATTAAAAACAGAAAGATGGTTGAGATTAGTCTTGGTGGTGTCCTGCTAACCACAGGTAGAATGTTTCTCATGCTTTGGAAGTAAAAATCAATTCTCTTCACAAGATATTTAGCCTGCCTTTTTATTATTCATTCCTCAACGATTCCACCGGATTGGCCGTAGCGGCTTTGATAACCGGAAGCCCTTCTGTAATAAAAGCCACAACGAATATAATAGATGCGTCCAGTATGAACAATTTCCGTTATACAATTCAAACGACAAAAGATTCGTCATGCCTGCAACGGAAGCGCTGTTGCTTCTTGGTAATTTCTAAAGAGAAAAGTTGTAACCGAAATTAAGCACCGGTTCAAACAAAAAATAATTTGGCCATTTCTTTTCAATTATTTTGAATGTTTCTGGCATGTTTGTATTAATTGGCCAGTAATTACATGTAATGCCGGGTTCGATATAAATCCTTTTATCAAGGAACTCAACCCGGTAGAAAGTTTGAAATTGTAAAAACAATTGAAAACCAGTTCGTGTTTTATGATTATTCGAATCATGATATTTTACCGTGAATGGCGTGGCATATAATCCCAATAATAAGTTTTTCCATATTTTACGATTGTATCCTATACCGATACCGAACGATCTGACATAACCCGGATAATTTTCTTTCTTAGACTCAAAAGATTTGCTGGTATAGGGTATGCCCAGAGGCGCATGATATTTCCATGTTAGTGGTTGCAGTATCAGGATATCTTTTGATGTAAGTCTATAAGCCAAATCCAGCCTATAATAATCCGGCGAATCTGCAAACAAATTACCTAACATAAAAAACGAACTTCCAACAAAACATTCATTGTTTTCAGAACTAAAGTTTTTGCTTTGCGCCAAAAGAATTCCAGTATTAATTAAAACAAAACTGAAAACCCAAAGACTGTTTTTGCTAATTTTTTTCATCATTGTTCCTTTCGCTAGTTACTCCGTTAATATTAATAACTCACTTTTCGCAGTTACTCTCGTCGATCTCAGCTAAAATGCCTATGCCGTTTATTATTCCTTAACGATTCCGTAGCGGCTTGAAAAGCCGGAAGTCCTGCCGTAATAAAAGCCACAACGAATACAATAGAAGCGGCCTGTATCGCAGATAAACAGAGAGCTGACCGCGATGATGGATCAGGTGGTTGATCCCCATCGCGCGAATGACGGCCAAGCGCGGCATTTCAAGAATAATTTTTTCGCCAACTTTATATTGCCATAGTGAAAACATCCTGAGATTAGGAATCATTTGTAATACTTCAATTGCATCAGCAATATTTCGATCAAATGTTGCGAGGGTTTCTCCGGCTGTTCGATACTCGTTTCGGTCAAATTCATCACGATTTATGGGCGCGATAAAAATCCCGGGAATATTAGCGATGTGCAAAGCTACTTCCCCTATAGATCGCGATTTTTCGTGAGGCTTCCAGAGTAAAGAATCCTTAGGCACAAGTTCTAGCATTTTCCTTATCGACAAGCTTTCGTGCTGTAATTCAGCGATGAGTGGTTTGGACAAATCCATAAAACCGTAATAATGTTAGTGTTTAGATAAACCACAAGTTTTTCGATGAAAATATTTCTTCTAACTCAATGAGGAAACCCCTTTTCTTAAATAGCCGGCATAACGCCTTCTCGAGTCCGTGCCATGACGGATACAAACGAATTCAGAAATGTTCCTATCGTATTATTTCCTTTTATCATAACGATTTATAATAGGAGTGAAATCAATTACAGAACTTAAATCCAAATGTTTCTTAAGAATCTCCTCTGGAAAATCATCATAGCTATGAATATTAACACAGCCTTTTTTAAACTTGGCCTGTTTCAAATGTCGTTTTAGATAGTGTACTAATGAAGGGTTTGCGTAAAGGACCATGGAATGAAATGAAATGTGATGCTGAGTTACAGACAACCCATATTTAAAAACACCTTGTTGTGTATAGTTCAAGGTGTTTTTAATGGCCATTATACTACCCAACTCCTCTTTTACCGATGGGTCTGTTTCAAGAATAAGCCTTCTGAGTTTTTGAACAAATCTTTTTTCTTTAACTGATAATTTACTCAAATAGTGTTGAATTTTCATTTTAAACAAATTTAAAGGGTTGCAAGCTTCTTTAATGAAGGCTCTCAAATAACCATATATTAAATCAAATGTCTTTAAATCGATCTATATAATCTATCTGCAGGGTTCACGAAGTAATGACAGTGCGTCCGCAGTTGTCACACCGGCAAGTTGCTGAAACGATACGTTCAGAATCTCCAATCCAAGATGTTCCGCAAAGAGGACATTTGACCGCATTTTTTTTCATGATGAATTTGAGCCAAATATATAATGAGCCAATCGTAGTCAAAACTATGAAAAATGTGAAAATGGCAATCATAATTCTGAAACTTTGTTCATAATGTGAATCAGACCACTTAAGAAATCCTAATGCACTTAACCCAACAACTACGCTGCCGCTAGCTAACAATATCGAATGCCGCTTTATTGATCTGCGCCTGATCGATCTGGTGTAATTGAATTCTTCTCGAGTGTACATAATGATGCAGCCAAAGCTTTTATTCGTAATAAATACCTTCAGAAACTTTTTATTGACCTCCGTGGCTCTTTAAGAGATCCGCTGCTTCCTGAAAACCTTTTTCTAAAGCCATGAATAAGGGTGTTTGACCGTTTTCCATTCTAGAATTTACGCCGGCTCCATGGGAAATAAGCAGCTTAACAAGCTTTGTGCTTCCATTATGCGCAGCAGAATGCAGCGGAGTGACGCCCTGCATTTGTTTTGCATTAACGTCGGCGCCGTGTTTTATCAGAATTTCAGCGATCTCGTAGTTCGATATGGCGCAGGCCGAATGAATAGGAGCAACCTTAAACTGGTTTGTTGATGCCAGGTTAGGATTAGCTCCTTTTTTAAGCAGAAATTTTACAATGTCATAATGTCCAAAAAACGAAGCAAGACCTAAAACGGTGAATCCGTCAGGAGAATACGAGCTTATTAGGGTTGGCTTATTTTCAATTTGATTTCTGATTGTTTCGATGACACCGATGCTTGCGGCTTCAAAAATATCAAAATTACTCCTGTATTTTCTCAAAACATCAAGCGCAGGCTTATTTCTACAATATGCTGCAAATTGTATTAATGAAATTCCTTGTTCGGTCTTTTCATCAACCAATGATGGATTTTCATTGAGTAATTTGATAAGTAGTTCTATATCGCCTGTTTTTATTGATTCGCAAGCATCATGGATCTTATCCATTTAAATTTTCCTCAAATGGCGCCTAAAACACGTTGCATTATTTTTTAATGTTATCTAAAAAGCCTTTTATTTCACCGTAGACTTCACCAGGTTTTTCTTTCCACAAAAAAGATGCCGCGTTCAGTATGTCTTTCACTTGCACTAAAGGATTCTTTGCAGATACACCATTCCAAGAGTCTATGTATTGTGGTGCAACGTAATTATTTATCGGATCTTGCAATATTTTATCATTAAACGTAGCGCGCAGTACTAGTACAGGGCATCTTATTTTGCCGATCTCTGCCTTCACATCACAGGCAAAGAATTCGGCTGAATAGCGCACCATGACTGGAAGTGACACAGCCGCTGATTGTTTCCACAAAACACTGCCTTTGGCGCTGTCCAGGGAATATATTTCCGGACGGATATTGTTATCGTCGAACCACTGCTTTTTCATGTGTTTAAACCACTTCGGACCTGTATATTTATCAGTGAAAAGTATCATGGTATCAAGTGGAAAATCTCTGACGCGCCCTCCGGAAGCCATAACAAATTTAGCCGGTCCTCCCAGAATGATTACGCCTTTGACTTTTTCCGGGTAATCGATGGCCATTCGTAATGCCAGTTGTGTTCCTTGAACAAAGTGGCCAACAATGACCGGTTTTTGTATTTTTTCTTTTTCTATGAATTTTATTAAACCCTGAATAACTCCCTTATTCCAGCTTTGCTCACCATAACTGGTACCCTCCACAGGCATGGGTGGAGCCTTTGTTTTTCCATAACCCGGAATAGTTATGGCATACATCGTATAATTGGCCTTATTCGCCTCCATGAAATCCTTAAATACAGACGCATCGAAACCTAAACCAGGAATGAGGATCAGATTCTGCTTGCCATAACCGTATTTCTTTACTTCTTGTAACTCGCCAATTCTACTCGTTTCATATCCAGGAATGTGAATAAGATTATTAATGGTGGTGTCGAGATCGGGCCTCATTTGTGAAAAACCCTTACTGGTGCTAAGAATGAAAAGAAAAAAAAGATAGCATAATACTAATTTGAGCTGCACGGAACCCTCCTTTTATCTTGTTTTTTGAAATGAGTTTGATATAAGCAGTTAAATTAGTAAAATGTTGGACGCTTTTCGCCTTGTTTTATAGGATAGGACACTATTTAGATAGGTTTTTTGAACTCGGATGGAGTTTTACCTGTAATTCTCTTAAATGCATTGTTAAAAGAGGACTTGCTATTGAAACCGGCATCCAAAGCTATGCCTAAAACGGTGTGCGATTGATATTCTGGAAGGTTTATTTTTGAAAGAACTTCTTTGACCCTATATTCATTGATCAGTTCGGTAAATGATTTTCCAAATTTATCATTGATCAGTTTCGAGACCTGATGTTGCGGTAACCCTAATTCATCAGCCAATGTGGATAATTTTAATTCCGTATTGGTATAAATTTTGTTTTCTTCAAGCAGTACTCTGAGTTTTTCTAAAAACTTTTTACCGTCATCACCTATAAATGGCATGTAATTGCAGTATTTTTGCATGAAATCGGGATTGATTATTTCAGGATTCAAGACAAAAGTATATGCCATAAAATATACAATTCCTGAAGTTATTGCCGTATAAACATAGTTCGTTATAGGGTCAAATTTCCCATTCACAATTATAAAGACGTAAAGGGAAAGTACAGTGATTAACAGGCAACCCATACAATACATGAATGCAGTTAGCCAAGAAATACGTGCCGGAACAGATACTATGTAACGGATCTCCTGATAACGATGCTTTGCATATCCAATCCACTTAAATGTCATACCGAGATAGAGAATTAAGTGCGCGTTTTGTATCGCAAAAATGATCTTTGTGTACAGGTTAATAGGCAATTGACCGGTGAGAAATTGATCAATGAAAGTGATCCATAATTGCTTATCATCAAAGAAATAGGGAAGCATAGTGACGAGTTGAACCATGTAAGGTGCAAAATGGATCCAATATCCAAGGTTCCATCTAAAAGTTTCGTCCAAAATGGACTTTGAATAAAAATAAAGCAACGGCCCAAAGAGGAACAGGGTTCCCCAGGGTAGGCCGTACATTTGCGGAATATATTGTACAAGGTCTGTGCGAATGACTAAATAACCAAAATTAGAGAGTACCATCAAAAAAAGGATAGTGCTCACCAAATATGAGGCTAAAGGGTTTTTTGATCTCCTATACCAAACGATTGTAATGAGAAATAAACCCTGCGCAATGCCTATCGAAAAAAAAATTGGCCAAAACATATTTGAATTTCCTGAAGTATAGTGTGTAAAATACGTAAGATGACTAGGAAGGTTGTCTTAAAACTATATCTTTTTCTGGATCCATCCTGCTAAAGGCCCATGTTTGCTTATTCGCCAAGAAATGTCATCATGCTTATAGCCCTTTTTGTATCTTATGTTGGAATTTTAATGAATGAGACAGTTTCTTTATTCTGGCGTTTATTGACGGAATATTTTCGACTTCAAGTTCGGAAAGAATTAATATTAATTCTGGTTTCAGCGCAATGTTATGCAGGCAAAGATTAAACAATCCTTGAATTGAGTTAACTCGAACTATCCGTGAATTGGATCGATCTTTCGCCCACGCGGTTAAAATATTCCAAGCGGCGCTAAATTCCTTGTTGTCAAGTTGGAGGCGCGGAATTAATAAAGCTAAATGCCATTTAAGCTCCTCATCTGCAAAGATCTTACATAAGGCAAAAATCTCTTTTTTATGTTTTCGCAAATAACCGGGGTTATTTGTCGTTATTTTTTCAATGGCGTCGGCCGCTCTCATTACAACAATTCTGTCATCATAAAATAAACATTTGAACAGATCGTCAAAATGGGTTTGATTGGTAACCTTTAAAACAACCAAATTGCTTTTACCGATGCTTCGTAAGTCACCTCCCGATAATATCCGTTC
>CAZAON010000342.1:0-3929 GCA_964486655.1 uncultured Flavobacteriales bacterium
TGATCTTTTCCGTCCGCTGCTTGAGAAGTTCCAACTGATAAACGGATTCCTCCAGCTGACGCTTTAAACGTTTTTCCTTCGGAGAATCGAGAAAATTATATGCAAGCACCATGATCACCGCACCAAATACAACGGCAGTCGCCAGCCAGCCGGTCCAGCGAAGCAATCTCTTCTTCCAGCTAACGATGACACGCTCGTACTTGAGCGTATGCGTATTGAAATGATATTTAACCTTTGGCACTCTCTTTAAAATTGCGCTTTACTGTTTATATTCGCATCCCGATTAGGGGTATGCAAATATACATTACGAATTTGCTTATCACAATTCCGAAAAATGATGACATCATCCGAAATAAGAACCGCGTTTTTAGAATTCTTTCGAAAGAAAGGGCATCAAATTGTTCCATCAGCGCCAATGGTCGTTAAAAACGATCCGACCCTCATGTTCACCAATGCGGGCATGAATCAGTTTAAAGATATTTTTCTTGGAAATGCTCCGGCGAAATATAAACGCATAGCAAATACACAGAAATGCCTACGTGTATCAGGAAAGCATAATGATCTTGAAGAAGTGGGTATTGACACTTACCATCATACCATGTTCGAAATGCTTGGCAACTGGTCATTCGGCGATTATTTCAAAGCTGAAGCAATTGAATGGAGCTGGGAACTACTGACGAAAGTTTACAATCTTCCACCTGACAGATTATATGTTACGGTATTCGAAGGTGATGAAAAAGAAAAACTCGCATTCGACCAGGAAAGTTTTGACCACTGGAAAAAATACACATCCGTCGACCGCATTCTGAAAGGAAATAAAAAAGATAATTTCTGGGAAATGGGTGACACCGGTCCGTGCGGCCCCTGTACGGAAATTCACGTCGACCTTCGCAGCGAAGAAGAAAGAAAAAAACTTGACGGAGCGAAAGTTGTAAATGCCGGACATCCGCAGGTGATTGAAATATGGAATAACGTCTTCATGGAATTCAACCGTAAGGCAGATGGTTCACTTGAAAATTTACCAGCAAGACACGTAGACACCGGGATGGGATTCGAACGTCTTTGTATGGCTTTGCAGGGAAAAACTTCGAATTACGATACGGATGTTTTCCAGCCAATCATACAGTTCATCGCTGTTAACGCCAAGAAAAAATACGGCGCTGATGAAAAGACTGATATTGCCATGCGCGTTATGGCCGATCATATCAGAGCGATAACAATGGCGATTGCCGACGGACAGCTACCTTCTAATAACAAGGCGGGCTATGTCATTCGAAGAATTTTACGCCGTGCGGTTCGCTATGCTTTTACTTTCCTCGATCTGAAAGAACCTTTCCTAAATAAGCTGGTGCCGATACTTGCCGAGCAATTCAAAGATGTATTCCCCGAAATTAAGGCCCAGCAGGATTTTATCATTCGTGTGGTTCAGGAAGAAGAACATGCTTTTCTGCGCACACTGGAAACAGGTATTCGCAAGTTTGAAGAATACAAAGGCAAAAAGATTGAAGGAAGATTTGCATTCGAATTATATGACACATTCGGATTTCCGATAGATCTTACGCAGTTGATGGCACGTGAGCGAGGACTGGAAGTTGACATGGATGAATTCAACAAAGCATTATTAGAACAAAAGGAACGTTCTCGTTCGGCTGCGGCTGTTGATACCGATGACTGGGTTGTTGTAACGGAAGGAGATTCTGTCGAATTCGTCGGTTACGATTCTCTTGAATGTGATGCGCAGATACTCCGATACAGGAAAGTAAAATCGAAGAATAAGGAACAATTCCAGATTGTACTGAACAGGACTCCGTTTTATGCAGAGAGCGGCGGACAGGTGGGTGATGTGGGTGAATTGCAATCCGCTTCCGAAAAAGTTTATATCACCGATACGCAGAAAGAAAACAATCTGATCATTCACTTTACAGACAAATTGCCGAAAGACTTATCAGCTGATTTTCATGCGAAGATAAATTCACAAAGAAGAAAGTTGATCAACAACAATCACTCTGCCACGCATCTCATGCATGCGGCTTTGAAGTCGGTGCTCGGTACACATGTGAATCAGAAAGGATCTCTGGTAAATGAAAACGAAACAAGATTCGATTTTTCACACTTCGCAAAGGTGACTGATGAAGAAATTGCGAAAATTGAAAAACTGGTTAACGATAAGATCCGTGCAAATATTCAGTTGACTGAAAAACGAAATGTTCCGGTAAAAGAAGCGATGGATATGGGAGCGATGGCATTATTCGGTGAGAAGTATGGCGAATTTGTTCGTGTTATTATTTTCGATCCGGCTTTCTCGATTGAATTATGCGGTGGAACGCATGTGCCATCGACGGGACAGATCGGATATTTTAAGATTGTTTCCGAAGGAGCCGTTGCGGCAGGCGTTCGTCGTATCGAAGCTATTACCGCAGTGAAGGCCGAAGAATTCATAGACCGTCAGTCGAAAGAATTGCAGGAATTGCGTGAGTTACTTAAGAATCCGAAAAGTACGGTGCAACGTGTTCAGGAAATCCTTGATGAAAATACGGCATTGCAGAAACGCATTGAAGAATTCACTGCCCAGAAGACACAAGTTGTGAAGAAAGAAATGCTGACTAAAATTAAGTCGGTGGGAGGGATTAATATCATAGCTGAAAGAATTGATCTTCCGACAGCTGATGCAATTAAAAATCTTTCATTCGAATTAAAGAACCAGGTAGATAATCTGTTCTTCCTCGCGGGCGCTGAAATCGACGGCAAAGCATTATTATCACTCATCATCTCCGACAGCCTGGTAAAAGATAAAAACATGAATGCGACAAATATCATTCGTGAACTTGCGAAAGAAATACAGGGCGGAGGTGGCGGTCAACCATTCTATGCAACCGCCGGTGGAAAGAACCCTTCAGGGCTTAATAAAGCACTGGAAAAAGCAGAGTCCTTTATAAATTAAACGATAACTAATTTTATTGTTTTAAATTAAGAAACCTGATTCATAAAATCGTATTTGTACATTTGATAATAAATCGTAAATAAAATGACTGCAAAACAAATTAAAACTGAAATTCAAAAAGTTCTTGATACTATTCCTGAACCTGTATTGCAAGATATTTTAGATTACCTTAAAACAATTCAAAACAAATCTGCCGATTCTGTTTCATTAACCCAGAATATTCGTAAAATATTAACCGAGGATAAAGAATTACTTGAAAGACTCGCTCAATGATTGACTTGAATGAAGCTTTAAGTGTCCATCAAATTCTAATTGATCAATTTGGCGGAAGTTCGGGTGTTAGGGATCTAAATGCGTTAAAATCTGCACTTAACAGACCATTTGCCACTTTCGACAAGTTAGATCTATATCCTACACCTATTAACAAAGCTTCAGCTCTAATTGAAAGTATAGTAATTAATCATCCTTTTATTGATGGTAATAAACGAATGGGCTATGTACTTATGAGATTATTGCTATTAAAATATCATCATGATATTCAATGTAGTCAGAACGAAAAATATGATTTTGTGATTCGTATTGCCTCAAGTGAATTAAATATCGAACAAATTAATTCTTGGCTAAGAGAACATTGTATTGAAACTACAAGATAAAGCAAAATTAAAACATGATTAGAGAATGACAAAAAACATAAAAACCATTCGCCGTTTCAATCAGAATTATAAAAACTTCAATTTTTCGGATCTGACTCAAAAAGCAGATGAAGAATACCTGGAGTTAACAGTTCAAATGGATGAAAACGGGAATACAACGGAAGAATGTAAGTTTGATTCTGATGGCGAACTTGAAGAAAAAAACTCCTATGTTTTTAATTCAAACGGGAAACTGCTTTCACATACTTTACTCTATGCCGTTGATGATGTAACAGAAAGACGGGTTCTTGAGCGGAACGAAAAAGGGTTACTAATAGCGGAGACAAAATTTTACG
>CAZAON010000343.1:0-6338 GCA_964486655.1 uncultured Flavobacteriales bacterium
ATCACTTGCGAGACGAACATTGTCCAGTGTGCTGAGTTCGCCTGTTTCGAGAATCACCTTTAAATGTGCATTTCCACAGGCTTCTTTAACGGCTGCGATCTCATCAAAAACATAATTGTATTCACCTGCCAGGAAATGACCGCGGGAAATGACCATATCAATTTCATCGGCACCTTCATTAACGGCCCACTTCGTTTCTTCGATTTTAACTTTTCTGCTCGACATTCCGCTCGGGAATGCCGTTGCAACGGCGGCAACTTTTACTTTGGAACCTTTGAGAGCTTCCTTAGCTACACGTACCAGATTCGGATAAACACAAACGGCGGCGACAGCCGGAATGCCATCAATACCCGTATGAGGGAACATGGCTTTTGTACAAAGTTGTTTTACTTTTCCGGGAGTGTCCTTTGCCTCAAGCGTGGTAAGATCGAGCATGCTCATGGCAAGTTTTAATGCAGACAATTTCGATTCCTTCTTTATGCTTCGTTTGCCGAATCTGGCAATACGCTCCTCTACTCCAACCTGGTCGATGACGGGACTATCGGTAAATACTTGATTAGTTCTCATTAATTCTGATAGGTAGTACGAATGTAGGGAAAAATAGGATAAAGGCTGAGCTGGAGAATGACAAAGTAATAAGGTCCGTGAATGGATAAATTTAAATTTTTCAATTCAAAACAACCTTTTTTGAATAATAAAACAATCTATTGTTCTAATTTAAAACATTTAGCTATCTTTGTTTCAAACCACATTTAATGAAATCATCTATCACTCAAAAAGAAATCGGTCGCAGGATAATGGAATTACGAAAAGCCAAAGGGCTTTCGCAGGAAGATCTTGCAAGAGAAATAAAGCTTTCACGTCCCTCTTTAGCGCAAATCGAATTAGGCAATAGAAGCGTTGACATAATTGAATTTCAGAAGCTGGCATTAGTATTAGGATTTTCTTTAGATGGATTCTTTTCCCAAAAACAGGATACAAGCCTTTTGAATGAACCTGACTCTCAATATGTGAAAAGTCAACCAGTAAAAAAAGACACAATACGTATTTCTGTACCCACAATGAATACAGATAAGTTCAAAACCGTGCTGATCTATATTCTGGAAAATTGTGCCGGTAAACCAAACATTGGAGAAACCGTACTTAACAAGTTATTATACTTTTGCGACTTCAATTTTTATGAGCTTTACGAAGAGCATCTCACCGGTGCAAAATACAAAAAATTATCATTTGGCCCTGTGCCCCAGAACATCGACATTTTAATTAATGAATTAATTGAAAAAAACCAATTGAAAAGATTTAAAGCAGAATACCATGGCTTTACACAGATTCGACTTATTCCTCTAATAAAAGCTGATTTAACAAAATTGACAGCTGCAGAAAAAACCATCATCGATCATGTATTACAACAAATGAGCGACTGGAATGCAAACATGATCAGCGAATACTCTCACAAAGATATTCCCTGGCTTGCAACAACTGATGGAGACTTTATCAGTTATAATCTTGCCTTCTACCGTGAGTTGCCATATTCTGTAAGGGTTTACAATGAGATAAATTAATATCTCAGCCAATGAAATTCGAAAGTTTAACTGAGTATGAAAAAGACTTAAAGCGGTTACTTAAGAAATACCGCACATTGGAAAGTGATATTAGCGATGTCAAAAAAATATTAACGATCCGACCTGATGCTCAGTCCCCTTTTAGTTATCGTATTGATGGCCTTCGTATAACCAGTTGCATAATCAAAATAAAAAAAATTGCTAGTGATAGTTTCAAAGGCAAAGGAAACAACTCCGGGTTGAGATTAATTTATGCCTATTTCCCGGATGAACAACGAATTGTTTTTATAGAATTATATCATAAGAATGAAAAAGAGAGTGAGGACAGGGAAAGGATTTTAAGGAATTTTAAATGAAAATTAATTGTTTATGATAACAAGTGGGTCAACTAACTTAGTAATAGACTTAGAATCTATTTTGATTTAAACCATTTGACAATATAATCTTTAGGGTTCATTTTTCACTTACTATTTATCGTTAATTGAATACACCTGTAATTTGGAGTTGCATGGAAAATATTAACCCACTCTAACTATTCAAGTGCTCGTCCGATTTGCTGCGCAGTCCATCATACAACCTGAAAAAGCAGGCGGAAGTATTCACATAATCCTTTTTACTGTCATATTTCTTATACAGTTGATAAAAATACTCACTGAGATTTTCCTTTACGATTGCACCGTTTGCCATTTCATCAATTAACTCTTTATGAATTGTCAAAAATGAATCTTCCCAATCTGCATCGACTTCGCTGTCTCCCTGGTAACCGTTATATAAGAGTGCACCATGGACAGCAACCCAGTCATGCAAAATGCCCCGCCAGTTTTCTTGTGTGAGTATTTTATAACCATGACATGAAAAGAAAAATCCCAACGAATACTTATCTCTTTGGGTAATAAAAAAATCATGTGTAATTGGTAACTCTTGTAACGCTTCATCGCAACAGATAAATATTGTACCATCCTTTAATCCGTGGCCGACAAAAATAAATCTATCCAGAAAAATATTTTTATTAGTATTAAGGATTTGCTCCTCTAATCGTGGCGATACAGAGTTAAGAAGTAGGAAGACACAAGCATCAGAAAGCAAAGGATGAATTAATGAACGTACATTTTCAACAACGTCCTTTTCTAATTTTCCTGTTTTTTTATTTGGCTTCGGTGATTCATTTGTAATACAAAGCAGTAACTTTCTTTCAGACATAAAAACGCATGATATATACCGGAACGAATTACTTGCGCCGGTGTGTTTTCATGCGAATATAATTATTCAGATAAATCATTGCATATTCCTCTCCACTTTTTATTCCTTCAGATAGCTGAAGATTTGAAATAGTTCTATCATTAATGGTGATTGTCTCACTTTTATGCTTCTCGCTTTCCAGCCAATTCAACAGTTCCATGATATTTACACCTGTCTCCCGTTGAATTTTTTCCCATAATGGCATCCTCTTCGTAATTATTTTCCTTTTCAGACCGGGATTCTTTCCTTCATTTCTCATAACTTCTCTTATACCGTCATCTCCGTAATAAATTTTCGGAAAAACCTGTGAAAGCCTCTCACTTTTTGGCGTACCTGAAATTCTCATTCCTGATCGTCTGACGATATTTCTTTTATTATGCCCGGCAGCAAAAGGCCTGTTTTTTAAAATTTCCTGAAAATCTATCTCTCCTTTTAAACTTTCATCAGCAATGACTATGCAATTTTTACCACAATTTCTTACATCTTCTGCAAGTTGGTCCATGCCTTGTCTCCGCAGATAAAATGACTTTGCATTCTTTCCTGAAAAACCCTTATCCATGTATCTCTCCTTCACAAAATCAGAATCTGCTTCAACAAAAACTACATTGTGTTTTTCATTTACATCTGAATCTTTAACAAGTTGTGTCATTACTTCTCCGCTTTACTGTTTGCGTATTCAAATTTAACTCGAAATATAACACTTTATTTTAAATGCCAATTAAATTGTCCTGGTAATGTAAAAAACGACAAAACAGGGTTAACATAAATCCTTGTTCTTTAACTGACGAGTTTCCTCCCTCTCCGGCCGTACCTGCTCATAAAAGCCATACCGTTTGTTCCGGAGAGGGCCGGGGTGAGGCCAATTCAACTTCTCTCATCAGCACAAAGAAATTTCTCAACTCCCCTTCACACTCCCCTCAACTATCTTTATCTCCTCTTCTGTTAAATCGTAAAGCTTGTAGACTAGGTGGTCGATTTGGGATTCGAGAGAAGATGTGTCAAATGATGGATTTTCATTCCTATATTCAATTATTTGATCTACAAGTCCAATAATTTTTGTTTCTAATTTTGAACCTGGAATTTTAACAGGTAGTAATTCAATCTTGTATTTTTTCCAACGATTTGTACCCATTCCAGTAGTCGTTCCAATAAGGTTAAAGTACCATTCGGAAATTTTAGAATTTAATATTGCCAGTAAAAATTTTAATTTTTCGCCAGTCATAAAAAAAGTGGTTGCTTCAGCACAATAGCTACCTGCTTCATATGCAAACTTTGGCTTATCTGAAATTTCCCCCCAAATGATTTTCGGCTTCTCAAATAAATCAAAGTACTTTTGAGTTGGATTATTATCAAGTTCTAACCAATGATGCTGACCATTTTTCACTTGCCCCCTAATTTCTAGTCTTTCCTTAAAAATATTCAAATGTCGAAATATACTTTTATAATTTTCCTTGATGTTTTCATTTTCTTTGAATAAAGACTTTATTATGTACAAATTAGAAAACTGGAACGAGTACTTTCTTAAATCCCTTCCTCTTAATACAGGTTTAATTATATCAATATTTTTTGAGTCTAAACTAACTAGTTCATTTTTCTTACTTTCATCAATAATGAAAGCTTCATTGTAACCGGTTTTGATTCCAAAATTTATATTAATTTGAAAATCTCTTAATAATTTTGAATCCATTTCAATTTTGAGTTTTAAATTGCCTTCCGACTGATTTCCAATAAACCATTCTGGTGATTCAGGAATTTTAAACTCGAATTTGTATATATTGAAATAATCAGATAATGATTCACCTATAGAATAATTAGTCGAAAGGTTCACTACAGGAAAACTTTTCAAATAAAAAGATTTTTTGAGTGTAAAAATATTTGATTCAACTGTTGCTTCTTCAAACACTTGAATATCCTCAATATTTAAAAGTGCGACCGGCCGTAAGTGCTTTTTGAAATATTGTTTAAGAGGATCTCCATATATTGCTCTCATCCATGAATTAGATGTGATGTATGTTAAGTAGCCATCTTTTATTAACAGCCTTGCACCTACTTCATAAAATAAGCAATACAAGTCCGCACTTTTGGAATAAGTTTCATATCCTGCTTTAGAAAAATAATCTGATTGCTCCTTAATCTTGCTTAAAGAAATATACGGCGGATTCCCAATCACCACATCAAACCCCACAAAATCCCCGTTCTCATTCAGCACTTCGGGAAATTCGAATCTCCATTCGAATGCATTTTCGAAAATCTTATTGGCTTTTATTTCTTCGATTTCCGCTTCGAGTTTATTTACCTCTTCTGTGGTTTGTTTTATTTTTTTATTCCATTCTGTCTTTTCCTTAGGGCTTAATTCAAATAGTTGAGGCTGGTTGGTGAGCTGGAAAAGATCGGCTTTAATTTTTGTGAGCTTTTTAACCTTGGGATCGTTCTGTGAAATTTCGCTGCGGAAGTCCGATTTAATACTTGCTATCAGCTGCTCCATTTCCTTCTTCTGTTCCTTGCTTTCCGCATTACGGTAGGTATCGACGGCAATCCGGTAACTGTCAATGGACCATTTGCTTTTCTTCAGCGCCTGGCTCAGGTCGGCGTCGATGGCAAAGCGGCTAACGAGTGAGTTACCGCACTTGATGTTAATGTCAATATTCGGCAGTGTCTCTAATTCATTCGCATTCTTGTAATAGGCATTCTTCAACAACTCTATCCACAAACGCAGCCGGCAGATCTTTACGGAGTTCGAATTGATGTCGACTCCGAACAGGCAATTCTCAATGATTGTTTCCTTCTCATGAAATAATGCCTCCTGTACGCGCTGGCTTTCTTTGTTTGACGGACTGTATTCGAACAAATCTCCTTCCTCGTCGGTGATAATCAATTCATCGTTCACCACTTCGACATGATATTCCTTGAGTCGTTTGCCGTCGCAATCCTGGAGAATTTTCAGGTCGTTCTTAATTGAAATGATTTCGTTCAATGCGGAGACGAGAAAATGTCCCGAACCAACGGCGGGATCACAAATTTTCAGGCTGTTTACTATTTCGTTTGCTTCTTTACGATCATCGATCTTGTCGTACAGGTCCTCTATTGTTTCGCAATTCCACTTCTTTTTTTCGTTGAATTTCTGCACGACTGCCTTTCGGATAGTCTCGCGGCACATGTACATGGTAATGAAACCAGGCGTGAAGAATGAACCGTCTTTGTAACCGTTTATTTTCTCGAAGATAAGTCCGAGGACAGAGGCATTTATGAGTGTCTTATTGTCTTCTTGTATCTCTTCCGATCCTTCTCCGCTGAAGTCGTAAGCATCGAGAAATTTGAAGAGGTATTCGAGCGGACTAAGCGAACCTGACAATTTCTTACCCTGCTGATCTTTCAAAACCGTTTGGGAAAACACGGGAATTGCCTTGTCGTCGTTCAGGTTGCTGATAAATAAAGTTACCTGCTCTAATTCTGTCGGTTCGAATAGCGATGAATTGAGATAGGGAATTTTCTCGAAGACTTTTTTAACATCCTGGTTACGCTCTTTAAATTTCTTTG
>CAZAON010000344.1:0-4865 GCA_964486655.1 uncultured Flavobacteriales bacterium
AATACTTAATACTTAATACTCATGACTCAAGACTTAATACTAAATGACGATCTTGATGAACAGGATGAGTTATATGAGCATTATCGCTTCAATATAGAAAAAGGACAGAAGCCGGAGCGAATCGATAAGTACCTGGTGAATCACATGCCGAATGTGACACGTAACCGGATTCAGAATGGTTGTGTTGACGGGAATGTACTGGTAAATGGTAAGCCGGTTAAGCCAAGTTATCAGATTAAGCCACTGGATCAGATTACGATTGTATTGCCTCAGCCGGTTCGCGCCAAAGAATTAATACCGCAAGACATTCCGTTAAATATTGTTTACGAAGACGACGATATTATCATCGTGAATAAAGATCCGGGAATGGTTGTGCATCCGGCGTTTGGAAATTATTCCGGAACACTGATGAATGCCCTTGTGTTTCATTTTCAGAATCTGCCCGTTCGGAATGATAGTATGGAGCGGCCGGGGCTTGTACACAGGATAGATAAGAATACATCCGGACTAATGGTTATCGCACGTTCCGAAAGCGCGATGAATCAACTGGCGAAAGAGTTTTTCGAGCGGACGATTGACAGAAAATACGTCGCCCTTGTTTGGGGTGATTTTAAGGAAGACAGCGGAACGATTACGGGAAATGTAGGTAGAAATCTGAAAGACAGAAAGATTATGGATGTGTTTCCTGATGGTGATCAGGGTAAGCATGCAGTCACACATTACAAAGTACTTGAGCGCTTTGGTTATGTTACGCTGGTAGAATGCAAACTGGAAACCGGACGAACTCATCAGATACGTGTTCACATGAAGTATGCGGGACATCCGCTTTTTAACGATGATACATATGGTGGTGACAGGATATTAAAGGGAACCACATTTACGAAGTACCGGAATTTTATTGAGAATTGTTTTGAGTTAATGCCTCGTCATGCGCTGCATGCAAAAACAATTGCATTTATTCATCCACGAACCGGTAAAAAAGTTTCTTTCGATTCTGAATTACCAAAAGACTTTACTGATGTTTTAGACAAGTGGAGAAATTATGTAAAATATAAAGGACTGGAAAATTGAAATTGCTGATTAATTTCCCGATGTAAGTGCAATAAACAAGACGAGATTTACACCAAGTCCGATCCCCCAGTTTGTCCAGACTTTTGACTTTTTCATTTTTTTTGCACGCTCCCGATATCCGTATTCATACTCGCTATAATTCAGCAATTTCGTATCCGGAAAATTTAATCTTTCTGTTTGTGGTTCGGAGGATGCACAAAGCGCGGCCGGAATTAATCCAAACAAGGGTGAAATTAGACTGACTATTAAAGTTCCCGTCGCGGCTCCCTTGTATCCGTTATAATATCTTGTAGCATCTTTTGAACCTCTTGTATACATATCCAACCCGACAATATTGCCATCCGTTTTGGGTGCCGGATTTATGACATTCAAAGTACTTAATGTATCAATCCTTCCATTTTCATATTTGATAAACGCTACATCCGTTTTTAAAATTACATAGGTCGGTCCGTTCTCAAAATTAAATTCCTTATACCTGATTTCATCTGCCACTTCCAAAACTTTTGAAAGTATGGTGTCCTGATTTGTTTTAATGATCAGGTCCTGGGAATGGACGAGTTGGACAAATATTAGTGAAAAGAAAAGTGCAGGTAAAATTGTTTTCATAAAGAAATGATTTATAAAAATGTGGTGCAGAGTTAGTTTAGTGTAAGTGTAAGTGTAAGTTTAAGTGTAAGTTTAAGTGTAGGTTTAAGTGTAAGTTAAAATTCTTGAACCACACCGTAAAGCGTATCCCTTTCAACGGCACTTCGGCCCGACTGATGGATAAGATCAACTAACTGATTGGTTGATAAGGAAGGATTCTGATCCTCCGCTCCTGCCATTGAATAAATTTTTGTTGAATCATCAATTGTTCCGTCGAGGTCATCAACACCAAATGCCTGTGAAATCTGCGCGGTTGAACGGCCGATCATCGGCCAGTAAGCTTTTATATGATTGAAATTGTCGAGATAAATTCTGGATATCGCATAGTTACGTAAATCTTCGATCATCGATACTTCAGGGACGTTTGACATCTCATTATCCTTATTTCTGAACTTTAACGGAATGAAAGTATTGAATCCGCCCGTACGATCCTGCAACTGTCGCAGTCGCTCCATATGATCAATACGATGATAAAAATTTTCCACATGCCCGTACAACATTGTCGCATTGCTGTGTATGTTTAGCTTATGCGCAGTTTCATGAATGTTCAACCACTCTTCCGAAGTGCACTTATCTTCACAAATCTTTGACCTGATTTCATCGTGAAAAATCTCGGCTCCACCACCGGGCAGAGAATTTAGTCCGGCCGTTTTTAAAATCTGCAACCCCTCTTCCACCGATACCTTCGCCTTTCGAAACATATACTCTAATTCAACAGCCGTAAATGCCTTGATATGTAAATCAGGTCGCATCACTCTGATTTCTGAAAGAAGATCAGCGAAAAAATACAGGTCCATTTTCGGATGTACTCCGCCTACAATATGAACTTCGGTGACAGGCTGTCCCTCGTAACTCTTTACCTTGTCCAGCATTTGCTGCTTTGAAAGTTCCCAGCCTTCTTCACGGTTTTTTAGAGTGCGCGAATAAGAACAAAACTTACAGGAAAACACACAAACATTCGTCGGCTCGATATGAAAATTGCGGTTGAAAAAAGTTTTATTACCATTTTTTTTCTCCCTCACGTGGTTAGCCAAATGCCCTAAAAATCCGGGTTCTCCCTTCTCAAAAAGAATTATTCCATCGTCAAACGATATACGTTCATTGTTGAAAACCTTATCCTCTATCTGACTGAGTGCAGAATCCTTTGCGACACCCGATTTGTAATTTTTGCTTCCTGTCATAATTTGAACTACAAAAGTAAACAATTAACGGGTTTATATTTGGGTCGGTCTGCGAAAGTATTAGGACTGATTAAAAGTACCGGATATACAGTATCAGGTACGAATTTTTAGGAATTAAGAATTAATGGTATGTATTTGCAGTACTGCCTTAATTCTTAATTCTTAATTCTTCACCCGGAGAATGTTTTGCTGGTGATAAATAAAATTTTCTAACATTTTAAGGTTCTTAAAAGAACCTTAGTTTATAGAGTTGTAGAATCCTGACTTTAGCCTGACATTTACACGAAAAATGAATTCAATCTTAGTTGAAGATTTTATGGGGAAAAATTCTAAAAAATTGAACCAACCGAAATTCAAAAACTAACATCTGAATATATGATAAGGATCTTACTTGTCGAAGATGAAGAACATCTTCAGGAAGCCATAAAGTTGAATCTAGAACTTGAAGGTTATAAAGTTGTCGCTGTGGGAAATGGAATAGATGCGGTAAAAGTATTCAAGCAGGAACGGTTTAATCTGGTCGTTCTTGATGTAATGCTTCCGGAACTGGACGGATTTGGAGTATGTGAGGCCATCAGGCTTCATAATTCAGCCGTTCCGATTTTATTCCTTTCTGCAAAAAATGCGGCAGAAGATAAAATAACCGGACTTAAGCGTGGAGCCGATGACTACATGACGAAACCGTTTAACCTGGAGGAATTTTTATTAAGGGTTAATGCGCTTGTGAAACGCGGACTGAGTCAGGATGAAAAGAAAGAAATAAATGACATTTTCCGTTTCGAAGGAAATGAAGTTAATTTCAGGACATTCGAAATAGTCGGAAAAGACAAAAAGCCGATCCGTTTAACTAAAAAAGAAATCGCCTTACTAAAATTATTAATTGAACGCCGCAATGAAGTAGTATCAAGAGAACACATTCTTGAATCGGTTTGGGGATACGACATCTATCCTTCTACGAGAACCGTAGATAACTTTATATTGGCATTCAGAAAGTATTTTGAAAAAGATCCGAAAGAACCACAGTATTTCTTCTCTGTGCGGGGAGTCGGATATAAATTCGTTTGTAAACAAGAAACTCTCTCTCATACAAATTAAAAACCATTAACTAAACAATGAACAAATTTTTACTGTTCGTAGCAATGCTAATTGTAAGCTTTGCAAACGCACAACCGCAACGGATCTGTGGATCGATGGAAGCCCTGGACAGGCTAAAGCAGGAAGACCCCGCACTTGCAGCAAGAATGCAGCAGATAGAAAGTCAGACATCAGCTTACATTCAGCAACAAACAAATCAAAACAGTTTAAATTCGAATTTGGTTATTACCATTCCGGTAGTATTCCATGTAGTTTACAACACCTCCTCACAGAATGTGAGCGATGCTCAGTGTATTGCACAGCTAAATCAGCTGAATCTTGATTTTGCAAGACTTAATACCGACCGCACGAATACTCCTTCTGTTTGGCAGACGCTTGCTTCAAATACACAAATTCAATTTTGTTTAGCACAACGGGACCCGAATGGCGCACTTACAACCGGTATTGAAAGAAAATCATCTACCACCACTTCCTGGTCTACGAATGATAACGTTAAAAGGTCGGCAAACGGCGGATTGAATGCATGGCCGGCAGGAAGCTATATGAATATCTGGGTCTGTAATCTGAGCGGAGGAGTATTGGGTTATGCCCAGTTTCCGGGAGGATCAGCAACGACAGATGGTGTTGTACTTCATTATACATCGGTTGGAAGCATGCTTTCACCTGGGCCTTCTTCAGGATCACCTTATAATCTTGGAAGAACAGCAACTCATGAAGTCGGTCACTGGCTGAACCTCTATCATATCTGGGGAGATGAATCCGGCTGTAGCGGTTCAGACAATGTAGGCGATACTCCAAATCAGGGTGCTGAAAATTATGGTTGCCCTTCATTCCCTCGTACAGATAATTGTCAGTCGGTAAGTCCGGGTGTTA
>CAZAON010000345.1:0-20528 GCA_964486655.1 uncultured Flavobacteriales bacterium
AGCTACCAAAGAACTTTCAGCAAAAACCGCTCAGCTCAATGATCTTGTAAAAGCAAAAGGATCTGATGAAAAAGTAAAAGCTCTGCTTTCAGAAACTCATGACAGTTTCCATAAAATCATTGGATTATGCAGACCGGGTCATGATGATCACGAAGGACATGGTCACGATGATCAAAGAAAATAATTTTTGAGAAATCTCTAATTCAGCTTATCGAAAGGCTGTGCCGATTGGCGCAGCCTTTCTTATTTAAAAGAGTCTTTCTAATTTATGTAGTGCTAACAATTACAAGAGATTTGTAATACTAATGTCATTTTTTTAATAGTGCTTCCTATGTACTTTTTCGTAAAATAATAGTTGATTTGTCGACGAATGAATGAGCAAGGATTAAAAATACTCATTGTTGAGGATTCAAATTTAATTCGTGAGAGGATGAATATGATTCTTTCTGAGCTAACTTGCATCGCTGTAATTGAGAACTCAGACAACGGAATTGAAGCGCTAAATATGATACTCAGAGATTGTCCGGATGTAATTCTACTGGACATAAACTTACCGGGCAAGAGCGGATTATCAATTCTTAAAGAAATTAAAACTCAGTCTCAGGCGAAAGTTATTATGCTGACAAATTATTCAGACGAATACTACAGATCACTTTGTTCCCGCCTTGGGGCTGACCATTTTCTTGATAAATCAACCGAATTTGAAAAAATTCCGTCACTGCTTACCAATATATTCGGTAAAGCAGTTTGATGTCATGGTTTTCGTTACAAGATACTTTCAGTTGCAATGACATTAAAAATGGAAATGTAACTATTTAAGGCACGGTGTTCTGTGAGCATCTTTGCACAGTCTTAATAATTAAGGTCTAGAGTTAGGGAACAAAAGACCAATTTAAATGTTAGGGTGAAAAGCAGGTTTGTGTGTGTGCCTGCTGTGTGAAAGAGTTCAAGGCCCCATTCTTTACCGGATGGGGCTGCAGAACACCAATATATAAAGGAAGGTTAAAGTTTGTGTGTGTACTTTAACCTTCTTTTTTTTCAAAATATGGTATAGTATCATCAGCCACTTTTTCCCTTTGCTTCCAATAAGCCATCGTAACTACATGACCATCCTGTGTTCGGAGTAATCTTCCAAATATGGCGTTGGTTGAATTGAATGTAACGTCTGTCACGCCTACCGTAAAAGTTACCGGAAGTTCTGTGCTTTCCGCAGGGGCTGTTTTGGGGGGCGGACTATTAACGACGATTACTTTATATCCGTTAAATTCCAGTAATGATTTCAGAAAATTCACTCTTTCTTCGCTGACATTCTTCTCGACAACTGCACATTTAACACCATCGAGATCTTCAAATAAATGATTCTGGTTAATTGCCATTAGTGATGAATGCTAAGAGTATGAATGTATTCGTATACAGAACCGAAAAATCCGGTTACGATAATGCCAGCCAGACAAACAAATATAGCAATTCTGAAAGAACTGCCTGATTGCAGTAAAGGTATCACACCTCCATCTTTTTCCATAAACATAGAACGGATCACACGAAGATAATAGTACAGGCTGATCATCATATTCATTGCGGCAATCGTGATCAAAATATAATTTCCCTCCGAAGCACCGGATGTCAGCAAGAATATCTTTCCGAAAAAGCCCGCTGTCGGCGGTATACCTGCCAGTGAGAACAACGCTATTGCCAGACTCCACGCAAGTACCGGATTCGAATGAACCAGTCCCTTGTAATCATCAATCGTTTCTCTTCCGGTCTGATCACTGATTCTCGAAATCACTGCGAAAGCCGCGAGATTGGAAAACAAATAAACCACGATGAAATAAACAGAAGTAGTTACCCCTATCTCCTGCCCTCCCGAAATTCCTATAAGAATAAATCCGACCTGAGTGATGGATGAAAATGCAAGGAATCTTTTCAGATTCTGCTGGCGAATCGCAAATAAATTTCCTGTTACCATCGTAACAACACTTAACAGCGCTATCATCAGATACCATTGATCTCTTAAAGCGTGAAACGTATTATTCAGGATGTCCGCAAATACGAATACCATCGCTCCCTTACTGACTACTGAAAGAAATGAAGTGACTGCAACAGGCGAACCCTCATACACATCAGCCGTCCACAAATGAAAAGGAACAACTGATAATTTAAACACAATGCCGGCGAAGAAGAAAGTAAATCCGGTCAACATTAAAAGTGAACCGGAAGCGAGACTCAACGCCTTAAAATCAAGCGACCCTGTCGCTCCGTATAGAAATGATATCCCCAGCAGCATCAGACATGAAGAGAAAGCGGATGAAAAAATCATTTTCATGGCTGCCTCACTCGATCTTCTTTCATCAAAATTAAAGTTGCACATCGCTGCTACCGGAATGGCAGTTATTTCTATCGACAAATAAAACATCAGCAAATTACCTGACGACAACATCAGAAACATGCCAAGTAATGCCGTTAACAGCAACATGAAAAACTCCGGAAGATGATTTAGCTTTCTGAGCCATACAGAAGAAAAAAGACAAATGATCAATGTACCGGCCGTTAAAATATTCTTCTCAAACTGCAATAATGCATTGCTGTAAAACATTTTTCCGAACAATGAACTTTCCATCAATGGAAGCCATCCAACTATAAAGGATATTAAAAGCAATAGGTTAATGAACTTTAATACAAATCCATTGTCCTCCGCTTTTCCCGCAACCTTCAGGATAAGCAAACCAAGAATTATTACTATCAGCAGCATCTCATGCCGCATCGCCAGGATAATCTCCATACTAAGGAAGCGGATTTTGAATGTTAAGCATTATTTGCTGTGTCGATGGATATATCAGATCATTGACAAGGAACGGAGCAATTCCCATGATGAGAATACCCGCAACGAGTAATACCGCAGCAAGCCTTTCATGCCAGCCCGCATCTTTGAGCGAATTATATGAACTATTGGTAAGCGGACCCATCAGTGAACTTCCGGTCGCCCGAAGGATATAAACTGCCGTCACTACTATTGACATGCATGCAATGATCGTCGCAATTCTGTAAAACATCTCCGGTCGCTGCCAGGAGCCGATAAACACATTCATCTCCGCAACGAATCCGCTCAACCCCGGTAAGCCGAGTGAACACAAACCGGCAAGAAAAAACACAGAACTTATAAATGGCATTACTTTCAGTAATCCGCCTAACTGGCTAACCTCTCTAGTATGTGTTCTTTCATAAATCATTCCGATGACAGCAAAGAAAAGTGCCGTCATCAATCCGTGCGACACCATTTGCAAAACCGCTCCATGAACCGACGAAGTTGTCAGCATTCCGATTCCAAGTAATACGAAACCGCAATGGCTGACAGATGAATAGGCATTCATGTACTTCAGATCTGTCTGCATCATCGTTGCAAAAGCACCATATATAATTGCAATAGCCGATAATACCACTATCCATCCCGAATAATATTGAGCTGCATCAGGCATAAGATACATTGCCACACGGAGACAGCCGTACCCTCCAAGTTTCATCGATATTCCGGCGAGAAACATAGAAGCAGCAGTCGGAGCCGATGAATGTCCGTCAGGAACCCAGGTGTGAAAAGGGAAAATTGCTGTAAACACCCCAAACCCGACAAACAGGAACGGAAAGAAAAACAACTGACGGTATAAAGGCATTGCATGTGTACTCAGGTCGGTCAGACTAAACGATGTTGATCCGTCTACTCCCGAATAATACAACCCCAGCAATCCCACCAACACCAGAGCCGATGCGCCCATGAGCATAAGTGCAAGTTTGTTGGCACTATAGATTTTCTTTCCGCTTCCCCAAATTCCGATCAATAAATATTTCGGAATCACGGCAATTTCCAGGAAGAAGAACATCGAGAATAAATCCAGGGAAATAAAAAATCCATAGGCTCCCGCGCTAAGAAGTATGAGCAGAAAGAAAAATTCCTTTTTCATCTTCTCCACATTCCATGATACCAGCACTCCTGCAAGGACTACGATAGCCGTAAGCAAAATCATTGCAACGGAAATTCCATCAACCCCGGTAGAATAATTTATGTGCAGGCTGCTGAACCATTCGAACTTTGACTGAAATAAAAAGGCCGATGCATCTTCAGCTCTTTGCTGCATATACTGCTTCAGCAATATCAGGGAAGCACCCAACTGTACAAATGATCCTCCAAGAGCGATTACCCTCGAACTGCTTCTGTTAGCAGCTAAGATTCCGATAGCGGTAAGAATGGGTATAATGACGAGCAGACTTAGTTCCATATCTTACATGCTGAATAAATAAATTAACATTAGAACCAGTCCGATCACTCCTGCAAGCATCCATGCCGCATATGACTGAACCTTTCCGGACTGAAATCCAGATGTTGAAACAGATAAAACTTCTGTCGCACGACCGAGGAGATTAATACTGCCATCAACAATATTACGGTCAATCCACGCTGCAGGAACCGCAATGAGATTAAATATTAATTTCTTTGTTACGAAGAGATAAATTTCATCTACATAAAATTTGTTTCTGATTACCGTGAATAGTTTTCCCATTGAACCGGAAATCGCGTTGGCCTTTCCTGTGTCTTTGATAAAGAAAAAACTTGCCAGAGCGATTCCGCTTATTGCAAAAAGAATCGGCACGGCGGAAAAACCCCAGTCAATGTGCGTTTGTAATGGCATACCATCTGAACTCACAAAATTTCCGAATGCAATAAATCCAGCACCAACTGCTCCTACAGAAAGCACTAAAAGTGGAATCAGCATTCCGACCGGACCTTCACCATGTGACTCATGATGATCCTGATAAGTCTTTTTGTAAAAGATCGAATAAAATAACCTGAACATGTAAAATGCGGTTAGTCCGGAAGTAATAATCGCAAGCCAGTAAATAACCATATTCGAATGCCAGGCCGCTAAAAGTATTTCTTCCTTACTGAAGAACCCCGAGAACGGAGGAATACCCGATATGGCAAGGCATGCCAGCAAAAAAGTAATATGAGTGATCGGTAATTTTTTTCGTAAACCGCCCATGCCACTCAACTCGTTATTATGAACGTAATGAATAATCACACCGGCTCCGAGGAATAACAATGCCTTGAAAAATGCATGAGTGAATAAATGAAACATTGAAGCCATATAACCAAGTCCTTTTTCTCCTCCATAACTCGAAACACCGAGAGAGAACATCATGAATCCGATCTGAGACATGGTTGAATAGGCAAGAATCCTTTTTATATCGGTCTGCGTACAGGCGACGATTGCGGCAAATAAAGCCGATACAATTCCGACGACAGCAACAACTTCCAAAGCACCCGGACATGCGATCGCGAATACGGGGAAAAGTCTTGCAACGAGATACACCCCTGCTACAACCATCGTTGCCGCGTGAATAAGAGCGGAAACGGGAGTCGGACCTTCCATCGCATCAGGAAGCCAGATATGAAGGGGAAACATAGCTGACTTACCTGCTCCGCCGGCGAAGATCAGAACAAGTCCCCAGGTCAGTGCTGATATTCCAAGGAAGGAAGCGGTGACAGCTGATTGAAGATGTGTGGAATTCTGATCAGTAAATCTCCAGATGAGCGATTGAAAATCGAGTGTCTCCGAATAATATGAGAGAATAAGTATACCGGCCAGGAATCCAAGATCAGCAAACCGGGTAACGATAAATGCTTTTTTAGAAGCAGCAACAGCCGATGGCCTGTCATAATAATATCCGATCAGTAAAAAGCTACTCACTCCGACCAGTTCCCAGAAAATATAAGTCTGGAAAATATTCGTGGCGACCACAAGTCCTAACATGGAAAATGTAAAGAGAGATAGAAAAGAAAAATAAGTTGTTACCCTTTCTTCCCCTTTCATATAGCTTATGCTATAAATATGTACCATCAGTGATACAACGGTGATGACGACCAGCATCATGACTGAAATCGGATCGAGCAGGATTCCAATATTAATACTCAACGATTCCGTAAAACGCATCCAGGCAAATTCAACAGGAATCTGCGCAGTATAAATTCCGCCTTGTTTTCCCGAAATAAAGAAATACTCATAGGCCGTCTGCAAAGAAAGTATGGCCGAAACAAGCAGAGACGTTGTTCCAATCAGTCCGGCAAAATTTCCCAATCGCCTCTTCCCTGCAATTCCAAGAAGCAGGAAACTGACAAATGGCAGTAAAATTATTAATATGCTTGTCGTCGGATTCAAATGATCTTCTTTTATAATTTCAGTTCATCGGCATCTTCAATATCTATTGACTTGAAAGAACGATACAGATGAATAATTATGGCGATAGCAACAGCAGCCTCCGCGGCAGCAATGGCAATGATAAATAAGCTGAAGAATAATCCGTCAGAATTCTGAGGATAATAATATTTGTTAAAGATCACAAAGTTGAGATTGACACTGTTTAATATCAGTTCTATCGACATCAGCATTGTGATCATATTTCGCCTTGTAAAAAATCCGTACGAGCCTATAAAAAACAAAGCCGTACTGAGAATCAGCATATGTGACACAGGCACGTTCATATTTTTCCGGGTTTTTGTCTTATCGCAATGGCAATACATCCGATCATCGCTACAAGTAATAATATACTTACCGATTCAAAGGGCAATACATATCCATTCTCCCCTGTCTCCAGCATTTTCCTTCCGATAGAAGCCACGCCCGAATCAAATTGCTGATCTGAAAGCGAGAGTTGATTTCCCATCAGAACAACAGTTACCATTGCAAATCCGGCTACGGCAATTACCGCACTTAATAATTTCCTAAGCGGCAATGCTCGTGGCAGATCAGCTCCCATATGGGCCGTGAGGAATATCGAAAAGATAATCAGCACGACAATTCCTCCGATGTAAACAATAATCTGAACCGCAGCCAGAAACTGAAGATCCATCCAGAAATAAAGCGCGGCAATTCCGGTTAGTGAGCTCAATAACCAAACCGCGCTTCGAAATATCTTGAGTGATGTAACCGCTAAAAATGCGCTTAGTAGAATAAAAGCCCCGATGACATAGAAAGCAACCGTCGAAGAATTCATTCTACACCCTCCATTAATTTAGAACCGGGTTTATTCAGGGTCTTTGTAAGTTTGGAACGGTCGAACACACTGTGCTCAAAGTTCTGTGCCATTTTGATCGCATCGGTCGGACAGGCGACAATACAAAGATTACACATGGTGCACAATTCGAGGTGATATATAAAAGTATCAAGAGCTTTCTTCTTTTTGCCCTCTGGTGTCACATCAAACTTTGTAATAATCTTTATCGTACCATTCGGACAGGCTAATTCGCATGCGGTGCAACCCGTACAACGATGCTCATTCGTTTCATTATGAGTCATCACTACCTCTCCCCTGAATCGTTCCGACAACTTTAATGAATCACGATTCTCAGGATAATTCTGTGTTATGATTTCCTTATGATGAGTAAAATAATATCCCGTACGTTTCATTCCTTTCAGTAAAGAACGAACTGATTTGTAGATATCGCTGAAATATGTGGAGAGAAAACTCACGGGTTCGCGGGCTGCTAGTTTTAGTTGTGTTTTAAGATTACGTTTCGGGTTTCGGGTTTCGGGTTGGGGGCTGCTGGCTTTGGGGGTGGATTATGAATTAGTTTCGGGTTTCGGGTTTCGGGTTGGGGCTGCTTGCTTTGGGGGTAGATTATGAATTGGTTTCGGGTTGCGGGTTGCGGGTTGGGGTTGCTTTTACTTTTGTACTGCTCTATATTCGTAATTCGTAATTCGTAATTCGTAATTTTTTTTTAAAAGTGCCATCCCATAATCGACACCAATGTCATTACAAGTAAATTCACCAGACTAATCGGTAAAAGATACTTCCACTCCAGGTTCAACAACTGGTCGATACGCAGACGTGGGAATGTCCACCTGAACCACATGATGACGAAGATGAGAAAAAATGTTTTACCAATAAACCAGATTGATGAAGGAATATAATCCATGATCTGATTAAATGCCTGCCAGTTGCCTACATGAAACGGCATCCATCCGCCCAGGAATAATGTCGCCGCAATTGCGCAAACAATGAAGATGTTAACATATTCGGCCAGAAAGAAGAGGGCGAATTTCATCCCCGAATATTCGGTGTGAAATCCGGCTGTCAATTCCGACTCTGCCTCGGCCATGTCGAACGGTGCCCGATTTGTTTCAGCTGTGACGGCGATGATGAATATTACAAATGAGATGAGAGCAGGAATATGCGCTTTGAAAATCCACCAGCCGTTCGACTGACTTTCAATGATATCCGATATCTGCAAACTTCCCGTAAGAACTATTATACTTAATATTGACAATCCGGCCGAAAGTTCATAACTGACAATTTGCGCTCCGCTTCTCATAGCTCCGATCAACGAATATTTGTTGTTGCTCGACCATCCCGCCATTAAAATTCCGATAACTGCAATTGATGAAACGGCAGTAACATATAACACTCCGATATTAAGATCCCATATCTGAGTATTCTTTGCGAAAGCTATCGGAGCCATTAACAGCATCGCTCCTATCATTACAACATATGGTGCGAGATTAAAAAGAAATTTATCGGCACCATCGGGAGTCAGGCCTTCCTTGACAACAAGTTTAATCGTATCGGCAAGTGTTTGAGCCGTTCCCCTGAATCCGACCCTGTTCGGTCCCACACGAATCTGCATGTAAGCGGAAACTTTTCTTTCCATGAAAACAAGAACGAGTCCGAGTATTGCAAACAGAGTCAGAATAGCAACTCCAACAATTACGAATTGCATAAACAATGCAATTGCCGGAGACATGTTACTGTTCAGGAATTGCTGAATCCACAATGTTATGTTTTCGAAGCTTGGCATTATCTGTCTATATCCGGAATTACAAGGTCCAGCGAACCCATGATAGCAACCATGTCGCCGATTTTATAACCGCGAGTCATGTGATCGAGGGCGGAAAGATTCGAGAATCCGGGTGAACGAAATTTTATTCGATAAGGAGTTGTCCCACCTTCACTTACTATATACACGCCGAAATCACCCCTGGCAGTTTCCACACGTGAGAAGAACTCCCCTTTTGGCAATTTCAATACCGCCTTGGTCTTTGCCTGAAATTCACCTTCCGGAATATTATCTATGAGCTGATTGAGAATTTGCACCGACTGCCTCATCTCTTCCATGCGCACAAGATATCTGGCATAACAATCACCCGCGGTTTCAAGTGCTTCTGTGAAATTGACTTTATTGTAAATATCGTAAGGATATAATTTTCGAACATCACAGGAAACTCCCGAAGCTCTTGCAACCGGACCACTGCAACCAAATGAAATTGCATCTGCTTTCGAAAGCACACCTACATTTTTCAGACGTTGCTGAAATATTATATTACCGGTAACCATCTCATCATACTCTGGAAGCTTTGCCTCGAAGAATGAGAGGAACTCTTTTGTACTCTTAACGAAATCAGGATGGATGTCAAACATCACTCCGCCCGGGACCATATAATTCATGGTTAATCTGGCACCACATGTTTGCTCCATGATCTCATTGATCATTTCCCTTTCGCGGAAGGCATGAAAAAAAGGTGTTATGGCACCGACATCCATTGCATTTGCACCCCACCATAGCTGGTGAGACGCCAATCGGGTCAGTTCATCCATGATCACACGTATGTATTGCGCTCTTTCAGGAACTTCGATCTGCATTCCCTTCTCAACCACTAATGCACATGCGTGATTATTTATATGTGAGGAAAGATAATCCATCCTCGAGGTAACATAAATAAACTGGCGGTACGTGAGACTTTCGCACATCTTTTCGATGCTGCGGTGAATATATCCCAAATGCGGCTCAAGTTTTTTTACCGTCTCACCATTAACTGTAATGAGAAGATGCAAAACGCCATGAGTAGACGGGTGCTGAGGACCAATATTTATAATCAGATCACCTGATTCTGTTGTACCTACTTGTTCTAGCATTGATTTATAGCGGCAATGTAATAAAAAACTATTCTTTTCAGCATTCCGGTTAATATGTTCTGCCAACAGAATTAAGCCGGATAACTGTAAGAAATAAGGCCATTCTGCCTGCCCTTTTTCGCTCCTTTTCGTTTAAGAAATGTTAATAGTTTATGGTATAAGGAATTACACCATCCTATAGCAGAAAAAAGCATTTAAATCATTAATTCTTTCTAATGAAATTTTCAACAGGCTCAGGCATAAAATTAGGAGCAAGACAATCGCAACGGCTGACACGCAGGATTCTGGCAGCAAGCTTCCTTTTTGCAGTAGCAATCGGAGGTCTTGTGACTTTCATGTCACATAAAGAAAAATCATTTGGAGCAGCAAATGGTGATTACCGTTCGGTTGCTTCCGGCGACTGGAATAATCCGGCTACCTGGGAAGTTTTTTCGGGTGGTTCGTGGATAGCTGCCGTAGCGACTCCGACAAGTGCAAATGGCGTTATCACCATTCAGAGTTCACATACCGTAAATATTACGGCAAACGTTACCATCGACCAGGTAGTTGTTGACACAAATGCCGTTCTGAATATAACCGGAGGAACACTTTCACTGGCAAATGGTACGGGAAACGACCTGACGATTAACGGAGAATTAAATGTCGGTAGTATCATGACGATTGCAGGTAATGCGGTTATTCATGTAAACAATATTGCGAACTGCAATGCAGGCGGAACGATGAGTTTTGGCGGCGGCTCAAAAATTCATATAAACAATTCGGCAATATTCAATAAAAATGCCGGAACAGTTACGACCAATTCCGGATTCTGGAAAGTAAATACCGGAGGAACATTCAGACTCAACGATCAATCTTCTTTACCACTTGCTACCTGGAGTGTCGGTTCAACCTGCGAAATAAATGGAGTAACTAATACCGTACCGGCAAACATAAATCAACAGTATGCGAACTTTACCTGGAATTGCCCGTCACAATCAGCATCATTAAACTTTAGCGGCTCACTTCAAACTATTGGAGGAGATTTCAAACTCATCTCCACAGGTGCGGGCTATATACAATTAGACCTTCAGGGAAATAATTCAGCTCTTGAAGTGGATAGCAATTTCTATGTCTATGGCGGAGTGCTTTACGGCTGCACGAATGGAGGAACAACACTTGACATTGGGAAGGATTACATTCAAACAGGCGGATTATTCGCTTTTAATCTTGCAGGGGGAACAGCTTACGGAAATTCATCCATGGTTATGACCGTAACCGGAAATGTAAATATCAGCGGGGGAACAATGGACTTGTCACAATGCACAGCGAATAATTCATCTAAAGGAAACGGCATACTGATCATTATTGGAAACTTAAATTTATCAGGTAGCGGATTGATGACTGAAACTTCTGTTCAATCAAGAGGGCAGGTATACTTTGGAGGAACAACCACCCAATACTTCACATCTACTTCTTTAAATACTGTAACGCGGTATGTCGACTTCACGGTTTCTTCGGGTGCCATACTTCGAATGGACGACCAGATTTTACCGGGCTGGGGAAATTTTACACTTGAAAATGGCGGCGGATTAATGTCCGGTCACCATGAAGGAATCACAACAACAGGCGCCTTCGGAAGTATCCAGGTCACAGGCACTCGTACATATAATATCGGCTCAGATTATACCTACAACGGTTCAGTTACCCAACAAACAGGAAATGGATTGCCATACCAGGTCCGTAATCTGACATTCAACAACGGCAGCAATATCAACCTTACCGCTTCAACCTCGGTAAGCAGTAATCTTAATTTTATTGCGGGTATCTGCATTGCAGCAAATGACACACTTACGTTAGGAATTAATGCGGCAACAAGAGGAACACTTAACCGGACTTCCGGTCATGTTGTCGGATATTTTAAAAGATGGTTTGCCTCTTCTAATACTGCTAATACTTTATTTCCGGTCGGAACAATGCTCTATTATAATCCGGCATACTTCAGCTATACAAATTCACCTTCTTCAGGAAGTATTGTTTGCAAATTCAATCCGACTAATCCGGGCACACTCGGTCTGCCGCTGACAGATGCAGGAACTCAATGTTATACCATGGGATATGCATACTGGTCTTTCGGAGGAATGAATGGAATTTCAGGCGGACAATGCACCGTTAAACTTGTAGCAAACGGATTCCCGGGAGTGAATGATTATACAACACTGCATCTATTAAGAAGAGTCGGTTCCGGTTCACCATGGACAACAAACGGATTGCATGCCGCCGGTACAGGATCTAACTCAACAGCCGAAGCAAACAGAACAAAGATGACGTTGCTGGGTGATTACGGAATTTCTTCTGATGCCGTTAATCCGCTTCCAATAGAATTAATAAGCTTTGAAGCAAAAGCAAATACCGAATACGTTGATCTTAAATGGGCAACAGAAACAGAAACGAATTGCGACTATTTCACCATTGAACGTTCGGCCGACGGAGTAAATTTCACAAAACTACTGACGAAAAAAGGAGCCGGTAACAGCACAGTAGTAAAAGAATATGCAGCGACAGATTTAAGTCCGCTCCCGGGTTACTCCTACTACCAGTTGCGCCAGACCGATCTCAACGGACATAGCACACTATCGAATATTGTCATTGTGCAGTTCGACAAAAATGATTTAAAGGACAATTCATTAAAGATCATTTCTGTTTCAAACTTTTCAGGCAGGTTTACTTTAAAGTACAGAACTAAACCAAATTCAGAATTGAAATTAATGCTTCTGAATATGGCGGGCAAACTCATTTACGAAACCCAACTCCAATCACCCGAAAGATTGAATACGTTTGAATATATAGACGAAAGAAATTTACCGGCAGGTGTCTATTTTATACAGATAGTCGGGGAAGGACAGAAGATTATTCAAAAGGTTGTGAAAGAAAACGGGTGATAATGAAGAATGAAGATTGATACTCCGGGAAATTACTTGCCAGGCATTTACCTTGTTTTTCCTAACCCAGATGATCAAGATCGTCAATATCTTTAGGACGACCTGAAGCCCTTTTTGCTTTTTTCAAATCGCGAAGATCAATCATCCGAACTTTTACATTATCAAATAATGTTTCCATTGAACTTTGGTAAGCATTATCAAACTCCAATCCTTTAATATTTGTAATTATATCTATGCTTACGGGTGGCCTGCCAAATGTAAATACATCAAAATCCCTTTTATCTAAAAACTTAACTTCGTCCATATCAAATAAGCTAAGACCAAAAATTGAAAAAGCTGAACTTAGCTTTAAATAATTTTTTGAAGTTTGCTTTACCCAGATATCAAGATCTCCGGTAGTTCGATTATAACCATGGAAAATAACCGCGTAACCTCCAACCAAAAGATATTCAACTTCAGATGTGTTTAGAGCATTAAGAAAATCAACAAAGTCCTCATTTAATATATTACCCATGTTTCCTCATTGAAAAAACTGAACGATCCATTCTTGGAGGATTATTGATATCAAAATTCCATGCACAGGATATTAAATACCATGCTGCGGCAAATCTTTCATTCGGTGTTTTTGAAAGCCAATATTCCCGATTATTATCAGCTTCTTTAAATGAATTAATACGAAAGTAATTTCTGTCGAGTTTATACATTCTACAGTTTAATCATATTAATTTCGTCTTCGTAATCTTTCCGAAGCGGCCAGCCTTTCCAGTCATCGGTTAAAAATAATCTGCGCAGATCGGGGTGATTGATGAATTTTATTCCGAATAAATCGTATGCTTCTCTTTCATGCAATTCTGCTGTTCGCCAGATATGACAGACAGTATCAATTTCAGGATTATTACGGTCGGCAATTTTTGCTTTAACTATTAAAGTATGTCTGAGCGTTGTCGAACTGAGATGATAGACCATCGACAAATGTGTCTTCCAGTCAACTCCGCTAACACAAAACAAATAATCAAAATTTAGCTCCGGATTATTGCGTAATTCATTTGCCAGTCCCAACCACTGCTCTGAATTAATATTCACATTCAGCCACTCGTTCTCTTCAAAAGTGGCATCCGGTACCAGAGCTGTGATTTTTTCTTTTAATTCTTCGTTTGTCATTTCTGTAATTGTAGAAACATTTAGAAATATGCCGCTCTAATTTGTAATTTATTTATTGGTAATTCTATTCGTAATTCGTAATCCGTAATTCGTAATTAAATAGAACTACTTTCCCGCTTTCACCTTTTCCTGCAGCGTAATCAGCGCATGTAGTAGCGCTTCCGGCCTGGGCGGACAGCCGGCAATGTAAACATCGACCGGAATCACATGATCCGCTCCCTTTACAACTGAATATGTATTATAAAAGAACGGTCCGCCCGACGTTGCGCAAGCTCCCATAGCAATCACATATTTCGGATCGGGCATCTGATCATACAATCTCTTTAGAACCGGCCCCATTTTATTCACAATCGTACCGGCGATAATGATAACATCGGCCTGGCGGGGAGTAGCCCGGGCAACTTCGAAGCCGAATCTCGACCAGTCGTATTTAGCGGAGGCCGTGCTCATCATTTCAATTGCACAACAACTTGTTCCGAATACCAATGGCCACAATGAATTTGAGCGGGCCCAGTTGATGACTTCATCCAGCTTGGTGACTAATATTCCGCCACCCGGAGTATCATGAACCTCACCGGGAAATGTTTTTCTTGGATCTGTTTTTACATCCATTTCAATGCTCCCTTCCTGTGTGCGTAAAGAAATCCTAAAAATAGTATGAATAGAAAAATCAGGATTTCAATCAAAGCCGGCATTCCGATTTCCTTGACAACAACTGCCCATGGATAAAGGAATACGAGTTCCACATCAAAGATAAGAAACAATAAAGCGAAAAGGTAATAGCCAACGTTGAATTGTATCCACGACTGACCGATGGTCGGAATCCCGCATTCATAGGTCTGGCCCTTTTGAGCATTTTTTGACTTTGTGGAAAGAAGATGAGATACAAATATTCCGCCGGCGGAAAATGCGATACCGCAGCAGATGAGGAGTATAAGTGAACCCGGACCCATAATGCTCCAAACGTAGTAATTAATTACGAATTATGAAAAGTTTCGAGTTACGGGTTTCGGGTTACGGGTTACGGGTTACGGGTTACGGGTTGCATTGCTCTGAACCCTTTACCCTATTCTCTGTTCTCTATACTTTGTACTTTGTACTTTGTACTCTATACTTTATACTTTATACTTTGTACTCTATACTTTGTACTCTATCCTCTCTACTATTCTAACCCTTCCTAAAATCAAGCGACAAAGAATTCACACAGTACCTCGCTCCTGTTTCGGTCGGACCGTCATCAAATAAATGGCCGAGATGAGAGCCGCAATTGGCGCAGACGATTTCTGTACGAATCATTCCGTGCGAAGTGTCTCTGTGTGTGACTATTTTACCGCCGGGAATTTCACGGTCAAAGGATGGCCAGCCGCAGCCGGAATCGAATTTCATATCGGAGGTGAAAAGCTCGTTCCCACATGCAGCGCAAACATAAATCCCCTTCTCCTTATTCAGATAAAACTTGCCGGTGAATGGCCTCTCCGTACCTTTTTCCCTCAGTACATGATATTGTTCAGGAGTTAACTCCTTCTTCCACTCTTCTTCGCTCTTCATAATGAACTATTTAGCAATTAAACGTATTGTGTAAAATTAGCCTCCAAAACCCGAAAAATGAAACAAAAAAGCAAAAACTTTTGCGATATTAGCGCCATCAAAAACAAGCCATGAAAATCTTAAAAATATCTACTTTACTTGTATTCGCAACTATTAGCATTTCTGCAATTGCTCAGGAGAAAAAAGAAGCTAACACAGCAGCTCATCCTGCAAAAGAAACTAAAGCAACGACAAGCAACGGCAACGCTGAAGCTATGCGCAGAAATTTAAATTACCCAAACGCCACTAATCCTTCTGATAAAAACAATCAGAAATACGATAAAGGAACAGGCCGAATTGAAAACGAACATCCGAAAGAAAACATGGGTAATAGCTATACAAGAAAAAACATCGAAGGAAAGAAATGAATTTAGATTTAAGATTGAAAACCTTCAATCTTAAATCTTCAATATTCAATATTAAATACTCACCCTTTTCCGTCATTCAAATTACTCAGCGCCATCATCTGCTTCATCGTCCGTTGCATTCCGTCGGGCGAGCCATCCAGAAAAATAATATTTCCTTTTCCTGCTTCTGAAAAATTCTTCACTGCTTCTGTCCACATACTGAATAAAATCACCGACGTATCCAGGTTTGCCGTTTTTAATTCCATGGCAGCTTCTGTCATTCCCTTTGCAACTTCCTGTCTGAACAAGGCCACACCCTGACCACGCATTTGAGCGGCTTCACGCTCTGCTCCTGCTGAAATTTTAATCGCATTTCCTTCTGCCTCCGCAGCTTTCGTTTTCGTAATTAATAATGCCTGACCTTCGTTCTCAGCAGCTGCTTTTAAATTATTCGATGCAACGACCTGGCTCATTGACTTCATGATCACCTCGTCAAATGTGATATCATTCAGCTGCAGATCCTGCAGGTGATACCCCCACTCTTCCAATGTTCTGTCGATCTGTTCTTTTACGTGCTCCGTTATATCCTTTCGCAAACCCAATACATCGGCCTGGCGTTTTGTTGCCACATAACCTCTGATGGAACCTTCGATCGTACGAATCAACGCCTGCATGAAATTCCTTTCATCGACAAATTTGAAAGCGACATTCACAATACTTTGCTCGCTCGAATTGATTACGGAATAAAGCAACATCGCTTTGAAATAAACATTCGCCTGATCAATCGTGATCGCCTGGAATTCCAGCTCAACCGATTTGTTCTGTATCGAAATTCGACGATAGATGACTTCAATAAACGGAATCTTGAAATTAAGTCCGGGCGTCATTATTCTCCTGTATTTACCGAAAATGGTTACAACTGCTATATAACCCTGTTGTACTGTTACAACGCTGAGGAAAATGGTTACTGCGACGACAAGCAGTATAATTAGTGATGGTGAACTTGACATTTGTGTATGAGTTTAGTACTTCAAAAGTAGTTAAATTAGTGATGTCCGGACTGCACAAAGAAAGAATTAGTAATACTGATCATTGTCAGATTAATAATTAAAACTAATAAGCTCTTAAAAAACGAATAAAAATTTCCATGTTTCTGCAAATGAATCCGACATCTTCTGTTTATTTTTAACTTTGAGAAATGAGAATAATTCTACTTCTTGTACTTTCTTCAATTAATTTAACAGCATTCGCTCAAAATGGCATCACATGGGATCCTTCTATTGATGTTGCTGCAAGTTCATTCAGCAATTTGCATCCGAGGATAGTTACCGACCGCAGTGGTAATCCGATGCTGATATGGGGAAAAACAAGCAGCAAACAGTTGCATTTTTCCAGATGGGATAGTGTTACAGCTTCCTTTACCTCACCGATACTAATCAACCCGAGTAGTATACCGATTTTTGCAGCCGGCTGGGCCGGACCGGATATTGCATCTTTCGGAGACACTGTCTATATCGTTATGAAAGTTACTCCTGAAGATACCGGTCACATGTATCTTGCAAAATCATTTGACGCCGGAATGTCTTTTGATACGCCGGTTAAAATTGATAACTTGATTGATAGCATTTCCAGGTTTCCAACAGTTGCAACAGACAGTTCAGGTAATCCGGTTATTGGGTACATGAATTTCCAACCCGGTTTTACTGATGCATCTTATGTTGTTTTAAAGTCGAATGACTACGGGAATAGTTTTTTGAACCCTGTTCTTGCAAGCCAATACTCCGGTGGTGATGTTTGCGATTGCTGTCCGGCTTCAATAGTCACCTTGGGCAATACTGCCGTTATGCTTTACCGGGATAATTTGAATAATTTCAGAACAATGTGGGCAGGGGTATCAACGGATAATTGCCAGTCGTTTCCGAATGGCATCTCAGTTGATCACACAAACTGGATTATCAATGCTTGTCCGTCGAGCGGACCAGACGGGGTGATTATCGGTGATTCACTTTACACAATTTTTATGAGTGGCTTTTCGGGCGATTCCCGTTGTTATCTGAATGCAGCATCATTGAGCCAGATGAATTCAGGTTTGGATGAACCGTTGACCGGATTTGTTCCCGGATTATCAAATCAGAATTTTCCGCGTATTTCGAGAGCCGGAAACAAAGTAGGAATTGTTTGCAGGCAGTCAGTAAACGGAACCGACGAAGTAGCCCTATTTTATTCGGACGATATTACCTCTATTCGCCCGGGACAAGCGTACGATACCGTGGCCTCAGGTGTAATTGACAACTGCGATATAACAATGACTGAAGATGCAGTATACGTCGTATGGCAGGATAATAATTCAGGCACCGTAAAGTTTCGTAAAGGATTGCTGCCGATTATTCCGTCTAAAGTAAATAGTATATCGAATGAAAATGCGGTTACCGTTTATCCCTCACCCGCCAAGGACTATTTTCATATAAGTTCAACAAACATGGTTCAATCAGTTGAAATGTTTGACGCAGAAGGAAAGTCGGTAAAAATAACTTCCTACTTAATTCCTTCGCGAATGGTCTGTCATTTCGAAGCTGTAAATGGAATTTATCAACTGAAAATTCAGACCATTGACGATACTTATTATTATAAAAAAATTGTTGTAGCAGGAAAATAGTTAAAGTCTTCCCGTCATGGTTACTTAAAATAGAGTCCTTCTGAATGTCAGTGTAAAGGGTTATTATATGTCGATGAAAAATTTTGCCTGATACGCATATGTTTTGAATTATTTCGCATCAGGAAAATTTTTCATCCACACCAGTGACAACAGCCCACCTGTCATTCAGAAGGAATCTATTTTAAGTCTTTTAACTGGATTGAAAAAGATGGTTATTTGAAGTAGTACTTTTTTTTGACTTTGCCTGCTTTGTAATCGCTCAATTGCGTCTTTTTTCTATTATTCTCCTGAATCTATTTATTTACTCACAGTTAAATTTTTTAACTTTTAATTGTCGGTTAAATTATATTTTTACATTTGATATAACCATTTAAAAATCTATAATATGAAAACTCTCTGTATTTGTACTTCCATTATATTATTTTATTCAATTTTAACAATGGCTCAAGTTCACCCCCCTGGCATTAGTTGGAAAAAATCTGACAGACTTAGTGAGCTTCCAACTTTCCTTTCTTACCAAGATGGATATATTATTGATGAAGTCTCAGAAGATTGGTGGTACGATCATAAAAATAGTTATGATGAGGGAGAAGTTTCACCTGAAAATTTTAATGGTTTCATAACCTGCGGGTATAGTGCAATAACAAATACTGAGTTTTCAGAAATTAATGGAGGATGCCTGTCATCCGGATCTTTTTCTCAAGTATTATCGTGTAACGATGATCTAGATTTCCCGTCATATGAAGAGTTATGGTCACAAGGCATCTACACAAGAACTTCCCTGCAAACAATTGGCAGATACGATGAACATGGAAATCTTCTCTGGTATAAAACGTATAATGATGGTTGGCTGAGCCGAGTGATTCAGACAAGTGATGGTAATTATATTGCAGTTGGTACTACATCAAGTACCAGAGAGTTTAATACAGGCACTCCTATTTATTATAATCCCGGTCAGGGAGGTTGTAGTACAAACTACATGGGTAGTGCTTGTATCGCTTGTTCAACAAATTTCAGCAAAATAAGCGTAGTAAAAATTGACCCCTCTGGCGATGTAATTTGGAACTATATTTTTGGAATAATCCCTACAGGATCTTTGACAAATACTTCCGAAGAAAGAGGAATTGCATGGGATTTAGTCGAATATGATGTTGCAAATGAGTCAAAAATTCGAGTTGTAGGCAGGTCTACAATAACTTCTCAGGGATTCAATAAAGGCTTCATGTTAGACATTGATGGTGATGACGGTGAATTTAATTGGATTGAAGGATTTGACCCTGCGTTGACTTCAAACTCGATTCACCGGGAATTCCATGCTATTGAAAAACAGGTAATTTCAAATGTTGAGTATCTTGCTGTTACTGGATTTGAAGAAGTCCCTAATTCACCCTTAAACGACTTAATTTTCCAATTAGTCTATACGGAAGCCTTAAATGGAGTAACAACAACTTGGGAAACAGATTATCAGTCAATCTCTTCTTCGGGCAGTAACAGAGCAATAGGAACAGATTTATGTTTTCATGCCAACGGCGATATATTAGTTCCAATTATATACAATTGTTCGTTTTGTTTTTATGGTGGCGAGGACACTGAGGGAGAAGCTGCTGTATTTAAATTTTCAAAAACTAACGGAAATTATATTACTCAATATCCAATTTCTGATGGAACGGGTGCAGATGAACTTGTACATTCCTACGATTTAAAAATCGGAATAACTAATACTAACGATGATGGATTCGCCATTGTTACTTCAAAAGTTATATTCGATTATTCAAGCGCTCATGGCGGAGATGTAAATTGGACTTGTGATTTCATTAATTATTCTTCTGGTGATCCTGATAAGTCTTATTGGAATGCGGATGCATTTGTACGGAAATTTGATACTAGCGGAAATATTGAATG
>CAZAON010000346.1:0-3023 GCA_964486655.1 uncultured Flavobacteriales bacterium
ATGTAATAGCAATTGGGTTATGCATATCCGCTCTAGGAACATTGCTGTTTTATCCGGCTGCAGAGACAGCTTCATTCGCGTTGATGATTTCCGGACTCTTTATAGTCGGACTGGGTTTTTCATTACAGCAAACAGCGGCCAACCCTTTAGCCATTGTTATGGGAGATCCGAAGAAGGGCTCACAAAGATTAAGCCTTGCAGGAGGAATAAATAATATAGGAACAACGATCGGTCCGCTTGTGGTAAGCCTTGCAATCTTCGGAAGTATCGGAGCACATACTATAGCCGATATACAAGGAGTTAAAGTTCCGTATCTGATACTTGGTGCGGCATTTTTAGTTGTGGCAGTTATCTTTAAGCTCTCCCCTATTCCCGATAAAATTGAAAATAAAAGTTCCGACGATAAAAAAGATTCGGTAGTAAAGGACAGGAAAAGCGTTTTCAACTACCCGCAATTATGGCTGGGAATGATAGGAATCTTTGTTTACGTTGGAGTGGAAGTTTCGACAGCAAGTAACCTGCCTGAATTTATGCGCCAGCATCTGGGAACATCAACGGAACAGGTGGCACCATATGTAAGTTTATTCTGGGCCAGTCTGATGATAGGCAGATGGACATCGTCTGTTGACATCCTGTCCATTTCCAAATCCGCGAAGTCAATAATGAATATTGTAATGCCATTTCTTGCATTCGGATTCTTTCTATTGGTGAATTACATAGCCGGACATAATCTTGAACCATTTTATAATTACACATTTGTAATCGTTGCTCTGATCGTTGCAAACCTCATCAGTAAAGGTAATCCGGCCCGGCAGTTATTAATTTTTTCGGTGATGGGAATAATTGCTCTGTTCACCGGAATGATGACCGACGGATTAGTCAGTGTATATGCATTTATCAGCGTAGGATTATTCTGCAGCACTCTTTGGCCATGCATATTTACGCTTGCTATTGCCGGTCTGGGAAAGCACACCGGAGAAGGTTCCGGTTTGCTGATCATGATGATAATGGGTGGCGGAATTATCAGCTTACTGCAGGGAGTGCTGGCGTCAGATAATCTATTGGGAATTCAATGGAGCTACCTTACCGGAGTTGCATGTTTCGCATACATGGCATGGTATGCAATTCGTGCCAAGTCAGAATTAAAGAAACAGGGAATTGATTACGATCAGTTGACCGAAGCTGAACATTAAAACATTTTGAATGATTAACAAGACGAAGATCTGGCGGAATTTATTGATAGTCCTTTTATTGCCATTGCTTTTCATAAATGTGAAAGACACACATGACTGGGGAGACGATTTCGCACAATATTTAATTCAGTCGAAAAATATTGTCGAAAATAAACCACAAACAGATAACGGTTTAATTTTTTTCGTAGGAAGAGCCCCCTATGCAATTCAGGCATATCCGGTCGGATTACCATTGATACTTGCTCCCGTTTATGCGATATATGGAATGCATTTGTCTCCTTACATGATTCTCATTTCAGTTTTGCTTGTTATTACCGGCCTCACCTGCTTTGCTTTTTTTAATCGTAATGAAAATGCAATCATAGCATTTCTAATTGCAATGTTGTTTTGTTATAATCCGACAATTCTGGATTTGAAAAAGCAAATACTTTCCGAAATACCCTTTACCTGTCTTTTAATGCTCTCGATATATTGGCCATTGAGTAAATATTATGAGCGAAAGAATTCCTGGCTTTTATCAGGACTTTTATTCGGATTCCTTATTTCGATAAGGCTGATAGGGTTGATAGCTATTGCAGCATTCATACTGTCAGAAATAAATAAGTTGACTCGTAAAAAAGAAGGGAAGTCTCCTCTTTATCTTCTGCTTACGACTGCGATAACGGCTCTTGTATTTTTCGGACTGAACAGTCTTATTTTTCCAATTGATACGACAAAGCTTTTCGGATTCTATTCAAATGCATTAAAATCAAATTCGCTTCATTCAGCCATAAACTTCGACTATTACTATGATGTATTAAGGAACTTTTTTCCATTCTGGTCCGTTTCCATTTCTGGCTTCTGGCTCATGACAGCTTTTACAGGTTGGCTGATCCGATTCCTTAAATTCAGAACGATTGCTGAATACTTTTTTCCATTATACTTAATCCTCATTATTTTCTACCCCTATTCCAGCGGCGGATACAGACTTTTGATTCCTGTTCTGCCATTACTGATTTTCTATTTTTACTATTTCCTCTCTTGGTTATTCTACTGGTTTGGCAAGAAACATCATACAATTACTCCCGCAGTGCTTGGCCTTTGTCTTTTAGCATATATTCCGAATGTCTTTAACACAATAAAAAATCAGCATACTATTGAAGACGGACCACAGAAAAAGGAAGCGGTTGAAATGTTTGATTATTTAAAAACGATCTCTGCCGAAGTACCAGTAATTTTTTCACGTGCCCGGGCAATGTCGTTATATTCAGGACATCCTTCTTTGTACCCGTTAGTTACACTGGATTTTAAATCTACGTTCGATGACGTTCGTAAAATGCCAATTGTAATTGTTCAGTGTACAAATAAAAACAGTCAGGCCCATGATAAAAAGCTGGATGATTTTCTGAATGAGTACAAATCAGAGTTTAAGGAATTGTGGAGTAATGGGGAGTTTAGGGTGATGGGTTACTAGGGAGGTCGGCAGTTCCTGCATTCCAGATTCCAGGTTTCGGGTTACGGGTTTCGGGTTGGGGCCTGCTGGTTGTGGAGGGAGAGAAGAATGGGTTTCGGGTTACGGGTTTCGGGTTGGAGCCTGCTGGTTGGGGCCTGCTGGTTGGGAAGGGAGAGAAGAAAACGTTTCGGGTTGGAGCCTGCTGGTTGTGGAGGGAGAGATGAATTCGTTGCGGGTTTCGGGTTGCGGGTTGGAGCCTGCTGGTTGGGAAGGGAGAGAAGAATGTAATTAGATGGTAATAAGTCAATGTGTAGGTGAAAGTGTAAAGCTCAATGTAAGTACAAGGTAACCTGGAACCTTGAATCTGGAATTTAGAATCTGGAATCTTGGAATTATGG
>CAZAON010000347.1:0-2140 GCA_964486655.1 uncultured Flavobacteriales bacterium
TCAAAAATTATTTTTTAATAATTGAAAATCATATAGAAAATCAAATTTTTCAAGTTTATTCACAAAAGTACAAGCAAAACATTATTTAAATAAAATAGATTAAGATTCAATTAGCATTACTCATCTGTTTTCCTATAGCAACCCAGGCTTAACTCCTTTCCAAAGAAGTTTCATGCCTTACAGTCTTGATTAATTGTTCAGCCAGACTTTGAGCCTGCGATCTCAACTCATTTACAGCAGTCGACTCCCATAAAACACCTCTGAGATTAGTACCAATTACAAAAAGGTTGTTATGTTTTTCGCCGTCTTTATTAATTACATTATAGGTAAGCGGATCAGCATTAATGCCCAGCTTTAATTCATCCTGGGAAATAAATCCTTTCCGTAATAAATTATTTAAAAACGGATTTGATACCCGTTTAAGATCCGTTTCCGGTCCTGTGCAATTGATTACCCTCGAAACAATAAAGGTTTCATTTTGTTGTTTTCGTTTATTGTAGAAAGTAACTGAAACACCGTTGTCTTCCTCTGTAAAATCAAGTAAAGTTCCTGCATGGATGCGCAACTTACTTTCTATTCTTAGCTGCTGAATTTTATCATGAATATGAGTTGGAATGCGATGTCTTGCCACTCCCCAAAGATGTCTGAACCGCGACATGAAGGTCCGTTTCTCCTGTATCGTTAACTTCTGCCAGATACCCTGAGTAAAAGGACGAATCGAATCTATTATAGGTTCGGCCGATAATCCGAATTGCCTGACAATCTTTATATGCTTATTAAATAGCCTGACAATATCGTATAACGTGGCATCGTCTTTCAATTCATCAACCAATGCAGTGTACTTCGTTCCAATGAACCTGTGAGGAAGTATATTAAATCCGTTTGGAGAAATCGAATGAATATTATTGCTAAAACCGTTTTCCAGAAGTCCGGTTACGGTATCTACCATGGTTAGTCCGTTCCCTATAATTAACACAGGCAGATTGCCATCTACACCCTTCACCGAACTGCCATCCCAGGGATTTTGAAAATATTTATGCGAGGAAAAAAAATCAATGTTTTTGACTTGCGGATTTCTCGGCAGATGATTTCCGGTTGCAATTACACAGACATCGGCCTGTATAGTCTTTCCGTTACTTAATGTCAGCACATGCTTGCCGGAATTAATTTCGAGATCAAGTACAGAGGCATGAATAATATTTACCGTTCTGTTATGATCAGATTTTGTTAATGCTTCCTTCCAAATATGATCCAGATATTTTCCGTAAATAAACCTTGGTATAAACGATTTGGAAAGTATTTCTTTATCTATGTCAATATAGTCGTCGTATTTAGAAACCCAGTTTAAAAAATGATCCGGTTCAGTTGCAAATGCACTCATTTTCCCGGCCGGAACATTAAGCAAATGCGTTTGACTGTAGGGAGTATAAGCAATTCCTTTGGTAAATGTTTCCCTTCCGTCAATTAAGAAAATGGTAAGCGGTCCGGTTGCATTCCTGAGCAGTTGAACTGCAGTCATAGTTCCCGAAAATCCGGCACCGATTATTGCAATTGTTTTCATAAAATTTCGGAAGTGGATTGAATGTTGGTTAATACAAATATACAATAGTTGAGAAAATAATTATGAATCTTGGAAATTTCGTAATAGATCCAGTACTGAAATTTAGTTTTAACGAAATTTAAAATTGAATAAGACAGAGAATAGCTTGTTTGTGAAATGCGATGATAATATATCCTTTCCTAATAAAGTGTCCTTGATTTTTTAATAACATACAAAGCACATTCCCGTAATCTCTCATCATCTGCCAATAACGGGAAAATGAAATTCTTTACCCTGGTCATGCCAATTTTTCGCATGATATGCTCCGATTTGATATTCACTTTTGGTGTAATGGAATAAACGGTATCAATTTGTAAATGTTCAAACGCATATTCCAGGCACCGTAATGCGCCTTCGGTTGCATATCCTTTATTCCATGTATCTCTGCTAAGTCTCCAGCCGATGTCTATACATGGAGTAAAGTCAGATTCAAATGTCTGTTCATGCAACCCGATGAATCCTATAAACTCTCCATCTTCCAATTTATCTACTGCAAAATAACAATGACCTTTCTCTTCGAATTCAGTTTGCATTCGTGAA
>CAZAON010000348.1:0-1723 GCA_964486655.1 uncultured Flavobacteriales bacterium
AAATTCCGAACAACGTTCGTTATTTCCATGATGATGATAAAATAATAAAAACCACCCACGAAATCGTTGGTACTTGCAAAATAGTAGCATTTGCTAAACCGGAAAAGCTAGAAGCAACACTATTAACCCTTCATGAGGAAAACAAATGATCACCTACGCGCATTTAATTTTATTACTAAACCTTTGGAGGAGAGAAGCGTGAAACTTGAAGTAGATTTATCTGATTTACAAAAATTAGAAAGCATCTTACACGAAAGTTACATGTATCATTTGCATAAAGATGAAATGACCGCCCGAGCCCATTTAGCAAAGAAAGTTTTTACCAGTCCACTTACTACAGAATTAAAAAATGCATGGGAAAGATTAACTAAAATCATGAGTAAAGAATACATAGGGACATTCGAATGACCCACAAAAAACTTTCAGAGATTCGAGATGAGTTGGCAGATAATCATGCTGAAACTTATTTTGAATTAAATTCTGATTTAGAAGAGGAAGAAATAAATGCGAGAGACGGCATTATTTATGATTTTAAAAGGGGCTTCGACGCTGGTGTGGCCGAAATGAAACAAAGGGCTCAGGTGTTGGTTGAGGCGTTGGAATTAATTAATAAAGAATGTTCAGATATGGATGACTATAGAATTGAAACAGATTGGAATACGAAAGCAAAGGCGACCATCGAAGCTTACAAAGCGGGGTTGAAATGAATCTCTATGAACTTTTAAAATTACACGGCTTCGGAAACGGTCAACGCTACAGACACTCACTCTGGTCTTCTGAAATGTGGCTTGAACCTTTGTTCGTCACTCGTGATCAAAGCTATGTAGTCGGTCACGCAGGCAACGGTTCTTATGCAGCGGCAGGCCTAACATCGACAGGTTGGAAATTAGTTTTAGGGGCAGGAATTAGAAAACTTAAAGAGGTAAAAGATGTCAGCACAACTTGATCACCCATGTAAACAAACTTGTACGGGCTGGCAGCAAGGTTTCGAAAGAGGCGTTAGTTACGCACACAAAGATTACGAAAACAAAAAACAAGCCCTCATTCAAACTCTAAAACAAATCAGCGAAAACAGAGCACTCGGCTATTCACACATGGCAGCTGACAAAGCTTTACTTGATTTCATCGATGACCCAGAAATCTTAGTGGCCTTTAACTCAATTCAAAAACAATACACATGATTACTTCACGCTTTGGCTCACGTAAATCTAAATACCGTGCAATCAAAACTAAAGTTGACGGCATTACGTTTGACAGCAGAGCCGAGGCTTGTTTTTATAATGAATTATTGTTTTTGCAAAAAGCAGGTGAAATAAACATAATTGAATTACAGCCAAAGGTTTACTTGACCGAAGCCAGAATTTTAATAAAACCCGACTTCTTAATTGAGGAAAACGGAAAGAAAGTTTGGATAGATGTAAAGGGCCACACCACAGCCGTATTCCAAATTAAAGTAAGATTGTGGTCAAAATACGGTCCAGGCACATTGCGACTTGTTAAAAAAAATGGTTTCAGGTTTGATAAGATTAAGGAAATCATCTCAGAGGGGGAAGTATGACGGACTTAAAAAAAAGAATGCTCGTGTTTGAAGCCTCACGTTGGGTTGGTATTAAAGAGTTAGGAGGAGAAAACAAAGGACAGGTTATTGAACTTTTTCAAAAAGCCGTTGACGGCAAAGCAAGCGGCGAACTGTGGTGTCTTGCCTTCGTTCAATTTTGTACTC
>CAZAON010000349.1:0-3838 GCA_964486655.1 uncultured Flavobacteriales bacterium
GATTCTAATCCACTGGCCGGACTTAGCTTTTATCGCTTAAGAGAAACCGATCTTGACGGCATGGTCGTCTACTTCAAGCCTGTTTCAATTCACTTCGACAACATTAGTAGTGAATTTGAAATGAAAGCATATCATTTATCAAACGACCAGATAGTGGTGAACATCCTTTCTTCAGGTCAGGATGATTTTGAATTGGATTTATATGACAGCTTCGGAAAATTACTTTATCATCATTCAGGGAAACTGGAACGTGGTTACCAGGATTTTACAATTCCTATATCAAATAAAGCAGTTGGCATTTGCATAATCACCGCTCGAACACCCTATAACTTATTTTCAAAAAGGATATTTTAGAAGAGTATAATGTATCCTTAATTTAAGACAGGATGTTAAGTTAGGAATTTTCGTTCCGGAAATGTTGAATGACAGCCATAAGGTTGTCAGAAACTTTGAGTAGGAGTGATATTTCTCTTAAAGTTTTTCGCTCAGGTTTCGTTATTGAAAATCTCTCTTTGCAACTGCAAGCATTGCAGCCAATAATAATTCTATGCAAAGTTCGCTCGGGATCTAAGCGAGACCGCCAATCAATACTCAGATTGGGGGTTTTCGCGTTTTTGACCCTTTTGGATGATTAAGTATTGATATTCAAGTAATTATATAGTATGTTATATGTAAGTATGTCAGGTTAATACTATTAAAAACTTGACATTTTCTAACATTATCCCTATCTTTACGTTTAATAAGCTTAGTATTAACAAAAGACAGATGAATACCAGTATCTCTTCCAGGATCAAAAGCATTATTTCCGGCTACATGCCGGGTAGCATCTTTACCTATTCTGATTTCAATTTGCCAAAAGAGAATGAATTTGCTTTGGCTCAATCTTTAAGTCGCTTAGTAAGAAAAGGTGAAATTGTAAGAGTTGAAAAAGGAAAGTATTGCAAACCTCGTAAAACATCATTTGGAAATTTGAGACCAGATGTAAGCGAGATTGTAAAAGCGCTTACAAGAAAAGGAGATAAAATCACAGGATATGCAACCGGCATTTCTATTTACAATCAATTGGGTTTTACAACTCAAATGTCTAATACAATTACAATTGCATCTATAAATCCTCAACCTGCAAGAGAAGTCAGTGGTTACAGAATTAAGTTTTTGCGAAAGGATTTTGAATTTGAAGAAAGGGATATTCCGTTGCTTCAACTATTAGATGCAATTAAAGACATTAAGAAAATTCCTGATAGCAATCCTAACGAAGTTTTAAATGCAATCATCAAAAAAATAAACTATACATCTTCTTTAAAGCTGAAAAGATTAGTTCAACTTGCATTAAACTATAACTCATCTACACGTGCTTTATTAGGAGCGATATTGGAGCACTACAGAAAGGATATAACTGTTTCTAAAATCTATAAAACCCTTCATCCACTTACAAAGTATAGTTTAAATTTAAGTAAGGAAGTTCTGCCAAATCAATCTAAATGGTATATTGAATGACGTTTCATAATGATAAGATTCCTCGGAGCAGGCGCAGGGCAATTTGCCCCTTGCAATCCTTTCTCTACCCTTTTTAGTTTTTAATAATGGAATTGCTTCCTTATGGTTACAATCTCCCTAACGCCATCCTCGGTGGAAAACCATCTAACGTCTGTTAACAACAAAAAATCAAGCGTAGTATTCTGCAACATGGATGAATATCGGCAAATTTTTATGTTCTCTCGCGGTGGGGAGGTACACAGCATCAGTGATTCATATAGTTAGCGGCTGGAAAATGCCGCCTGAACCATTAATTCCATTTACATAAAAAGCTGTTGCAGGATATAATAAAATTGTTATTTTGTTCAAAAGAACAATTTTATGAAATATCTAATCGTCGTATTTTTGATTTCAATAAATCATGCAGCTATAGCTCAGAATTTCTATGAAAGAATCTTTTATAACCAACACGGTACAGCCTGTGCGAGAGAAGATGCTTCCGGTAATATTATTGTTGCATTCCCGGAAGATTCAACCATTGCAAAATACGACAGCCTGCAGAATCTGATATGGTCGAAGACTAATGATCTCCATACATATCTTTTTGAAATTCTTGGAAATGGCAACTGGATCACAGGTGGATATAAGATAAGTAATGGATTGAAGAATTTGAATTTTGCAATGCTGGATTCAATGGGAGATACCCTGTGGACACGTATGCCAATTATATCAACTGCTAATTCTCAGTTTTTCGCTTCTGATTTGAAAATTGACGGCAAGGGGAAATATGTTTTTATGATTTCAAGGGATGACCAGAATATTTCGCCGCATGGATTAATTAAATATGATTCTACAGGTTTAGCTTGTGGATCTCTTCAAGCTTATGGTAATGATTTTACGTATAATATCGTTGCTCAAGACCATATCGTAACTGCTGCAACCATGTGGAATCCGATCGGGATACCTCCATTTGTAATTAATGCTTACGATTCAGCTTTTTCTCAATTGTGGAGCACAACACTGATAGATACTATTGGTAACCCGCATACACATCGCCCGGATTTGGTCTTTTCCAGTCCATATTTAAGTACAATTGTTTCCGGTTGGTGGGATTGGTATTATTCGCTTTTTTACTTCGACCAGAACGGCAATTTGACTTATACAAATATGTGTTATGACTATGGTGATTTGTTGAATTCAATAGATGTTTCAGCAGGTGGATATTTGTGTACTGGAAAATTATATAATGGAAAGGGTTATGCTTTGCGTTTAGGATCCGGTACAATTCAAAATTGGTACATTGAGTTCGATGGGATAAATGGAGTAACACCTCTGTTTATGCAGGAAGTGTCCGATGGATTCATCATCAGCGGTACTACAAAAGATCTAAGTTCAAACGATATTCCCTGGATGACCAAAATTGATTTCAATGGTTCGATAACGACTTCAGTTCCCCCGATTTCATCCAATGTACAATTCGATGTAAAATATGCTAATCATGAAATTGAAGTCAGGCAGCAAACGGGAGGTGATAAATTAATTATCTCTGATCTTCTTGGAAAAGAGATAAAAATGATAAACAATTTAAAAGACGTATTCGCATTTGATTTTTATGAAAAACCCGGAATTTATATATGTACTTTGTTTCGGTCAAATGGCGAAACTGTTGGTAGCAGGAAATTAGTTATTTATTGATAGCTCTTTTTAATTAATTTCTTAACAACCACACCAACTGCATTTTCAATTCGCAGGAAATAAACTCCATCACTCCAGCTTTCAGCGTGAATTGATTGATGATTTTAATCAGGCTTGTATATCTGGTAGTTGGAAAAAAATACCGGTAGAAATGTTGACGCAGGAATGGTTGTTTTTAACTGATTGTAGTCACATTCAAAAAATAATAAGTCGCCTTATTCAATCTTGTCGTTAAATGTTGTATACGGATTAAAGATTTATTATCTTTCTTTAATTTCAAACATCAGATTTATTTATTTATCATGAAAAAAATATTTATACTAATTATTTTTAGCTGCATTTCGTCTCCATCGATGTATTCTCAAACCTGGTCAGCAGTAGGGAGTGCAATATATTCTACACCTAACTGTATTGAGGCATTTAATAATGAATTGTATGTTGGAACGACAGGAAGTAGCGGACAAAGTTTATTCAAGTGGGATATATAAATTGGGCGATTATGGGTTCATGGTATAGCAACATTAATTACCTGAGAATTTATTCGTCTCAACAATATAATAATGAACTGTATGTTAGTGGTTATTTTGATAAAGTGGATGATACGCTGTGTTCGAATATTGCCCGGTGGGATGGTATGAATTGGAATAAGGTAATTAATGTTGCTATA
>CAZAON010000350.1:0-1941 GCA_964486655.1 uncultured Flavobacteriales bacterium
ACCTGCTGAATTACACAGTCGGCGGACTGTATGGAATCAGCATGGTCTGGCTTTACTCCCAATGGTACAGTGATTACAAGCAATCAGCCTTTCATTACTTTAATGACAATGGAGAATGGGAACAGGTAGATAAATTTGCACATTGCTGGAATGCATACACATTTTCTAAAGCGTTAACGAGATCCTATCAATGGACCGGTATGGATGAAAGAAAAGCATCCTGGACCGGTACAGGAATCAGTTTACTCTTTCTGACAACCATTGAAGTATTTGACGGCTTTAGTTCGGAGTGGGGTTTCAGTGGCGGTGACATGGTCGCCAATATAACAGGTGCCGGAACATTTATGGGTCAGCAGTTAGCCTGGCATGAACAACGAATAGTTTTGAAATACTCGTTTCATCAGACTGACTATTCGCAATATAATCCTGATCTATTAGGCGGGAATCTGCCTGAGAATATGCTCAAGGATTATAACGGACTCACGCAATGGGTGACAATTAATCCGCGTTCTTTCCTGAAAAATTCTAAGTTACCGCGCTGGTTAAGCCTGGGCTTCGGATATGGCGCGGAAGGTATGACGGGTGGCGATGCTAATCTTGAATTGCCTGATGGAAAAACATTCGAGCGATACAGGCAATATTATTTTTCAATTGATTTTGATCTGGCAAGGATACAGACAAAGAGTAAAGTTTTAAGTGCAGTTTTTAAGACAATTAATTTTATTCATCTTCCTGCGCCTGCGATAGAGTGGGCGAGTGGAAGGAAGCCGGTGTTTCATGCTTTGTATTTCTAATTTATGAAAAAGGTTTTTTGCCACCAAGAGGCACCAAGAAAAAATGTATATGATGAATGTTTTCATTAGGAAAAGCAATTGATAATGCAGCATATCAAATTCATAAAGAGCTAGGTCCAGGTTTACTGGAAAAGGTTTACTTTTTTCTTGGTGTCTCTTGGTGTCTTGGTGCCTTGGTGGCAAAAAAAATTACAACGGAGAAACGGAATTAACAGAGAATAACAGAGGGGATTTATTTAATCCGCGCAATTTTTGAAATCCGTGGCTAAAAGAATTATCATAGTAATATTTCTTGTTTAACCCTTCTGCCTTGGAGGCAAAAAAATCTCGTAAACAAACTTAAATCCCAATCGACGGATCAACCTCCCGACTATAAGCAATAATCCCACCCTTCAAATTATATAAATTTGTAAAACCATATCTCTTTTCCAACTCATTCACAACTGCAGCACTGCGCGCGCCCGAACGGCAATGAATAATTACAGGTTTGTCTTTTGAAATTTTCTCGGGCTGGTCAATAATTGTTCCCATCGGAATTAATTCGCCGGCAAGATTTCCCATATCAAATTCATGCGGCTCGCGAACATCAATCAGTTGAAAATCCTCTTTGTTATCGATCTTTTGTTTTAATTCCTGTACTGTAATCTCTTTCATGGTTTGTTATTTTTTTATAATCGTAATTTTCTAATTTTTAATATCACTTTTTAACCATCTTCTCCAACGCAAACATCTCATCCCTTAACCTCGCCGCCTCAATAAAATCAAGTTCCTTCGCAGCCCGTTCCATAGACTTTTTCGTTTGTGAAATAAGCTTTTTTAGCTCTTCCTGTCCCATATATTGTACAACGGGATCCGCAGCCAGACTCATTGATTCATTTTCCACATACGCTTTCGGTTCAGCCAATAATTTATCCGCAACTTTCGTCTGATTCATTATACTCTCCGTCGATCGTTCAATTTGTTTAGGCGTTATTCCATGCTCTTCATTATACTTCATCTGCTTTTCCCTGCGGCGATTAGTCTGCTCAATCGTCATTTTCATGCTGTCTGTAATTTTATCCGCATAGAAAATAACCCTGCCATTCACATTTCTGGCTGCTCTTCCCGCAGTTTGTGTAAGCGAACGGTTGCTTCTTAAAAATCCTTC
>CAZAON010000351.1:0-3223 GCA_964486655.1 uncultured Flavobacteriales bacterium
TCAGGACATTGTCCTTTTTGTCGGACTGTCCTTTTTCAATCTCTTCGATCTCTTTGCGGATCTGAATCATTGCTTCGCAGAAACGATCGAGTTCTTCTTTAGGCTCACTTTCGGTCGGTTCAATCATTATTGTTCCGGCAACAGGAAACGACATCGTAGGAGCATGAAAACCAAAATCCATCAATCGCTTCGCAATATCTTCAACTTCAATTCCGGCCGATAATTTAAACGGCCTGCAATCAATAATCATCTCATGCGCCACTCTGTTATTTGTACCCGCATAAAGAATCTGGTAGTGATCTTCCAGTCTCGCTTTGATATAATTCGCGTTCAGAATCGCCGCAACTGTAGAATCTTTAACCCCCGTTGCACCGAGCATTTTTATATAAGCATAGGAAATCAAAAGTATGCTTGCGCTTCCCCATGGAGCCGCCGAAACAGCTGTAGTATTTCCTCCGGTTTTAATAACAGCATGCGATGGAAGAAAGGGTGCCAGATGTTTAGCAACACCGATTGGCCCCATGCCGGGTCCGCCACCACCATGCGGAATCGCGAATGTCTTATGTAAATTTAAATGACAGACATCGGCGCCGATCGTGGCCGGATTTGTTAATCCGACCTGAGCATTCATATTCGCCCCGTCCATATAAACCTGTCCGCCGTTATCGTGAATAATCTTTGTCACTTCTTTAATGCCCTCTTCAAAAACACCGTGAGTGGAAGGGTAGGTGACCATCAGGCAGGAAAGATCATTTTTATGCAGCTCTGCTTTTGCACGAAGATCGGAAATGTCAATGTTTCCATGATCGTCGCATTTTACAACTACTACTTTCATTCCCGCCATTACGGCGCTGGCCGGATTTGTTCCGTGTGCAGATTGCGGAATAAGTACGGTGTTGCGATGCACATCTCCGCGGCTGATATGATAAGAACGAATAACCATCAGTCCGGCATATTCTCCCTGCGCACCTGAATTAGGCTGCAAAGAGACTGCGTCAAAACCGGTAATTGTAACGAGATAATTCTCAAGTTCCGTTATGATTTGCTTATAACCCTCAGCCTGATCAACCGGTACGAACGGATGCATCGAAGACCATTCAGGCCAGCTAACCGGAACCATTTCGCTCGTTGCATTTAATTTCATTGTACAACTTCCCAGGGCAATCATCGAATGGTTCAATGAAAGATCTTTATTCTCAAGCATAGTAATATACCTGAGCATCTCTGATTCGGAATGATGTGTATTGAAAACCGGATGAGTGAGAAATGGTTCTCTGCGTGCCAGGTCGCCATTTATCACCTGGTTGTCTGTGCTGTTTTTTAATGTTGTCTTTTTACTCGAAGCAGCAGATAAAATAGATAAGATGATTTCCAGTTCTTCATCGCCTGTTGATTCATCAACACTGATGGCAAATGTATTTTCATTTACGTAGCGGAAATTAACCGAAGATTTCAAAGCATGTTCCCTGATCTTTTCGGCAGAAATTTCTGATGTAAACAATAATGTGTCGAAGTAAGTTTTGTTCAACTGCTTAAAGCCAAGTTCGCCCGCTGCTGTCGAAATCTTTTTCGCCTGGTTATGTATGTTTCCGGCAATGTTTTTTAATCCGGCCGGACCATGATACACTGCATACATTCCCGCCATGACAGCCAATAGAACCTGAGCAGTACAAATATTCGAAGTCGCTTTATCTCTGCGAATGTGTTGTTCGCGTGTTTGTAATGCCATTCTCAGCGCGCGATTGCCATGACTGTCTACCGATACTCCGATAATTCGTCCCGGCATTTCTCTTTTATAAGATTCTTTCGCGGCGAAAAATGCAGCATGTGGTCCGCCATAACCGAGTGGTACACCAAATCTTTGAGAGTTTCCGAATACAATGTCGGCACCCATCGATCCGGGTGAACTTAGCAGAACCAACGCCATCAGATCCGATGCAACAGCGACCTGTATCTTCTGATTATGCGCATTCGTAATCCAGTCTTTGTAATCATGCACTTCACCGTCTTTCGAAGGATACTGTAAAATCGCCGCGAAAAAGGTGTTATCAAGTTTTGTTTTGAACGGATCTCCGATTACCAGTTCAATTCCCAGGGGTGCCGAACGTGTTTTTAGTACATCGATCGTCTGCGGGAAGCAGTCATTTGCAACAAATAACTTTGAAGCATTTTGTAATTCTTTCGGACGCGAAGCAAAAAATACATGCATCGCTTCACCCGCAGCCGTGGCCTCATCGAGTAAAGATGCATTCGTAATTTCCATTCCCGTAAAATCCAGAATCATGGTTTGATAATTCAGCAACGCTTCTAAACGTCCCTGCGAAATTTCGGCCTGGTATGGGGTGTATGCCGTATACCAGCCCGGATTTTCAAATACATTACGCTGAATGACTGTCGGAACAATAGTGTTATAGTATCCGAGCCCGATATAGGAGGTAAAAATTTTATTCTTTGAGGCTACCTTTCGAAGTTCTTTCAAAAACCTGTATTCAGTCATGGAAGCCGGTAAATTAAGCGCGCTTTTCAGGCGAATGGAGGCTGGAATAGTCTCATTTATAAGCTGATCTAATGAGCTGACCCCTATTTCTTTAAGCATTAGGGTAATATCTCTTTCATCAGGACCTATATGTCGGGAAGCGAACTCGGATTTTGTCATAATTAACCTCGGTTTTTGGCGCCGCAAAGGTATGCATTTACTGATATTTATCGGCAGGAAAAAGCCATGGGATTGAGAATTCTTTTGCTCAAATTTTGCCGGAAACCGGGCTAACTTCGCTGTCCGAACGGTAATTATGTATGTTGACATAAGTTTCGAACCTGAATTGATTTGAAAATCGTAATTTTCCTTACTTAGTACTCACAATTCATAGCTCATAACTCGACATTCATTCTCTAATTCATAATTCCTAATTCGTAATTGAATACCGTTCTTCGTAATATGCAAAAGTTGTTTCTGGCAATTTTATTTACCCTAATCTGTTTATCCGGATTTACTCAGGATACCATCCAGCTTATCAATGGAAAAAAAATCGTCGTTTCATCTATTACTATTAGTGATGAAGAAATAGCGTATAAGACTCCCGATTCAAAAAAGCTAAAAAAGGTAAAGCCCTTCAGGGTTTTCTCTGTTCTTTATAAAGACGGTTCAGAAAAGATTGTTTTTACACCTGATACATTGGATCCGCTCGAATTCAAAGTTGAAGAAATGCGTTCTTTTGTTATC
>CAZAON010000352.1:0-3264 GCA_964486655.1 uncultured Flavobacteriales bacterium
GGGGGGCCCGCCCCCCACGAGCGACAGTTTGTGTGTTGCTGTGGTTGGCGATTTCGGAGTACTTAACTGACAACCTGAATAAAAGTTTGATAGTAGCGCTTAGCTTAAATATTGCACATCACAGCCAATTGAGGCAACAATACGTATAGCTTGTTCTTTTCTGTCTGACGGTGTTGGTCGTGCGGAAATACTTACTAGTAAACTCTGGTTTTACGCTGATTTGAGCGGCTTACAAATGTGTATGACTAAGAAGGGTTAGACTTATTCAGCAATTATTCCTTCCAATATTTTTTTTATATTTAAGTGCTTTGCGTCTGATATCTTTTTGGATTCATTTGATGTTAATTCAATCCAATCGGCAATTTTTTTCTTTTCACTTGTCCTTATGCCCCAATATTCAGATAGTTCCGACGATGAAGTTTGCTGAATAGTTTCGATAATAAAGTTTAAATTGTCAAATAGATTTAAAAATATACGGGGAATATTTTTGTAAGTCTTTTTACCAACTAATATTTGTCCTTTACCTCCAGCCGTAAATAAGTCACGAATATTTGGGCAGACAACGCCTTCACGAGTAACAAGCCAAATCGCTAGTCTTCCGAATTTGTCGTTACTATTGCTGAATAATTCAGGAAAATAGACCATTGCTTTGTTTTTTACATCTTGTTTTTCCTTCATGCTCAAATTACTCCAAATCTGTATTACAAGATTACTTGCCTTGCTATTTTGCTGGTCAATCCACCATAGGTCTTCACCAGGCTTTAGTTTACTTTTATAATATTCAACAATTGGTCTAATAGGATTTTCCTTTTTTCGTAAGGTATCATATGGCATCTTGATTCTATCGAAAATGGTATTTCCTTCTTCCAAATTCATATCAATCAAATATCGTGGCGAATGTGTAACTACAATTTCAGATAAAACTTCTTCATAAGGACGACAACGAAATTCTATTGGACTTGCCAACTTTGCAAAAAGCATAAAAATTCTTTCAACATTATCAACTCTAGTACTTTCCAAAACGCTATTGCCTGTTGTTTTCCAATGATTTTGAGTTGTTGTTTTTACTTCAATTCCGTAATATTTTTTTGCTACAATATCAGGGAATTTTTGGCCACCAATAAGTTCTATTGAATTTTCAAATGGACTTCCAACCGCTAAATCAGTCATTAAATCTTTTACATATGGCTCAAGATTTCTGCCGAATAAAGTCGATACTTTTTTAGAAGATCTTTTAGCTTGTACATTTAGCTCTGATATTGTTGCGTTTAGCAATAAATCAAAATCTTTCCTGTTTGGGTCTGGATTTACTGAAACTATCATTATTATTTTTTGAAATATACGTCCCAAACTTCTTGAATACGATTTGCCAAATTATAAGCTAAAAGTGGTGGAACTGCGTTACCAATAATTTTATATGCTTGTGAAGGACTTACTAAAAAAGAACCCTTCCTTCCGCTTTTGTTTTCAATTACAAAGTCGTAGTCAGGTGGGAAAGTTTGAATTAAAGCACATTCTCTAACTGTTAACCTTCTCTCTTTTAAACCTCTGTTGAGTTCATTTTCTATTTGTCCGCCATTCTTTTTTGAAAGTCTCCTAAACTCAATGTTTCCGTGATGTTCAGAACGAATGGTTGGCGAAATGCTTGAAAGTTTTACCTCTGTTTGTCCTTGACAATGTTTACCCATAAATTTCGCTTTTGAGTAAAATCTTTGAGATAAATCTTGCGTTTTTTCAGGTTCAACCAAATGTTTGAAAACATCCTTTAGTTGAACAAAATGCTTTAAGTTTTCACCTTCAACTGTATAGGAATGTGTCGGATTTGGATAAGGATTATATTGCACTGAAACCGTTTCTTTCTCCAGTTCCACTAGGGCGGATTTTTTCAATGCGGATTTTTTAATGCCAATAAAAATTATTCTTTCTCTCGATTGAGGAACTCCAAAATCCGCAGAGTGCAAAACTTGTGGGTTAAGGACAATATACCCGTTACCGTTTGCAGATGAAAAGTCATTTTGAATAATTGATTTTACGTCACCAAGGTTTACTAGTCCTTTTACGTTTTCTGCAATAAATATTTTGGGTTGAGTTATTTCAATAACTTCTTTCATCCACATATAAAGCTGTCCACGTGTTTCAATTGAAGCTGCTTTATTTTCAATTAATTCCCCCTTATGATTTTTATGTGAATTAAATCCGTTTCGCTTTCCTGCAACACTAAAGTCCTGGCAGGGGAAGCCACCGGTTACGACATCGATATTTTCAGGAAATACATTTATTCCGTTACGATACATTTTCACAAGGTCAACAATACTTTCTCTGTAAAAATCTTCCGCATTGTGCCCTCGTCTTGAAAAATAATTTACCCAAGCATTTCGCGCATCAGTGAATATGTCATTGGCAAAAACGGTTTTAAATTTTGTTTTATTTAGTTGAACAAAACCGTTTTTGAGTTTCTTTTCAATAAAATGAGGAGTTAAAATTTCATTTACTGATTCTTGTAGAACAGAGAATCCGCCTTCAAAACCTAAGTCCATACCACCGCATCCCGAAAAAAGTGAAAGCACATTCAATGTATCTTTCTTTGTATCTTTAGATGTTTTTAATGAGTTTTTCGGATAGTATAAAATATCTAATTGCGGTTCTTGTACTTCGCTTGTTTCCACTTCTATAATTCCTGTCCGCATAGTTAATTTTTTACAAGATTAGACTTCAAATATTTTATTTTTCGCTCTGCTGCCTTCAAAACTTTACTCGCACAATCTTCATCTACAATTTCATATGCAATTTTTTCACTCATAAATTGAACAAGCAAGTCTTCTTTGTCTAGCTCCAGTATTTCAGCAAGTTTTATGATGTTATCCTTAGTTGGCTTGCGCTCATTTCTTTCAATTTTGCTTAATATTGCTTGATCTATGTCGAGATAGGATGCCACTTGTCTAAGCAGTAAACCCAAACTCTCCCTTTTTGACCTGATAATTTGTCCTACTGTTTCCATTTGTTTTAATTGTCTTGACATTTGTTGTCAAATATAAATATTCAAATTTGATTAAAAAATACTTATGCCACAATTTTATTAACAAGGCGTTGTAGGGTAAGTTTACTGTTTTTATCTTTTAGTTCACACTCCCAAACAACAATTACTTTCCATCCTAATTTTTTTAATTTCCTTAAATTTCTTTTGTCTCTATTAATGTTATTTTCTATTTTGGAATACCAAAACCTCTTGTTTGTTTTTGGCATAACATAAATTCTACAATTTGA
>CAZAON010000353.1:0-6986 GCA_964486655.1 uncultured Flavobacteriales bacterium
TTATCAACGAACGGGGGAACCGGAAACCATTCTACGTCCTTCTTATCCGTCATTATCTCAGTTGCCGCAATATCCATGTAAGTATTGTCAATGTATGGGAGTCCGTTCATCGAAACACTTCCTTTGAAATAAGAATGTTCGCCCCAACCTAAATAAACATTCTTCCCTTTAAAATTATTGACAGATCCTTTAAAATTACCTTCCAGCGAAACATGCTTATCAATTCCCCACAGGTCAGTCGCAAAGTAGGCTATATCGGTGAATGAAACTTTTGAATTTTTGAAATCCGATTGCCAGTGAACCTGCGATGTAAATTCGTCAAACGATCCAAAACCATTTATATAAAAAGTGAGATCAGTAGATATATCTGTATGTGGAGAACGAATCCTAAGTTTTTTAAGAACCAATTCATCGGAAGCGACTTTAGCCTTGGTAGAAAACTCATTGATAACAAATCCGCTTTTTTCTTTAAAGCTCAGAGAAGATATATTTACAAAAATCGAATCGTTAACGGTAGAAAAATCGGAAAAATCTCCATTGATATTTGTGACGCCCAGATGTTCAAAATTTACACCCGGTCCACCGGTAGTGTCGTTTTCATTCTCACTAAAAAATTGCGCATTTTGAAGACTTACCGAACGAACCTTTATTTTCCATGGAGTTCCTCCTGAGGATGTATCATTCGACGAAAAATAATCGGTCAGGAAATACAGGTTATCATGTTCTTCACCCTTATAATGATGGAGATTAAATTTAGCCGAATTCAGTGTTAGTTTCCGGATATCTAGAAAATGATCTTTGGTACTAATGTCAGTAATAGATACATCCAGATCCTTAACGTAAATAAGTGTATCGCCATGCCTGTCCTCCACATAAAATCCTTTTAAGACTACGCTTTTTACAAGCCTGACACTTACTTTATCAATAGTGACAACAGCATTCAGTTCGGTTGACATGTATGCCATAAGCCGTCGGGCGAAAAAAGTCTGAACGGAATCAATTTGCAGCGAACCAATTAAAAGCGCTATCAACAGCACGAAAATGCCGATAGTCCATAGCGAAATGCGAACTGCTTTTTTGATACTTTTGGATTTTAAAAAACACCTTTCGACAACATTCGTACCATGCAGGATAAATTCATTTTAGGTATAGAATCATCATGCGATGAGACTGCGGCTGCAGTGCTCAGCGGTAACGTTGTGCTTTCGAATATTATTGCCAATCAGACATTAATTCACAAGTACTACGGCGGCGTGGTTCCTGAACTTGCATCACGTGCTCATTTACAGAAGATTATACCGGTTGTCGACGAAGCCTTGACGAAAGCAAATATAGGTAAAAACGAAATTGCAGCCATTGCTTTTACAAGGGGTCCGGGATTAATGGGTGCATTGCTTGTAGGAGTCACTTTTGCCAAGGCTTTTTCACTGGCTTTAAACGTCCCGCTTATAGAGGTAAATCATATGCAAGGCCATATCCTTGCTCACTTTATCCGTAAAAAGGACGAAGTCAAAGATTCCCCAAAGTTTCCGTTCCTGTGCCTGATCGTTTCGGGAGGGCATACTCAGATTGTGATGGTAGAGGATTATTTGTCGATGCATGTAATTGGTCAGACCCGCGACGATGCTGCGGGAGAAGCGTTTGATAAGTCGGCAAAAATACTCGGACTGCCCTATCCGGGCGGGCCATTGATTGACAAGTATGCTAAAGATGGGAACCCTGACCGGTTTAAATTCCCTGTTCCGAATATCGAAGGTCTGGATTTCAGTTTTAGCGGACTGAAAACCGCCATACTTTATTTTATCAACGATCATTTACGAAAAAATGAGAATTTCATCTCTGAAAATCTGAACGACATTTGCGCTTCCATTCAAAGTTCGATCGTGCATATCCTGATACAAAAAGTAAAAAAAGCAGTTAGTCAGACCGGCATAAAAGAGATTGCAATAAGTGGCGGGGTGAGCGCGAATAGCGGCTTAAGAAATGCAATTATTTCGCTTGGAGAAACAGACGAATGTAACGTTTTCATTCCTCCTTTCGAATACTGCACCGACAATGCGGCAATGATAGCTGTGACCGGTTATTATAAATATCTGAACAAGGAGTTCGTTTCACAGAATGTAACACCATTAGCAAGAATGGACTACTAAAAAGACCATTCTCATAAATATGAAATCAATAAAAACCCTTCCCTTACTATTCATCATTATTTCTACTCTTCTCTGTTGTTCACCTGCTAAAGAAGAAAGCAAAGAAGTTTCATCTGTCAGCGATACAACTCAAATCATCAATACATTTATTTGCGGTTTGTGGAGTATGGACTCCGGCAACACGTTAAACAACCAGGGCTTTTATTTCAGAAATGACGGCACGGTTGATTTTGTTTCATCAGAATTCAGTGGCAATTGGAAATTAATCGGAACCGATTCACTGAAAATTGAATACAATATCTGGACAGATAATCATCAGTACACAATTAAGATAGATTCATTAAGTGAAAGCCGAATGGTTTTATCCGATTCTGACGGTCAGACCGTATACAGGAAGGTTCCATTCGGAATGAACAATGAAGGAAATGTGATACAGGGATTTTCAGGATACATTTCACCGGGGCAATCAAAAGAATATAAGGTTGATCTTCCTCCCGCAAAAAAAATCATGTTAAAAATGGCATGCCCAGACTCCTCTGTTACGTTTCGCTTGTTTGATGACCGGGAACATGAAATCACTTCCACATCCGTGCATAGTTGGGCAGGTATTCTAATACGCACCGGGAAATATAAAATTCTACTTTCGAAGCCATTAAAATCAAAGATGAATGAGGAAGCGGATTTTGATTTGAAGGTAATGGTCTTTTAGTGGTTGCGGAATTCCTGATTCCAGTATTTTAAATTACTAAAGACTAAAGACTAATTACTAATATTAATTATTAAATTGATTAATTACTAATCATGGCAAAATCGCAGAAATTAGTAATTGAAGAATCAGTAATTATATTAGTAATTAGTCTTTAGTAATTAGTAATTATCTATAGAGCCTCCTACCAAATTCTTACCCGCAAACTATCGGCCAGCCACATCTTATCTCCCTGCTTCACATTAAATGCCTCGTAAAATTCAGGCACGTTCATAAATGGTCCGTTTACGCGAAGGAAGTTTGGTGAATGAACGTCTGTCATAACCTGCATTGCCAGTGATGCATCTCTGGCATGACCCAGCCAGCCAAGCGTGTATCCTAAGAAATATCTTTGCAAAGGCGTTAATCCGTCTATCTTCTCCCCTTTTTTGTACTGCTCTGTTTTCTTGAAAGCGTCGAGACCGATCACAATTCCGCCCAGGTCAGCAATGTTTTCTCCCAGTGTTGCCTTTCCGTTTATATGCAGACTGTCGAGCACAATAAATTTATCGAACTGATCTACGAGCATTTGAGCGCGCTGGGCAAACTTTGCCGAATCTTCAGCAGTCCACCAGCTAACAAGGTTTCCATCAGCATCAAAATTTCTTCCTTCGTCGTCGAAGCCGTGTGTAAGTTCATGTCCAATCGTACTTGCTGCTGCATAACCGTAAATAATCGCATCATCGGCGAGTGAATCCGGAATTCCGGGAATTAAAAACTGAGCAGCAGGTAATACGATTTCATTGTTCGATGGATTGTAATATGCATTATAAGTCTGAGGTGTCATTTCCCATTCATCACGATCAACCGGCTTGTACAATTTGGAAACAGCATAATCATACTCCCACCGGTTACAATTCATGATATTCTTCAGGTGAGAATCACGGCTAATTTCGAGAGAAGAATAATTTCTCCACTTATCAGGATAACAAACCTTGCTTCTGATTTTTCCCAGTTTGTAAAGCGCTTTCTCTTTTGTCGGGGCCGACATCCAGTCGAGCTGCTGAATATGTTCTTTGTAAGTAACGAGCATATTCTGAACCAAATCATCATAACGCTTACGCATGGACTTAGGAACGTATTTCTCAACATAAAGCTGGCCTAATGCATCTCCAAGGTAATTTTCCTCTTTATCCATGATACGTTTCCAACGCGGACGCTGAGTCGTTGTTCCCGTCATGACGGTACCATACATCCTGAAGTTCTCCTCTGAAAATGCTTTACTCATATCAGTTGCAAATTCATGGATCAGGTTCCAGCGTAAATAGGTTTTCCAATCCTCGACACTGACAGTCTGCAGACTCTTCTCAACCTGTTTATAAAACTCAGGCTGTCCTACAATTACCGTATCAATGTTTTTCAAATTCATCTGCTCAAACACATCCTTCCATTGTATAGAAGGAGTCAAGGCCGAGAATTCGCTTAATGACATCTTATTATAATTCGCATATGTATCACGAAGCTCTTCAAGTTTACGTGAAGCTTTCGCGAGATCGGTTTCAATTTTAAAGACAGTATTGCTGTTTGCCAATGCCTTCTTTTCATCGTCGCCCATCAGCATAAACATATTCTTCAGATGCACCTTATATTCGTTTCTTATGTTTTGCGTGCGGGCATCGTTATTAAAATAGTAATCACGTTGCGGCAATCCGATTCCGCCCTGGTAAAAATGCAGCGTATTCTTTTCGCTGTTTTTCTCATCCTGAAATATAGCTGGTGAAAACAAAGGTGAGCCGGCAAAAGTCTGGAACCGGGCAATCACTCTCACCACATCATTTTTTGTTTTGATGGCATTGACGCTATCAAGCAATGGCTGTAAATGGGTTAAACCGGCCTGATCAATCTTTACAGAATCCATTCCGGCCGTCCAGAAATCCCCGATTCGCTGCGTATTAGAACCTTTGGCTGCAGACTTATCAGCTGCCGCTTCGTTATTGATTTTTAGTATCTGATCATAAATATCATTCTTCACGAGATTTCCGATACCCCAACGGCGTTCACTGGAAGGAATTTCGTTATTCTTCATCCAGTTTCCAGTGGCGAATTTGAAAAAATCCTCACCCGGACTAACTGTACTGTCCATCCATTGCCACACAAAATCATCTTCCTTTATAGCGGCAGTTTCGGATTTACGCTCTTTGCAGGCAAATAATGATGCGGATATCAGAACCGCATAAGCAAGTCTATTTTTCATATAAGATTTTAGATGTTGGTTCGCAAAGCTAAATGATTTTGGTAATTCCCGTATATATTTAACACATGTTAGCATATCGGCTTTCATAAGAAATTGTTCAGACCTGTACCGAATTTTTTGTTACTTGCTACAAATAATAGACATTCATGCAACTTTATGAAAAACTATTTTCGGAGGGTATAATTTCCGGTGAAAGCTACCGGAAACTTAAAGAGAAAGACACAGGGCTTTTCTCCCTCAGCTTTGAACTGAAGACTTTGTTATATGCAGGAGTTTTGATGCTTGCAGGCGGACTTGGAATAGCCATTTATAACAACATTGATACGATCGGGCATCTGTTTATTATAATCCTGATTGCGGCTATTTCGGCCGGGTCCTTTACGTACTGCCTCAGGCATGCACGACCCTATTCGAATGAAAGGACAGGGTCTCCAAATGTTTTCTACGATTACATTCTATTGCTGGCCGGACTGACTTTGATTTCCTTTATTGGCTATCTGCAATATCAGTATACTGTTTTCGGCAGCATTGACGGATTAACATTTCTGATTCCGGCGATTATTCTTTTCGCCTCGGCCTATTACTTCGATCATTTAGGTGTTTTGACGATGGCGATAACATCTTTCTGCGCGTTTGCCGGCATATCCGTTTCCCCGCTTCAGTTATTAGAGAATTCGAATTTTTCTACAAATGCACTTATCTATACCGGAATAATTCTTGGGGCTTTATTCTTCGCAGCAGGCCGAATGACTGACACGGGCAATATCAAAAAACATTTCTCGTATACGTATTACAATTTTTCGGCGCACCTGCTTTTTGTATTTACACTTTCCGGACTATTCGATATCAACATATTTATTTTTAGTCTCATAATGGCTACTACAATATTCTTATTTGTCAGATATGCGATTAGTACTCATTCCTTTTATTTCATGCTGATTTCAGTTTTGTATGGGTTTATCGGATTAACTTATTTAATCTTCAGGATTCTTTTTGAAATGGGATTAGAGGTTCTGGGAATTTATGGCGGATTTGTTTATCTCATTTTATCCTCAGTATTCATAATTAAGTTTTTGAAAGACTACAGAAATAAACTCAGGGCCAATGATCATATATAACAAACAATGGATCGATAATCTGGCCATACGGACAACCTGCAGAAACTGGCTGAAGAGAAATCTGATTTCGCAGGAAGAGTTTGACCGCATTAAGCTTACATTCCATACCGACTATAACAATCCGAATATTTTCGCCAGGATTGGAATGTTCATATTCACGATTATCGTTTTTTCATCTGTTATGGGTTTGTATAATGTAATCATCGGATATTACAACTTACTCTTCCAGCTCAGCTTTGCGACGATAGTTTTGTTTTTCGCAGTCGAATATTTTTTCAGAAAACAAAATTATTACCGCTCCGGAGTAACAGATGCATTACTTTATACGGGATTGTTTTGTCTGCTCGTTTCGATAATTATAATTGTTGACGGGAATAATAATTTCACATTTAATTCAGATCCCTTAATTTATCTTTTTGTATTTACACCTTTCCTGATTGTAGCCACGATACGATATGTAGACGCATTTCTTGCATTGATAACATTTATCATTCTCATATTAATTAATTCGCTTCTCGTTTTAAAGGCAGGTTATACCGGGAAATTAATATTGCCGTTTGAGACAATGGCATTATCCTTTCTCATTTACTTCTTCATAAAGCGTCTTGGCTCTAAAGCGGAAAACCGATACTGGAAGAATTGTATTAAGATGACTGAAACAATGAGTCTGACTGCACTTTATCTTGCCGGAAATTATTATGTGGTAAGGAACCTGACCGAAATATTACTTGGCGTGGATATTCAGCCCGGTACCGATATTTCCTTTTCATACATTTTTT
>CAZAON010000354.1:0-3973 GCA_964486655.1 uncultured Flavobacteriales bacterium
TTGTCAAGCATGTTCAGCGAGTTCATGATTCCGACTACCCAGATAATCGTCATGATGTAATTGATCACTTCTAAATAAGAAAGGTTGATAGATGTTCCGGTTACCATCGAAATCACTCCGCATGTAACCTGCGTGGTGAATTTTAGGAATGGCCTTGTGTTATAGGCATCGTCTGCCAGTCCGAGCAGGAAGCCCAGCATCGAAGCCAGAAGTATGCCGATGAATTGTTTACTGAGGAATACCTGGTTGTTGTCGAAGAATACGGAATAGGCAATGATTGATAAAAGGAAGATGATATAGAAGCTGAAACCACCGACAGCAGGCTTCGATTGCGAGCCCCAGCGAATAACTGTGTCGTCCTGATTTCTGATACCTAACGTTCGAACAAATTTCAGGAACAAACCATTTATGAGTAATGAGAAGATCACAGAAAGGCCAAAGAACAAACCATATACTGCGAGGTAATAATTGCCGCTTGAACTTATCGATCTGAGTAGATCTGCCATTTCAATATTGTTTGAATTATTTTGTTTGTACAGTCAGTTTATACTCACCGAAAGAGGGGAGTATCTTGTCTTTTTCCGAAACGACCGGATTGCTGATCTTCCAGTCGATGTTCAGTTGAGGATCGTTGTAGATGATTCCGCTTTCCGATTGCGGATTATAGTAAGCTGATACTTTGTATAAAAATATGGTATCATCTTTCAGCGTAAGAAACCCGTGTGCAAATCCGGGCGGAATCCATAACATGAGATGATTATCGGAACTCAATTCGACCTGGAAATGTCTTCCGAATGTTTTTGATTCCGGACGAATATCTACAACAACGTCAATCACGGCACCATTCACGACTCTAACGAGTTTTCCCTGCTGATATGGCGGCTTCTGATAATGAAGTCCTCTCAGTACACCTTTGTGACTCAACGATTCATTGTCCTGTACGAATGGGCCTTCGATTCCATGCTCAAGCATTTGCTTTTCATTGAATGGCTCAAAAAAATGTCCGCGCTCGTCTTTAAAAACTCTCGGCTCAATTAAGAATAATCCTTCTATCGGTGTTTTCTCAAACTTCATTCGTCGTCCTTTGCTGATTCAAATCTCTTCTTAAATTTCTGCCAGCGTGTCAATGGTACTTTATTATCTTCATCGTAGTAACCATAACCGTATCCATAACCATATCCATAACCATATCCGTATCCATAACCATATTTGAAACGGGACATTTCAACACCATTCAGAACCACTGCAAGATTTCGGATCTTGTTTTCTATCATCAGCTTATTGATGTTCTTGATGAATAACCGTTTCGAATAATGTGAACGGATCAGGTAAATAGGGTAGTCGGCCTTTTGTACAATTTCAACACCGTCGGTTACGATTCCAACCGGCGGGGTATCAATGATGATGATGTCGTATCTCGATTTGAGATATTCAACCAGTTCGGTCATCCTGTCACTCAGGATAAGCTCCGATGGATTCGGTGGAATCGGTCCGGCCGTAATGAAATCCAGATTCTTCAGATTACTCTTATTGATACAACTGTCAATCGTATCCTTTCCGATAAGGATCGTACTCATTCCCTTTATATTCTCGACGTTGAAACCAAGGTGGATTTTCGGTTTCCGCATGTCCAAGTCGATAATCACAACGCGTTTGTCAGAGAAGGCGATTACACCGGCGAGGTTGATCGCGACGAATGTTTTTCCCTCACCGGAAATCGTCGATGTAACGGCTGCAACTTTTGGTCCGGGCGTATTGCTGATAAACTGGAGGTTCGTTCGCACCGAACGGAAGGACTCTGAGATTGCCGACTTCGGATTCTTATCAACTAAAAGCTGGGAAATAGGAATGTCTTTTTTGTATTTCGGAATGATACCAAGCAAAGCGGCTTCCGTATACTGGTTAATTTCCTCGAGCGAAGTGATTTCGTTGTAGACAAGGTATTTTATAAAGATAATGATGAAACTCAGGATGAAACCGATCAGGATACTTCCGGAAATAATCAGTTTGCGGTTTGGCGAGATAGGGAAGAATGTAAGCTGACCTCTTTGGAGAATTACATTGTTTGTCACGATTCCCGCACGTGTAATGGAAAATTCAATTTTCTTTTCGAGTAACAACTGATAAAATTTCTGATTGACGTCGTATACCCTCTGTAACCTGGCCATTTCAGCTTCTTTGCTTGGAAGTTTTACAAAGCCTTTTTCAAAATCAGCAATTCGTTCATCCACACTGTTGATTTTTTCAGTCAGCGACTGCAAAGAACTTTTTACTGAATTTGAAAGCAACATTCGCTGTCTCTGAATTTCCAAATCAAGCGCTTTGATGGCTGCATTTTCGTCAGTCGCCTGGAAACGCAGGTTTGCACGTCTGTCTTCCAGATCCTGAACACGGGTAATCATCGTTTGCACATTCTGCTCGGTATAAGAACCCGCAAGCAAAGGAATCAACTGATCCAGTTTTTTATTATTGGTAATTTCCTTATCGAGTCGTATCAGTACGGCCTGATTTAGCTGCAACTCAATTCTCTGATCGATCAGCGTATTAATATGACCGAGTACATCAGTGGCATTCTGGACCGGATTAATAATTTTATTATCCCGTTTAAATATTTCGAGCGATGTTTCTGAACTCTTTAATTCGCCATCGATTGTTTCAATTGTTTCATTTATGAATTCGAGTGACTTATTGGAGCCGGCCGATTTATTTTCTTTATCATACTCATCGTACTCGCTGGCCATGGTATTAACGAAGTCGGCGGCCTTGAGCGGATTCTTGTCCTGGAAAGAAATTTTTACGGTCTGGGCGCTCTGGTTTAACAGAATCACATTTACGAAAGGGAAGTATCTGTCAAGCAGTGTATGTGAATTATTGATGGTGAAATAAAACGGATTCTGTTTGATCTGATTTTGTTGTTCAAGGATCATATCATAGTTCAGAATGTTAATCCTGAACTTCATGCCCGGAATGGTATACCACTTTCCGATGTCATAAACTCCTTCCGAATTAGTTCCGTTGAGGGAATAAGCCATTTCGAATTTGTTGTTCGGAGTAAAACGCACATAGAACGGAACGTCGTATATGGTAGAATCGATCTGGTAATATTCCACTTCGAAAGGAGTCGATTTATATAACTCTTCATCTAAAACGGTTCCCTGGGCATAATAACTTACTTCCAGAGGCATTTTGGAAATGACCCGGTTTATCATCAGGTTGGAGCGAAGTACTTCGATGTCACCCGCAAGCTGATTAATACCCATGGCATCATACATTTGCTGGTTATTAATATTCAGTACGGCGGTAGCATTGTTAACTGTTCCGATTTTGATGATAGTTTCAGACTGGTATACCGGATGCGTATATCGCAGGTACAGAAAAGCGACGGTAAGAGAAAGCGCCATCAGGATAATGAGGATATAAAAATTCCTCTTTGCGATGATGGCGAAGAGCTTTACGTCAAATTCTTCGTTTAGATGGGATATCTTTTTTTTCGCCATGATTAATTGTTGGTGAAATAGGTGGTGAGAATCAGGAGGGTTGAAAGGAAAGTCAGGTAAGGTAAAATGTCACTGGTAAGTCTCTTACCGAAATTATAGCCTGAATCAATGTAAATTATATCGTTTGGATATACTTCCAGTTCGGAGTTCATTAAATCTTCGATCGTGGAAATATTAGCAAGGAAGACTTGTGGATTATGATAGTCGCCTCTTACGATTTTTATCTGAAAGGCTTTGCCGTATTCCGTAATACCACCTCCCTGAGCCAAAGCTTCAAAAAGTGAATTGTGATCTTTTTGCAAATTGATTACAGTACCTTTTCCATCGTCGCTTTGAAAAAGAAAAGCTCTCCTGCTGGTTACTTTAATGATGACAAAAGGATCCTTATAATATTTTGAATATAGGACCTGAAGGGTGTCTTCCGCAGCTTTAATACTCAGTCCCTTCATATAAAATCTTCCGATAACGGGCAATTT
>CAZAON010000355.1:0-1523 GCA_964486655.1 uncultured Flavobacteriales bacterium
GGTAGCTTTTCCTGATCAAAAAATTCCAATATTCAGGGTTAGGGGTTTCGGGTTATGGGTTTCGGGTTTCGGGTTGTTCTACCCGAAGATTATCGAAAACATATAGGAGAAAGGCTTAAGATGCACGATTCAATAATAGTAGGCTACAGAATTGCTCAACCCGAAACCCGAAACCCCTATCCCGAAACCCTGAACTTTCTTACACCCGTAAGATCGCTCACATTTCTTACAACTTTCGGGTCTGAATCTGCTGTATCATTGTATCAACAAAACCTAATACAGCATTATGGTTTAAGCTCAGCCCCGTAAGGCTGACATCAAAAGCCTCCAAACCCCGTAAGGTTAGAGGCTTTTGTTTTATGTAACAATCTGATTGGGTAATGATAATATTCTGCTCTTTACGGGAAATTGAAAAATGAAAAATGAAAATTGAAGATTGAAGATTGACAAATAGGGTCGCTGACTTTAAAGTAATTTATATAGTATACTATTACTTAAATCAATCTAAAGAATCATAGATACATCAAAGCATTATTTCCTCAATAATGTTGAGACCCAAATCTTCAATTTTCAGTCTTTTCTCCTTCTTCTGGCGCTTTCTTCAGTCTCCACTTCACCAATAACTCTGCAAGCGAATTAAATTCCTGGCGATACATGAAACCGACACCTTGTGTGTACGGAGCTTCCGCGTAATTGATGATGTTGTTGGCATTTGAACGGTTGAATCCCTTTAATCTGAACCGGCCGTCTTTGCTTAATTTATAATTCGCATAAAAGTCACCGACAACGCTGCTGCCCTTTGCCGCATCCGGATCGCCTGCAATAACGCCAACGTCTCCTTCAACGGTTAACCGGTCGTTTAAAAATGATTTTGATAAAAGTATTTTATATTCCTCTGCAGAATAAGAATCCTTCGCACGATAATTAACTCCAATGGTAACATTACTTGTTGCCTGGCTTAGCCAATTGGATAACTGATTACTCAGTAACTCTCCCGCACTGGCAGCTCCGGAAACATTGAATGCGGCGGCAGTCTGACCACCGTTTGAAGATGGAACGAACTGATTAAATATTAGTAGTCCGAGCATTTGCCTGTTTATTTCCTGTTCCGAATTTAAAATTGTCTTCAACATTCCCGCTTCCGTTGCACGTAATTCGCGAACATCAATTTCATAACCGATAGTCGGATTCATCAATAGATTTGTAAGATGTATCTTCAGATCGACAGGCAATCGGCTTTTTAATGACTCGTCTGTTGTAGGCAAAACATTATACAATGTCGAGGTATAGACTACGTAAACAGCGGTAATATCAATATTCGCTTTATATGGATCGCCTGCCCAGGTAATTCGTCCACCCGGATCAATTTTAAATTTCTTGTTGATCAGATTTTTAAGTGTAAATAAATAATCTCCTTTTTCGATTGTAAAATCGCCATACATATTAAAAGCACCGGAAGGATTAATTTCAAGTCTTATTGCACCTGTTCCTGACCCCGAAATAACGTCTCCGATTTTTTCATC
>CAZAON010000356.1:0-3572 GCA_964486655.1 uncultured Flavobacteriales bacterium
TGCAGGACTTAAAGATTTTATTAGTATTTTTTATTCCGATCGATTTTCGTTACTGTGAAACTGCTTATTTAAGATTAGCCTGAAATTCCAATAATCTACTTAATGCAATTCATAATAAGGTCGGATTAAGGGTAGATGTCATTTCCGGACAGGAAGAAGCTAAATTGATTTATACAAATCACATTGAGCAGATACTCGATCCCGGGCAGGCTTATATTTATATTGATGTTGGTGGTGGCAGTACAGAGATAACCGTATTCAACAATACACAGGTTATCGACTCACAATCTTTCCCGGTTGGAACATTGAGGTGGCTCAAAGGTAAAGTGTCTGTACAGGCAATTGATGAAATGAAAAATTGGGTCAGGCGAAACTGTAATATTTATCATCCAATCACTGCCATTGGATCCGGAGGAAATATCAATAAGGCCATTAAATTATTGGACAAGAAAGAGCAACTTACCTTTCCAAGACTTAAAGAATTTTATATTGATCTGAAGGCTCATTCTCTTGAAGACAGAATGGAAATCTGGCAACTAAATCAGGATCGTGCTGAGGTAATTCTTCCTGCTATAAAAATTTATTTAACGGTAATGAAAGCCGCAAATGCAAATTTAATGGTCGTTCCTCAGATCGGATTGGTCGATGGAATAATTCATTCTTTGCATGAAAAACATTTAGAAGAAAATTAATTACATAATTTTATTTTCCGTTTACTTTCGTTCTACTTTGAGTTAACAATTTTTATTTATTATTTATTTATGCTTTTATCTTAACTGTAAGATAACATTGCAGTTAAACATAGTATCTATTTCAATTGGTTCTTTGTGAAAAATCATAAATCCATTAAAGAACTAAATTAACATGAAAGAACTACTATTTACTACTATACTATCAATTTGCTTAAGTGCGACGTTTGCACAAAACGGACTTGAAGAAATTATTGTTGAGAAGTATTATGTATCAGAGGCAAATGATACAATTGTAAATGCAGATGGAGGAGTACTTCCGGTAGGTTCTGTCACTTACAGAATTTATGCAGATATGTTACCGGGCTATAAATTTCAGGCGGCTTTTGGTGTACCGGGGCATGAATTAAGAATAGAAACCTCAACACTCTTTTTCAATAATGAAGATCGTGGAGCTACATCTCCAACTTATACTAAATCCCAGGCTGCTAATAATACAGTAATGCTCGATTCATGGCTTTCTGTTGGCGCCGCTTGTAATGGTCAGATAGGTGTTTTGAAAACGGATGATGATGGCGCATCAACAGTAATTAATGCAGATGGAGTTTTACAAGGAACAAATGTTGATGCCGGAATACCTTTAACACAGGAAGACGGTATGATTGCTGGTACGCCTGAACCAGTTACAATTGTTGGTATTAATACGGAAGTTGCAGTATTCGATAATCAGAATGACGGCACTAATGGTCCGTTATTCGCTACATCAAATGGTTCATGGGCTTCATTGAATGGTTCAACCGGAGCTGATTCATTAACAAACCGGGTGCTTATTGCTCAGATTACAACAGATGGAACTTTTTCTTTTGAACTGAACATACAAATTGGAACTCCATCCGGAGGAGTTGAACAATATGTTGCGCAGAATCCAACAGGAGCTGAAATTCAGATTCCATCACTTGTCTACAACTCTTTAACCAGTGATATCCCGAAATTAGGCAATGATGCAATTTTCAAAGTTTATCCTAATCCGGTTTCAGGTTCTTTATTTATTTCTGACGTTTCAGGAGAAGTTAAAGACTACACTTTAAACATTTATGGAATTTCGGGGAGTAAGTTGTATTCTGAATCTGTCGTTAAGAGTCAGGATAAATCAACTCATTCAGTTAATGTGAGCAACCTTTCTCCGGGTATGTATTTTATCGAATTGAATAATAATTCGGTCAGATCAACGGCCATCTTCATTAAGGATTAATTATTTAATTCTAAGAATTTAAGTAGTTTAATATCCGGCATAGTGAAAGAGTTAATTTTAACAATTACATTATTGTTAACAGTAATATTTGTCTCAGCTCAGGGAGTAGTGAGGGGAAAAATTACGGATGAAAAAGGTGAAACATTAATTGGAGTATCTATTGCTTTAAAAAGTAATCCGGGAATTGGAACAATAACAGATATAAATGGAGATTTTTCTTTTCCAATTTCCGACTCTTTGCCATATACGATTGTTATTACCTATGTCGGATTTACATCTTTAGAATCTTCCGTTCAGGTAAGAAATAAGGAAACCCTAATCAGGAATTTTACTTTAAAATCATCCCAGCATACAATTAAAGAAGTTGAGATTACAGCAAAGGCAAATAAGACTCAAAGTTCTTATGTAGAAAAAATTAAGAAGAATGCTGCAGTGACTCTTGATTATGTTTCTTCTGAATCAATGAAAAAGTCAGGTGATGGTTCAATAGCCACTGCTATAGCAAGGATTCCGGGCATATCAACAACCTCGAATGATTTTTATACAGTAAGAGGGATAGGTGACAGATATGTAAAAACCGCGGTTAACGGACTTATTATTCCAACGCTCGATCCTTTTACAAGTAATATTAAGCTTGATATGTTTCCTTCAAGCATGGTAGATAACGTAATTGTGACTAAAACCGCAAGTGCCGATTTACCGGGAGACTGGAGCGGTGCATATCTTTCCATACAAACGAAAGATTATCCGGAACAGCTAACATTAAATGTTGAAACCGCAATTGGGTACAACTCTCAATCTACTTTTGAAACAGTTATAACATCTCAACGCAGCAAAACTGACTGGCTTGGATATGATAATGGTTTTAGAAGCCATGATCATAATTATATGGTTGAAGCGGTAATAAAGCCAACTCAATATCAGGAATTCTCCGCTTTGGGATTAGAGTCATATTATAATTCAATGGGCGTTACTAATTCTAATTGGCCCGAGGGTACAAATACGGGAGAGTTATACTATAAACTAGGACTTGTACAACTTGGGTTACTGCAACCCGCGTTAATCAATGATGCAAGTGCGACACAGGCGGCTAAGGATGCTTATTTACATGGAAGTTATAAAGCAGATGCGTTTCAAAAATTGAATGCTGATTTACCGGCATATGGCAAATCTTTCCCAAGTAACTGGAATACGTCTACCCGCACCGCACCCTTGGATTTCAGCCAGTCTTTTACATTGGGGAATCAAATGAATTTGTTTAAGAAACCTCTCGGTTATATTGTTGGATTTCGTTATTCTACATTTACTCAATTTGATCCGGATGCGGCTGAAAATAGATTAAGATTTGACGGAAGCCTGGAATCATCAATGTCACAGCAAGTGAGCAAGGAATCAAATGGAATGACCGGCTTGGTAAACCTTGCTTATAAGCTTACACCAAATAATAGTATTAGTGTATTATTTATGCCGAATGTAATTGGTGTAAACAAAGTCAGAAGATCTGTTGACAGGCTGGAGCCCGCAACTCATATCTGGACAAACAGTCAGAATTATGAAAGCAGAAAGCAATTTGTTTATCAGCTGAATTCTGAAAATTACATTCCTGCATATAAATTAAAAATAAATTTAAA
>CAZAON010000357.1:0-2591 GCA_964486655.1 uncultured Flavobacteriales bacterium
GCTTAATCTTAATTATGTCACAATGACTAATTAGTCATTGTGACATAATTAAGATTAAGCGGTTTTGTCGACTGCTCCGGAAATTCTCGCTGAGTCAGCATTTCGGTAATTTCCCTGCAACGATCGGTTCTGAAGTTAAAACAGATGACAGCATCTCCTTCTTCGATCACGGCAACCGGTTTGTTGTTTTCATGAATTGAGACCGGAAGTATAAATTCGTCTGTTACTCCCTTCGCATAGGATGCTTCAATAGCAGTAATTGCATCAGGATAAGAATCGCCTTTTGCGTGAACAAATAGATCATACGCTTTCTTAACCCGTTCCCATCTTTTATCACGATCCATTGCATAATACCGTCCGACAACCGATGCGATTTTCCCGGTCGATTTTTTCAGATGTGATTCGAGATCTCTGATATAAGCCGCGCCGCCTTTTGGATCTGTGTCTCGTCCGTCGGTTATCGCATGTATAAAAACGTTATTTATTTTTTCTTCATGTGCTGCATCGCAAATCGCTTTCAGATGCTCAATATGCGAATGCACTCCGCCGTCAGATACCAATCCCATCAGGTGTAATTTTTTACCCGATGTTTTTACATATGAAAGTGTTTCTTTAAGCAATAGTAAATTGAAAAAGGAACGATCGCGGATTGCCAGATTTATTTTAACGAGATCCTGATATACAACACGGCCTGCGCCGATGTTCAAATGTCCGACCTCCGAATTTCCCATTTGGCCTTGTGGTAATCCGACATCTTCACCACTCGTTTTTAGTTCAGTATTGGGATATTTATAAAGCGTATCAATAAACGGTGTTTTAGCCATGAAAATGGCATTCGAAGCGTCCTTGCGGCCGTGACCCCAGCCGTCCATTATGATTAAAACTACTTTCTTCGCTGTGTTCATGGGGCAAAGGTAATACTTACTCAATTACGAATTACGAATTACGAATTACGAATGGCCTTGTTTCTCAAATCAATATTATACTCGCATTACCCTTCGACTCAGGGACCGGGATTCGGTTATTAATGTCGATGAAAAAATACTTTCCAGTTAAGCATTAATAGTAAAATATTATTTAACAGGCAAGAATTTTTTCATCGACATGAAACTAAGAACGCACCGGTCTCTGAGCGGAGTCGAAGGGGGGATAAGTACTTTGTACTATTACCTTATTCAGGAAACAACGCCATTAGTAATTAGTAATTAGTCTTTAGTAATTAAGAAGAAAATTCAACCCTGACAACCGTGCCCTGCGGACTGTTATCCCTCAAAGATATCCTGCCATTATGCTCTTCAATTATGTATTTACATATAAAAAGCCCTAAGCCTGTTCCTTTGGTACGGCGGGTTTCTTCGTTTCCAATCCGATAAAATTTCTGAAAAATTTTTGCTTTCTCTGAATCCGGAATGCCTATGCCGTGATCTGCAATTTCTAAAACTACATGTGAATTATCCTTATATAATTTTACAAGTATATTTTTATCGACGGTGGAATATTTCCAGGCATTTTCCAAGAGATTGTTGACTAATATATTCATCGCATTCTTGTCGGCATACAAATGCAGGTTCTCTTCGATCTGTACAGTCAGTGTGCCATGATCCGGCATCTGCTGAAACTTCTGTGTCATTAAACGAATGAATGCAGAGAAGTTCAGGTCTTCTTTCGAAAATGAATAACCTTTGTGATCAATAAGATTGGCAAGAAGAGCATTCTCAACAAGATTATTAAGCCTGTCGGCATCGTTTATGGCACTGTTTATGAATGACTGCTGTTTACTTTTATCAAGATCATGCTTTAGTAGGGTTTGCATGTAGAGCTTAATTGCCGCAAGCGGTGATTTAAACTCATGTGTAATCGACAAAAGAAAATTTTTCTGCTGCCTGGCCAGCAATATTTCTTTCCTGTAAGCGCGTATCATCAGCAATGACCCCCAAAGTAAAATCGCCATGAACACTCCGCCTTCTCCTATTACCATCCACCATCTTTGGTGAATCTTCGTTTCTAAAAATTTAATCTCACTTGCTCTTTGTTCAGGAGTAAGGGTTTTAAGAGAAACGTTTTCTATTTTATGTGTGTAGACTTCGTCGTTAAGGTCAATGAGCAAATACGCCCACCAAATGAACTGGAAGAGAACATAAAATGCAAGTACGGTAAAAATCAGTGCTGGTCTACGCATAAACGTAGCGCTAAATTACGAATTACAGCGAACGGATAACTAAAAGGATGTGAATTTTTGGAGGCTAGATATTTGAAATTAGAAACTTGATGTTATGCCTCATTGTAGGACGGAAATGCGAAAATCAACATTCGATCGGACTTCGGACCATAAATTGCTAACGCTTCATAAAATTAATAAGGGTGCAAGTCAACGCACAATGCCGAACTTTAAACCACATTTAATTTTATCTATCCGCACCCAAGACCTACCGACCGCCCTATGGTACTAATGTCTTTTCCAATAAGATACTTATAGTCCGTAGACTTATTGGCATCTATCCCGCAGTTTTACACTCTAATTTTTCAATAAAATGGGGACAGAGTATTCAAAAGAAGAAAAAACTTATTTGCTAAAAGTTGGCGACAAAATC
>CAZAON010000358.1:0-14254 GCA_964486655.1 uncultured Flavobacteriales bacterium
AAAAAGTGTAAAGTGTAGTGTAAGTTTAAGTGTAGGTTTAAGTGTAATTAGCACTCTCAATACTTAATACTTAATACTTAATACTAAATACTCAAGACTCAAGACTCAAGATCAACCCTTAAACCATCCCACGCACAACTCACATTCTCCGGCAACTCAGCATTCACTTCATCATGCAATCCGAGCTGGTGAGAAATATGGGTAAAATAAGTCTGCTTTGGTTTGAATTCATCAACCAGCTCCAATGCCTCTTCAAGGTTAAAATGAGAAATATGCTTTTCCCTTCTCAATGCATTAAGGACAAGAACTTCAGTGCCTTTTATGAGGGCTTTTGACTCATCCGGAATAAAATTTGCATCGGTTATGTAAGTAAAATTACCAATACGGAATCCGAGTACAGGTAAATCGAGATGCTTCATCGGAATCGGAATAAATTTCATCCCGGACACTTCGAATGGTTTGTCATTAATAGTATTAAGTGTCAGTCGGGGAATTCCCGGATAATTTACGCCTGAAAAAACATAGAAAAATTCCCGCTTCAATGCCTCCTGAACCTGTGTAGTCGCATAAACATTCATCGACGTTTTGTTCAGATAATTAAAAGCACGAACATCATCTAATCCGGCTATATGATCCTTATGTTCGTGAGTGAAAACAACGGCATCGAGTGAGGTAACATCCTCTCTTAACATTTGCTGACGGAAATCGGGGCCGGTATCAATTACGACACGCTTTCCCTCCGATTCGATCATGACCGAACTTCGTAAACGCTTATCAAAAGAGCTGACAGATTTACAAACATTACACGGGCAACCGATCATTGGTACACCCTGCGAGGTTCCGGTGCCGAGAAATGTTATGATCATTCAGGCTGACTGGTTTCTTCGGTATCGACAGTCGTTTCTTTAACCTGCTGCAAAAATTTCTTATTCTTTTCATCGAGCAGACTTTCATCCAGGTTAAGATCGTGTATTGTTTCAATCAGGTATGCAACCTTGGCTTCAACAGTTGCAAATTTATTCAGCACAATTACTTTGGAGGATTCAATGAGGCAACTGCCCGATTTAAAGTTACCCTTCTCATTGCGAACGGTATAACCTGCCAGAGTGAGTAATTCTTCCAGTTTATCGAGGGAATTTTGGGTGAGCTTGATCATGGGGTAAAGATAGCAGATAGTACTAAGTACAAAGTACCAAGTACAAAGATTTTCAACATTGCAAACCATTTAGCTTTCTTGGTACTTGGTACTTAGGACTTTGTACTCATTCAACCCAAATTCCAAAAAAAATTCCTTTCTTTGCGCGATTTTTAACTAAAGAGGCAATTGTGTTAATAGCTATTCCGAAAGAATTAATTGCATTTGAAAAAAGGGTTGCATTAACTCCAGATGCAGTTCAGACGGTTATAAAAGCCGGATTTGAAGTGGCCGTCGAAAAAGACGCCGGAATCAATTCATTTTTTGATGATTCCCTATATTTAAATGCAGGTGCTAAAATCATCTCCGGCAAAAACGAATTGTATTCGAATGCCGATATCGTTTTAAAAATAAATCCGCCTGCTGCCGAAGAAGTATCTTCCATGAAGCCGGGTTCTGTTCTGATATCACTTGTTTATGCTGCCTCAAACATTCCTATGCTCGAAGCAGCTGCTAACAGAGGCGTAAACGTTTTTTCAATGGATGCCATTCCGAGAATTTCCCGCGCCCAGAAAATGGATGTGTTGAGTTCGCAGGCAAACCTTGCAGGATATAAGGCAGTAATTATCGGAGCGGCGGCACTCGGAAAAATATTTCCATTGCTGATGACTGCCGCGGGTACAATTAAGCCGGCGCGTGTTGTGATCATGGGCGCTGGTGTTGCCGGTTTACAGGCCATTGCAACCGCAAAACGTCTCGGCGCGATTGTAGAAGTATCCGACATTCGTCCCGAAACAAAAGAGCAGGTAGAGTCTCTGGGCGGAAAATTCATCGAACTCAAAGGCGACGATTCTGTTAAAATGGAAGGCGGATATGTGAAAAATGTCTCTGCCGAATTTTTAAAGAAACAACAGGAATTAGTCGGTAAACATATTGCGAATGCCGATCTGGTTATTACCACAGCATTAATCCCTGGCAGAAAAGCTCCTGTACTAGTCACCGCCGACATGGTAAAACAAATGCGTCCCGGATCTGTAATCGTTGACATGGCCGTTAGCCAGGGCGGTAATTGCGAACTCAGTGAAGTCAACAAAACTGTTGTGAAGAACGGCGTCTCTATAATCGGTGAATCAAATCTTCCAAGCTTACTTCCTTTGAATGCCAGTGAACTTTATGCGAAAAACATTATCGCCTTTCTCATGCATCTTGCTACGAAAGACGGATTCAAATGGGAAATGGAAGAAGAAATCACTAAAGGTTCACTTATGGTTCACAACGGCAAAATCGTTTCTCCTTCTGTTCCTGTTAATGCAGGCTAATCATTTAACACTATGAATGAAACAATAAGTTTTTTATCGGATAACATCGATAAACTATATATCCTGATACTTTCCGTCTTCGTCGGCGTTGAAGTGATTGGAAAAGTTCCTTCTGTTCTCCATACACCGCTTATGTCGGGCGCCAATGCCATTCACGGAGTCGTTATCGTGGGTTCAATTATCGTCATGCAAAATGCAGAACCGGATAATGTACTACTGCTCAGCCTTGGATTCCTTGCTGTAATTCTCGGCACATTGAATGTCGTGGGCGGATTCGTGGTGACTGACAGGATGCTTGAAATGTTCGGCAAGAAAAAAGATAAAAAATAACCGATACTAAATTTTCGCTCTTAATAGAATATCATTCCGATATGATTAATATAATTTACCTGATTGCTTCCGTAACATTTGTCGTAGGACTTAAAATGCTTAGCGGCCCTGCAACCGCACGCCGGGGAAACCTGATTGCGGCATTTGGAATGACACTCGCTATTGTTGCAACGATTGTCGTTCATCCTTTGCATGAAGGAGAAGTTCCGTCTCTGATTAACATACTGATATTTTCCGCTCTCGCAATAGGAAGCATCATCGGATGGCTGGCCGCGAAAAAAGTGAAGATGACATCCATGCCTGAAATGGTTTCTCTCTTCAACGGAATGGGCGGAGCCTGTGCGGCATTAATTTCTTTACTCGAATTTCATCACAGTATCGGTCAGCCCGCTACAACAGGAATTATCATGGCCGGATTAATCATAGGAAGCGTTTCATTTTCGGGAAGTATAATCGCTTTCATGAAACTGAACGGTACTATGGGAAAATCACTGAGACTGCCCAATTACAACATCATCAATTTAATAATGATGATTGCAACAGTCGGAGCGGGCATTTACGTGACAGTTTCCGGAACCGACAGCAATGCTCTGCTTTATACCGTATTACTTCTTTCACTTCTTTACGGAGTTTTCTTCGTCATGCCAATCGGCGGAGCGGATATGCCTGTCGTCATTTCTCTTTTGAATTCATTCACGGGATTAGCGGCTGCATTTGGCGGATTCCTTTACAATAATCAGGTAATGCTTACCGGAGGTATTCTTGTTGGTTCAGCCGGAACGATTCTGACCCTTGCCATGTGCAAAGCCATGAATCGTCCGCTCTTCAACGTCATCTTCGGTGCATTCGGCGAATCCGCTGCCGCCGGTCCGGGTAACAAAACTGTCGGAAATATTAAGGACATTACGATTGCCGACTGCGCAGTGCTGATGAACTATTCGAAGAAAGTAATCATCGTTCCCGGTTACGGACTTGCTGTCGCGCAGGCACAGCATGTCATTCACGAACTCGAATCCATTCTGGAAGAACGCGGTGTCCAGGTGAAGTATGCGATACATCCCGTAGCCGGACGAATGCCCGGACACATGAACGTTTTGCTTGCAGAAAGTAATGTCGATTACGATAAGCTTGCCGAGATGGAAGAAGTGAATCCGGAGTTTGCAACGACCGATGTTGTATTGGTAGTCGGCGCGAATGACGTCGTGAATCCGGCCGCCCATAACGATCCCTCCTCTCCTATTTACGGAATGCCGATTCTTGATGTAGAGAATGCACAACACATCATCGTTAACAAACGAAGCATGAGTGCGGGATATGCCGGAATAGACAACGAACTTTTTTATAATCCGAAGACAAGCATGTTATTCGGCGATGCGAAAAGCGTGTTGACGAATTTAGTGACCGAATTAAAGACCATGTAATAATTTAACATAATAAATCACAAAAGTAAAATATGAGTAACAGAACTTTCACAATGATTAAACCCGATGCAGTCGGTAATAATGACATCGGACCCATTTTAGCAATGATCAATAAAGCAGGCTTTCGCATAAAAGCCATGAAGTATACTTATCTGACTCCTGAAAGAGCAGGTGAATTCTATGCAGTACATAAAGCTCGTCCGTTCTACAACGACCTGGTGAAATACATGTCATCCGGACCAATCGTAGCGGCTATCTTAGAAAAAGACAATGCCGTTGAAGACTTCCGTAAACTGATTGGCGCAACAGATCCGACAAAAGCAGAAAAAGGAACAATACGTAATCTCTTCGCGAAATCAATCGAAGCGAATGCGGTTCATGGATCGGATAGTGATGAGAATGCCGGGATTGAAGGGGCGTTTTTCTTCTCGGGGTTGGAGAGGTTCTAGTTTCGGGTTGCGGGTTACGGGTTACGAAAATGTTCACTTGCACTGTTTCTGTTTCTCACACTTTCACTGATTTTCTAATCGCTTCCCGCATTTAAAATCAATATACTCACCGAAATTTCAAACAAAATATCAAAATAAAAAATACCGGAAATTTTCTTCCGGTATTTTTTTGTGGATATACGATTGGCTACTGATATTTAATTGTAATTCCTCATTTGTAAAAACTTATTTCGTTAAAGTAAGCTAAAGTGTAACCTCAAATGTAAACGACGAAGTCCTCGTAATTCGTAATTTGTAATTTGTAATTTGAAATTAAAATTAATCCTCCATTCAGGCAAAAACAATCTCTGAAACAACCACCTCCCCACTCTCATCATTCAATAGCTTCACCAGTTTATCTCTTTCCTGAAAAAGTTCCTGGCGTAAGGAAGCCGAACTGAGTGTGACATATAATTTATTTCCGTAAAATTTTATATCGGTCGTTCTGCTTGCTACGGCCGGACCCATGATTTTCTCCCAGGAGTTGATCAGTTTCAGCTGTTGCATTTTACCATCAAGTTTATAGGTCTTGAGCATGCTTTCAATCGCTTCTTTCAATGACTGGTCGTTGGAACGTCTCATGGCAAATTATTATTCGTGATATTCTAAATCGGCATTCTTACCGGCACTGGCAATGCTGCCCTGTTTAACGGGCAGAACATGAATCGGCACGTTCATCTCTTTAAAGATTGAAACAAGCCTGACAGGATGAGTATCGGTGATAAAAATCTGTCCGAAGTTATCCCTGCTCACAAGGTCCATCAGTTTTGAAACACGTTCATCGTCGAGCTTATCGAAGATATCGTCTAACAATAAAACTGGCTTCATGCTTTTTTTGCGGCTGACGAATTCAAACTGAGCAAGCTTGAGGGCAATGAGAAATGACTTTTGTTGTCCCTGCGACGCGAATCGCTTAACCGGAAAACCGTTGATGGTAAAGACGAGATCATCCTTGTGCGGACCGACGGAAGTATATTGTAAAATCTTGTCGCGGCTTTGTGATTCTTCCAGTGCCAGCGCAAAATCATTGTGGTTCAGATGAGAATCGTATTGTATACCGACCGACTCTTTACCTCCCGATATGTAAGCATAGTATTCGTTAAAGACCGGTGCTATTTCATCGATAAATTTTTTTCTCACCCGGTGAATGATTGTTCCCGAACGTACAAGCTGCAAGTCCCACAACTGAACAATTTCGTAATCAAAAACTCCGGATCGGGCCGATTGCTTCAGATAAGCATTCCGCTGAACGATAACATTTGAATAAACAATCAGCTCATCAAGATATCTTCCGTCGAATTGAGAAATAATGCTGTCGATAAATCGCCGGCGTTCATCGCTTCCACCTGTGATCAGGTTACTGTCGGTCGGCGAAATCATCACCACGGGCAACAGTCCGATATGACCCGAAAGCCTTTCATACTCTTTCTGGTTACGCTTAAATACTTTTTTCTGTCCGCGTTTTAACGAACAGGAAATATTTTCTTCCGCCGAATCCAGATCAAATAATCCCTGCACAAAAAAGAATTCTTCTTCATGCCTGATGTTCTGTGAATCGACCGGATTAAAATAACTCTTACAAAGAGACAAATAATGGATGGCATCGAGCAGGTTGGTTTTACCTTCACCATTGCCACCTACGAATGCATTCACCCCTTCAACAAGCTCAATTTCGGCTTCGGGGTAATTCTTAAAATTTATCAGGTTGAGTTTGCGGAGATGCATTGAAGCGAAGATACGAGATAGTCCTGAGACTTGCCTGCCCCTTTTGGGGAGAGCTTAGTCTTGAGAATCCGGACCATTAAACAGCATAAAAAATTCATACTTATTCAATCCTTTGAAGCAAAAAAAAATCCGAAAAAAATCACAAACAACTGTAAAACATTGAATAACCGTGCAAAAGGCTGTTTCGCATATTTGCCATACCCCCTTTAAAGTGGTGATTTCTCATTACTAAAGACACCCAAAAGGGGCAGGCAAGTCTCAAGACTATTTGCTATATTTACAGATTGATTTTTCCGCCCCAATTACAATAAATGGAAGAAGAAGAATTCCCGTCAGGCGAGCAGCAGAACCACATCCGGCATTCTATCGAACGTTATGAAGAAATGATTCGCAACAAAGATGCGTACTTCTTTGATGTTGACGCATTTTTGAATATCATCGATTATTACATCGAACGTAATGAACCCGGCATGGCGCTGCAAGTCGTCGAATTTGCTCAAACGCAACATCCGGCATCTGTCGAGTTTTTACTCAGACAGGCGCAGATACTTGCCGTTACTGATCAATACGATGAGGCACTTGCCATTTTGGAAAAAGCCGAACTTGTTACTCCCCGCGATCCCGACCTGTTCATGATCCGCGGCAGTATCTATTCGCAGCAACACAAATTCGAACTGGCAATTGAAAACTTTAACAAAGCGATTCCTCTCGCCGACGAACTGGATATTCTTTATCTGAATCTGGCATACGTATACGAAGGATGGGGCGATTACGATAAAGCGATACATTATCTCAAGTTAAGTCTTGAAGATAATCCCGATAGTGAAATCGCACTCTATGAAATCGCTTTCTGTTTCGAGTTCACAGAACGTTTTGAAGACAGCATCGACTTCTATACACGATTTATTGATCTTCAACCATACAGTTTTCCCGCCTGGTACAATCTCGGTAACGTTTATAACAGGATAAACCGTTATGAAGATGCACTCGTTGCCTATGATTACTGCATCGCCATCAAAGACGATTTTTCTTCGGCCTACTTCAACAAAGGAAATACTCTTGCCAACCTGTTGAGATATCAGGAGGCGATTGATTGTTATGTAAAGACATTCGAATACGAAGCGCCTGATGCTCTGACATTTTATAATATCGGCGAATGTCATGAACAACTCGATGATATGCATAAGGCCAGGGACTTTTATAAGAAAGCGGTGAAACTCGATCCAAATCTTGCGGAAGCCTGGCTCGGTATCGGAATTACGCTGCAGAATGAAGAGCGATGGTTTGAAGCAACACATTATATACGTAAAGCCATTGAACTGGATGATAAGAATGCCGAATTCTGGTTTGCTCTCGGAGATGCGGAATATCATCTCGATAATTATATAAACGCTGAAACTGCCTATAAAAAAGTTATTGATCTCGAACCGGAGAATGCTGACATCTGGCTCGAATATTCTCACCTTCTCATTGCGGATAACCGAACAGATGAAGCGTTCGACCTGATCGGAAACGGACTGGTCTTTCATCCCGAAAATGCAGAATTGCTTTATCGCCTTGCCTGTTATCATTACCTGGCGGGAAACATTCATGAATCGTATCAGGTACTTGCTTCCGCATTGGAAAAAAATGTTCAGCTTTGCCAGTCGGTTTTCGAATATGCGCCGGCCATGCAAAACGACAATCATATTCTTGAACTGATAGACTTATATAAAAATCGTATATGAATTTTTTTCTTGACAATATTCCGGAGAGAACAGCTAAGCCTCGGGAAAACGGACTAACAATGGTAATGGATAAAGGACTCAGCTGCAGACAGGCTGAGGACATGATAGATATTTCCGGAGACTATATTGACATCATTAAACTTGGTTTCGGAAGTTCCTACGTTACTCCGCACCTGACCAAAAAACTGGACATATTCAGAGCTGCCGGTATTCCGTTTTATTTCGGCGGAACATTACTGGAAGCGTTTATCGCCCGTGACCGCTTCGACGATTACCTTAAACTGGTCGATAAATTTAAACTTACTCATGCCGAAGTCAGTGACGGAAGCATTACCCTTCACCACGATGAGAAGCTGAATTATATCCGCAAACTCAGTAAGTACGTTACTGTTATTACTGAAGTCGGTTCCAAAGAAGAAGGTATTATTATTCACCCGAACAAATGGATCGAAATGATGGACAGCGAAATTCAGGCCGGTGCATGGAAAGTAATCGCTGAAGCCAGAGAAAGCGGCACAGTTGGCATTTACAGGCCGAATGGAAAAGCTCACGTCGTGCTTATCAATAAGATCATTTCGAAAATTCCGCGTGAGAAAATCATCTGGGAGACTCCGAATAAAAGCGGACAGGTATACTTTATCAAGTTGCTTGGTGCGAATGCCAACCTGGGTAACATTGCACCGACTGAACTTATCGCGCTTGAATCACTCAGAATCGGTTTGAGGAGCGACACTTTCTTCAGCTACCTTCCAAAAGAAAAAGCAAGATCACACTGATCCCTGCTGTTTGCTAATGACTGACATTCGTTCAACTAAGGTAACTCAAAATCCGAACCCGGATTTTTTGCCGGGCATTTTCATGCAACGTTGCCTTGAACTGGCAGAGTCAGCAGCCGGTCATGTCGCACCCAATCCTTTAGTAGGAGCCGTATTAGTTTATAAGAATGAAATTATCGGCGAAGGATTTCATGAACGTTTTGGCGAAGCACATGCAGAGGTTAATGCGGTTAACGATGCTATCAGCAGAGGACATAATGATAAACTAAATGAATCAACTCTGTTCGTCAGCCTCGAGCCCTGTTCTCATTATGGTAAAACACCGCCTTGTACAGAGCTTATAATTCGTCACCGGATTCCGAATGTGGTTGTAGGATGCAAAGATCCATATCACGAAGTAAGCGGACGGGGAATAAAAATCCTGAGTGATGCCGGCGTTAATGTTAAAACGGGAATACTGGAAAATGAATGCAGGCACATTAACAGGAGATTCATAACCTTTCATGAAAAACACCGACCTCATATCGTGCTTAAGTTCGCAAAAACGGCTGACGGATTTATGGCTCCCCTTACCGGCAATGGAAAGATCAGCAATCCTTCTACAGATATTTTAGTACATAAATGGCGCAGTGAGGAACAAGCGATCATGGTCGGTACAAATACGGCTTTAAAAGACAATCCCCGGCTCACCGTCAGAAAATGGACCGGAAGAAATCCGCTTCGAATAATAATCGACAAGAATTTAATCCTTCCTTCCACATTAAACATCTTCGATCTATCCGCCCCCACATTAATCGTAAACAGTAAAAAGAATGATCATTCGGCGAACATCGAATGGGTCAGCACTCCTTTTGAAAAGCTTGCGGAAGAACTTTGCGGAATTTTATTCGAAAGAAATATACAGTCCGTTATGATTGAAGGCGGCAGTAATCTGCTGAATCAGTTCATCCGTTCAGGTCTTTGGGATGAGGCCATTGTAATTACTTCACCAAAAACATTCGGAGACGGATTGACCGCACCAATCATTCCGGGAAAAATGATAATAAAAAAGAATGTTGACGGAGATGAAATTGAGAATTATAAAAATGATCATTTCAAGGATTAAACTAAACTTATGGAACTCCTAAAAAGCCTATGCTCCATTCAGGCGCCATCCGGAAATGAATCGGCCATGACTGAATTCGTTCTAAAGTATGTGAATGAAAATCAGAAAAACTGGAAAGTCAAACCCGAAATATTTCACGGTGAAAATTTTCAGGACTGTGTTGTTCTGATTTTCGGAAAACCACGAACGGCGGTTTTTGCGCACATGGACTCGATTGGCTTTACAGTCAGGTACGATAATCAGCTCGTTAAAATAGGTGCGCCCGATGTTCAGGAAGGATATATGCTGAAAGGAATTCACAGGAATGAACCGGTTTCATTTCCGATGACGATAAAAGATAAAAGCATTTCGATTAAAGCACCGCTACAACTCGACAGAGGAACTGAGCTGGTTTTCAAGGACAATTGGAGAGAAGATAAAGAATATGTTCAATGCTGTTACATGGATAACAGACTTGGAGTTTGGAATGCATTAATGCTTTGTGAAACAATTACTGATGGAGCAATTGTTTTTTCATGCTGGGAAGAACATGGAGGCGGCAGCGTCCCCTATCTCGCCAAGTTCCTGCATGATAATTACAAAATCAGACAGGCGCTTATAAGCGACATTACGTGGGTTACCGAAGGAGTTCATCCCGGAAAAGGAGTTGTCATTTCAATGCGTGATACTGGACTTCCAAGAAGAAAGTTTTTAGATAAAATTATCGGACTGGCAAAAGAAAGCGGAATTCCATTCCAGCTTGAAGTGGAAGGTTCGGGAGGAAGCGATGGAACAGAATTACAAAAACAGCCCTACCCTATTGACTGGTGTTTTATCGGAGCCCCTGAAGAATTCGTTCATTCCCCCGATGAAAAAGTACATAAGAAAGATATCGAATCAATGGTGCGAATGTATGAGTTCCTGATTTCCAGGATGTAGTCTTGAGTCTTGAGAAATTATTCCAATCTATCGAATACTCAAGACTTAAAAAACTTCATCATCACCTCCATCAAATCATCCGGTGGTAACGTCGGTCTTCCTGTTTTTTTGTTCACAAATACGAGAACCGTTTCGGCAGTATTTAACAGTTCATTTTTTTCGTTGAACGTTTCGTACAGGAATTTTATGCGTGCTGCAGGTGCTTCGGGAATCACCGTCTTAACTGTGAGCAAGTTATCGTAATAAGCCGGTTTGATATATTTTATTGTAAATGAAAGTACGGGCAATAAGACGCCTTCTTCTTCGAGTTTCTTATAGTTAAATCCCAGACTTCGCAGCATTTCCACTCTGGCAACTTCGAAATACGTCGCATAATGACCATAATAGACATAACCCATCTGATCGGTTTCGGCATAACGTACACGTATTTGAATTTCATGTTTGTACATCAGAAAAAAATTTGAGACGAAGATAGAATACGATTCATTTTTTTATATCCTTGCTTATGAATTTTATTCATCGCACTTTATTTATCAGAACTGTTTTAGCCGCTGGATTTTTCTTTTTGCTGTTCAGTTGCAAAACAAATTATAAGATAGAGTCGACCAGGCAAACAGAATACATCTTCTCCGATACTTTAATAAACACAGTCGACAGTTCTGTTTATGAGTTCATTAAGCCTTATCGTGATAAGATGGATGGAGAAATGAGTATCGTACTTGCCGAAAGTGAATCAGCTCTTGAGCGTGGTTTACCCGAGGGAAAATTAGGCGATTTTGTTTCAGATGCATGCATGAGTGAAATCAAAAAGATTGGAATTGAAGCCGATATTGTCATTCTGAATAACGGTGGATTAAGACGACCGCTCCCGGCCGGAAAAATTACAAGAGGCGATGTATATGAATTGATGCCATTTGAAAATACTCTGGTCATTTTAACGATAGATGGTAAACTTGTGAAAAAGATTTTTAACTTCATAGCATCCAAAGGAGGAGCCCCGGTTTCCGGCGTCAGATTTAAAATTGAAAACCAGGAGGCCAGGGAGATTTTTATAAACGGTCAGCCGCTTGATACCATGAAAGAATATAAAATGATCACTTCCGACTATCTTGCAAATGGCGGGGACTCTTATACTTTACTGGCGGATCTGGCAAAAGAAAGTACCGGAATAAAAGTCAGAGATGCTATTATGAATCATATAGAAGGATTCGGACGAACGGGCAAAAAAATCTCAGTTACAACAGACGGTAGAATTTCGAATGCAAAATAGAAGGCATTTTATAAAATCGCTTGCCGGTGGAGTGGCCGGAGTTGCGTTTAGCACGCTGCCATTTGAATTATTTGCTTCGGGAGAACTGATTAAAATCACAATTCTCCATACAAATGATACTCATTCAAGGATTGATCCTTTTCCGAAAAACGATCCTAAATATCCCGGAATGGGAGGCGTAGCCAGACGATCGGCCATCATTCGGAAAATCAGGCAGGAAGAAAAAAACGTATTGTTGCTTGATGCAGGAGACATTTTTCAGGGCACACCGTACTTTAATATGTATGGCGGTGAGCCTGAACTGAAACTAATGAGTAAGATGGGCTATGATGCTGCCACAATTGGCAATCATGATTTTGACAATGGCATTGAAGGACTTGCAAAAAGACTGCCCGATATGAATTTCCCATTTCTTAATGTAAACTACAAATTTGATGATACTCCTTTGGCGAATAAAACTTTACCTTATAAGATTTTCATAAAAGATAAAATCAGAATAGGGGTTTTCGGAATCGGAATCGAATTAAAAGGTTTGGTTGATCCAAAGATGTACGGGAATACAGTTTATGAAGATCCTGTTAAGCATGCTCTTAACACTTCTAAACATTTGAAGAAAGAAGAAGATTGCGATCTTGTCATCTGTCTTTCGCACTTAGGATATAAATATGAAGATAAAAAAATTTCAGATGTAGTACTTGCGAAAGAAAGTTCTTACATTGATCTCATTCTCGGAGGTCACACGCATACCTTCCTCGACAATCCGGTTGCGTACATGAATAAAGAAGGAAAAGAAATTTTTGTTGCGCAAGTTGGCTGGGCCGGAATCAGATTAGGAAGAATTGATTATATATTCTCAGGTAAAAGAAAGAAAAAAGACATGATGACTACTACTGTAAAAATTAGTGAAAATACAATAGCATCATAATTTTTTTTTTAATTTTTTTTACAAAATATTTGCTGAAAGAAACACAACACAACTACTTTTATCCGACATTCGGATAATATTACTGAGGGAACACAATCACTAACACAATACATAAATAAAAATTTTTGAAAACAACAATGGAGAAAACTTGCGAAAGCGTCTGGAAGAAATGCCTGCTGGTGATTAAGGATAACGTAAGTGCTCAGAGTTTCAAAACATGGTTCGAACCCATCAAGCCCGTAAAGCTGGATGATAAGATTTTAACCATCGAAGTGCCAAGCCAGTTTTTCTACGAATGGCTGGAAGAGCATTACATTACTCTGTTGCGTAAAACCATCCGCCAACAACTCGGCAACGAAGGTCGTCTTGAGTATAGTATCGTTATGGAACATGCCACTGCCGAAGCAAAGCAGTACACCGTAAAAATTCCTACACGAACACACGGTGATCTGAAGAATACTCCGATGAGTATTCCGATGGGCACTTCTAAAGATACCATACGCAATCCGTTCATCATCCCCGGACTCAAAAAAGTTAATGTAGAATCACAGCTGAATCCGAATTACACATTCGAAAATTTCATCGAAGGAGATTGTAACCGCCTTGCCCGTTCTGCCGGTTATGCCGTTTCCAGCAAACCCGGAGGAACTTCTTTCAATCCGCTCCTGATCTATGGTGGCGTCGGCATGGGAAAAACCCACCTCGCCCACTCAATCGGTATTGAAATCAAAAACACCCATCCCGGTAAAACAGTATTATATGTATCATCTGAAAAATTCACTCATCAGTTCATTGATTCCGTAAAGAACAATGAGCAGAATGACTTTGTTCATTTTTACCAGATGATCGATGTACTCATATTAGACGATATCCAGTTTTTAGCCGGTAAAGAAAAAACTCAGGATGTATTTTTCCACGTATTCAATCACCTCCACCAGACAGGTAAGCAATTAATCCTTACATCTGATAAAGCACCGGTCGATTTGCAGGGTATGGAGCAGCGCCTCCTCAGCCGTTTCAAATGGGGCCTTGCCGCAGATCTTCAAATGCCTGATCTGGAAACACGCATCGCCATACTTAATAAGAAGATGTACATCGATGGTATCGAATTACCA
>CAZAON010000359.1:0-1852 GCA_964486655.1 uncultured Flavobacteriales bacterium
TCTGGTTTCGGGTTTCGGGTTTCGGGTTTCGGGTTTCGGGTTTCGGGTTTCGGGTTTCGGGTTTCGGGTTTCGGAAAAGGGGCGTACAATTTCGGCAAAAAAATCTATTTTGTTATTAAAATATGGAAAAGGCCTGAATCCAAATACTATTGTCTGTTTCCTTTGTAATTTAAAATTCAGCACCCCGCACACTGACCCCAAACCCGAAACCCGAAACCTTGCCCCCGGACTCACTCCCTCCTCATGCTCTCAATCCTCTACTCCCTTTTCCAATCTCATCCAACGATCTCAACTGATACCCGAAACATTGTTCCCGGTTCGTTGTTCTTCGCTTTAAAAGGGCAAAACTTTAACGGTAATTCTTTTGCCGGAAAAGCTCTCGAATCAGGTGCCGCATATGCCATCATCGATGAGGCTGAATTTAAGAAGTCGGACCGCTACATTTTAGTTGATGATGTTCTGACTACTTTACAATTACTGGCAAACTATCATCGCAGGCAGTTGAACATTCCTTTTTTAGCTATCACCGGTTCAAACGGTAAAACAACAACGAAGGAACTGATTCGAAATGTTCTTTCGAAAAAATATAAAACTGTCGCTACGAAAGGCAACTTGAATAATCATATCGGCGTTCCGCTCACAATTCTTTCAATTCCTTTCGATGCACAATTTGCCGTTATAGAAATGGGCGCCAATCACCGCGGAGAAATCGAATCGTATTGCAAAATTACGGAACCGGATTACGGACTTATCACGAATGTAGGCAAGGCGCATCTCGAGGGATTTGGCGGATTCGAAGGCGTTAAAATCGGGAAAGGCGAATTGTATAAATCCATTTCACAAAATGGTAAAGCAATTTTTATCAATGCCGATAATAAACACCTGACCGAAATGTCGGAGATCCATCAGGTAAAAGCAAAAATCAGTTATGGCGGAAATGAAAATTATTTCTGCAGCGGAAAACTTTTGTCTGATTTGCCCGGATTGAAAATAGAGTGGAGGAGTGGCGGTAATTCCGGACTCATAAATTCTTCCATCATCGGTTCATATAATTTTGAAAATATTCTCAGTGCCGTTTGTGTCGGAAATTATTTTGAAGTTCCCGCGAAAGATATTAATGCTGCTATCGAAGAATACATTCCGGATAACAGCCGTTCGCAAATCATTCAGCGGGGATCAAATACAATTATCCTCGATGCATACAATGCGAATCCGACAAGTATGAATGCCGCACTCGATAACTTCGAAAAAATAAATTCCGATAATAAAATTATTTTCCTGGGCGAAATGGCCGAGTTGGGAAAAGAAAGTGAAGCAGAACATCACGGAATAATTCTTAAGCTGAAAAAATCCAATTATCCGAATATAATTCTTGTCGGAAATAACTTCGCTCCTTATTCGGGCGAATTAAATTATCTGCATTTTCAAAACTCCGAACTCGCCGCGCAATGGCTGAAAAATAATCAGCCTTCTAATGCGTACATTTTGATAAAAGGCTCAAGAAGCAGTAAAATGGAAAAGTTGCTGGAAGCGATTTGAAATTTATTCGTAATTCGTAATTCGTAATTCGTAATTTTTAATTGAATACCCTATTTTCTAAAAATCTTCTTAAACATCCCCTTCTCATCTTTCTCCTCATCGTAATATCCGTAGCCATAGTATCCATAACTATACCCGTAGCCATAACCATAGCGCTGATTGTTTCCGGCATCATTTAAAAGAATGCAAAGGTTTTTTACTTTGCCCTGGGTGTAGTACTCGTTAATTGTTTTTATGTATTCTTTTCTAGAATAATTTTCACGTAAAATAAAAACATTAATATCGGCATATTTCATCAGCATCATTGCATCAC
>CAZAON010000360.1:0-19848 GCA_964486655.1 uncultured Flavobacteriales bacterium
TTCTAAAAATAAAGTTACTAACATATTTTATTTCTTTCCAATTTCCCTTTCCGACTTTATAAATAATTTGCAATTTCGTACCGTGTTCGGCTCAACAATTATCAAATGGTACAATGCCAATAAACGCGATCTCCCCTGGCGAAACAAGAGAGATCCATATCTGATTTGGTTATCTGAAATTATACTTCAGCAGACACGTGTCGAGCAGGGATTGAAATATTATCTCGCTTTCGAAAAAAATTTTCCTGATGTTAAATCACTTGCTGCAGCAAAAGAAGAAAAGGTTTTAAAACTCTGGCAGGGACTCGGATATTATTCGCGGGCAAGAAATCTGCATTTCGCCGCAAAGCAAGTCATGAAAGATTTCGGCGGCAAGTTTCCGAAGAGCTATGACGACATTCGCAAATTAAAAGGTGTCGGAGAATATACGGCAGCTGCAATCGCATCATTCGCCTACGATCTTCCGTATGCTGTTGTTGACGGAAATGTTTACAGGTTTCTCAGTCGTTACTTCGGAATAGATACTCCCATCGATTCGACAGAAGGCAAAAAAAAATTCGCCGGAATTGCGCAGTCACTCATTGAAGGTCATAAGCCATCTGTTTTCAATCAGGCCATCATGGAATTCGGCGCCAGGCAATGCAAACCCGGCCGACCCGACTGTTCTGTTTGTCCCCTTGTTCAGAGTTGTGTCGCTTTTAAGAAAGGTATAATCACGCAATTACCGGTTAAGCAGAATAAAACCAAAACAAGGAACAGGTATTTTCATTATCTTGTAATTAAAGACAGGCTGTCGTTTTTTATCAGGCAACGCAATGGAAAAGATATCTGGCAGGGGTTGCATGATTTTCCGCTTATAGAAACTAGCCGACGCATAGATGAAAATAAATTATTCGGAACAGTCGTTTGGAAAGAAACACTTTCCGGCAAAAAATATGAAATTGAAAAGGTAAGCAAAGAGTACAGGCATGTTCTCAGTCATCAGAATATACATGCAAAATTTTATGAGATAAAAACGGATCATAAATTATTCGCGGAAAGCGAAACGGAATGGAAAAAAGTAAATTCCAAAAGCGTGAAGAAACTCGCTGTTCCACGTCTAATCGAGGAGTACCTGAAAGAGATTTCGCAATGAGAATGAAATTATTCGCATAAAAGAACCCGCTTATACGGTTTGCAAACGGCATAACAGCCATATTACCTTTGACTAAAATTCAAACAATTAAAATCTAAAAACATGAGTGGTGGAGTAAACAAAGTCATCCTTGTAGGACACGTAGGAAGAGACCCTGAGGTAAAATACCTCGAAGGCGGAATTGCAGTAGCGAAATTTTCATTTGCTACAACTGAGTATTATAAGAACAAAGAAGGAAAGCGAATCGAACAGACCGAATGGCACAATTTAACATTGTGGCGGGGTCTTGCCGAAGTTGCTGAAAAGTATGTTCGAAAAGGCAATTTACTTTATATCGAAGGCCGAATTCGTACCCGCAGTTACGGCGAAGAAAACAACAAGAAATACTATACCGAAATTGTTGTGGAAAACATGCAAATGTTGGGCGGACCGCGGGCTGATGATGCTAAAGTAACGGAACAATTACCTGAGGTTACAGCCGAATTACCGGCCGATAATCTGCCTTTTTAGCGAAAAAACAAAACAGGCGCAATAAGCCACAGATTTTTGTAGCTTAGCGCCTGTTTTAAATTCAACAAACACACTTGGATCCTGGCGGTTACTTTTTGACGGTTCTTACGTCTATCATCTCACCAAACTTTTCTTTTTCGGTCGGCCTTGCGGTAGAAATTCTTGTCCTCATTATTTTACTGTTTGCATCCGGATTTATTTCCGGCGCCGAAACATCATTTTTCGCCATTACTCCGGCACAGTTCTTCCGTTTAAAGGAAGAGACCGGCCGCGAAAAATTAGTCTTCACACTTTTAGAAAAACCAAAACGGCTTTTAGCTTCTCTGCTCATCGCCATTAATTTTATCAATATTGCCATCGTCGTTCTCTCTTCACTGATCATCGAAGAGATTTTCGATTTCACACATTATCCTCTTGTCGGATTCCTCGTCCAGGTTGTGGCAGTCACCTTCGTCATCGTTCTTTTTTGCGAGGTCATGCCGAAGATTTACGCCACCCAAAACGCGTTGAGATCGGCCATCAAAAGCGCCTACATTATTTTTGCCATGGATAAAGTATTTCGTCCGCTGAGCTCTGTTCTGGTTCTTTCAACTTCATTGTTTGACAAACGGTTCGGACAAAAGGGATATGATGTTTCGGTAGACGAGCTTACGCATGCGATTGATATAACGAGTGACAAGAGTACGCCTGAGGAAGAAAAGAAAATTCTCAAAGGCATCGCGCGGTTCGGCAACATTGACGTAAAACAAATCATGAAGCCGCGCATGGATGTTGTGGCATTCGACAAGAATTTAAAATACAGCGAACTTTTCCCTCTGATCGTTGAAAACCGTTACTCACGTGTTCCGGTGTACGAAGGCTCATTGGATACTGTCATCGGAGTATTATGCATTAAAGATCTTTTACCATTCTTAGACAAGAAAGCTGATGACACATTCGAATGGCAAAAGCAAATGCGTCAGGCATATTTCGTTCCCGAGAGCAAAAAGATCAATGACCTGCTCCAGGAGTTTCAGGAAATGAAAATTCATCTCGCCATCGTAGTGGATGAATATGGAGGTTCGTCAGGAATCGTTACTCTCGAAGACATTTTAGAAGAGATTGTCGGAGAAATCAATGATGAATTCGATGAGGAAGAATTATTTTACTCCAAACTCGACGATCATAATTATGTGTTCGAAGGAAAAACAAAGATCAATGATATCTGCCGTGTGATGGAAGTTGATCGCGAAGTGTTCGCGGCAGACAGTGAAGATATTGATACCTTGGCCGGATTACTGCTTGCCATCAGAGGCGGAATTCCGCAACGCAACGAAGTGATCAAACATAATGACATACGGTTTACGATTGAATCGGCCGACAGAAAAAGAATCAAGAGAGTGAAGATCACCATGCCTGAAAAAACATCTGACAATACATTTCCGACTGACACAACAGGTTTCTCTGCACTTACTATTATCCTGGCATTGTTTTTTTTTGGATTGACAGGATGTGAAGACGATTATGTACCTAAAGAGCGTGGCTATTTTCGAATAACATTACCTGTAAAAGAATACCATCCATTCGAAGCACCCTCCTGCCCTTTCAGCTTCGATATTCCATCCTACGCCATTGCAAGCCGGGATACATTGCGCCAGGCCGAACCCTGCTGGTACAACGTTGACTTTCCTCAATTCAAAGGCACCGTTTATTTAAGCTATAAGTCCGTTAACAATAATGTATTGAAATACATCGAAGATACCCGCACCCTTTCCATGAAACACATTTCAAAGGCCACGGGAATGCAGGAACATCCGGTCGATTACCCTGAAAAAAAAGTATACGGAATTGTATACGAGATCAAAGGCAATGCCGCTTCTTCGCTGCAGTTTTATCTGACCGACAGTACGAAAAACTTTATTCGCGGATCTCTCTACTTTTACGCTGTTCCAAATCCGGATTCCATCAAACCCGTCCAGACTTTTATTCAGCAGGATGTGTTGAAGATGATTGAGACGTTTCGGTGGAGGTAACACTGCGGGTTACGGGTTACGGGTTTCGGGTTTTGGGTTTCGGGTTTCGGGTTACGGGTTTCGGGTTTCCTACCTTGAACGGAAGAGAAATTTGGGTGAAGGGAGGCGGACGTCAGTATAAGAAAATAATTTTGGGGCTGATTAAAATTGCTGTGAAGGTAATTAATGAAAAATGTTGAGCGATGTTGTCAAATTCCGCATTCTTCATTCTTCATTCTGCCATCTTCTTTGAATAAAGAAATTTCAGATAAACACAGGAGCTAAACAAAAAGAACGCTCCGATCTGGTGCAGCGAGGCCATTGTAATTTCAACGGCTGTCAGCAGAGTGAAAATTCCGAAAATGATCTGAACAAGCAGGGCCAGTCCGAGATAAATCATTCCGGTTTCTTCTGCAGTGGTTCTGCTATGTTTACTGAATTTATAAAATATATAACCGGTTAACAGGGTAATTATTCCCGCGAAAAAGCGGTGAATAAATTGTACAGTTATTGGATTTTCGAAAAAATTAATCCACGAAGGTTGCATGACTAAAATTCCGTCGGGTATTACCTGACCGTTCATCAACGGGAATGTGTTAAACATTTTTCCGGCATGCATTCCTGCTACGAATGCGCCGTAGATAATCTGAACCGTTACTAATGCCAGCAGAATATTAACAAGCCGCGGCAACGATTTATTCGAAGTCTTATTTCTGTCGGGATAAATTAATTCCAGAGCAAAATAAAATGTGAATCCGAATGTGATAAATGCAGTGATGAGATGAATTGCCAGCCTGAAATGACTCACACTTGTCCGTTCCGTCAGTCCGCTCTTCACCATCAACCAGCCGATTACACCCTGAAGACCGCCGAGGAAAAAAAGAAACAATGCCTTCTTCAGCAAAGGCTTGTCAATCATTCGTTTTATTAAGAACCAGATGAATGGCAAAATAAATACAACACCGATTAGTCGCCCGAGTAAACGGTGAATGTACTCCCACCAGAAAATCGATTTGAAATCGCTTAATGAAAAATGATAATTGACTTTCTGAAACTGGGGAATCTGCTGATACTTTTCGAAAGCGATCTGCCATTCGGCTTCATTCATTGGAGGAATAGCCCCCATGATAGGCTTCCATTCTGTAATAGACAGACCTGATCCTGTCAAGCGTGTAATTCCGCCAACAACAACCATTACAAATATCAGAAAGCAACCTGTTAACAACCAAACATAAATCGGTTTACGGTTCGCGTTTCTGATAGCTATCGGTTGCGGGTTACGGGTTGCGGGTTGCGGGTTCAAATTTCCCTGGGACTATCGATTCGTAATTCGTAATTTGTAATCTGTAATTTTTTTAGTCATACTTCGGCCTGATAAACCACTTATCGTTAATGGTAAATCCGAATGTAAATTTCATATAGTTCTCTTCAATCAGGTCATTAGCCGTTGTCCCTCTTCTTCCCGCCTCGGCAGTAAAATGGAGGTATGTACTTCCTTTTCTGATCGGAAGAGCAAGACCTAATGAAACTCCTATATCATTAATATTTTTATCGTTTAGATACAGATATCCTTTTTCATAATGAAAACCGATACGATAATGCATCGTTTTATGATAGGCCTTAATTGCCCTGTCGTTTGGAGTATACTGTAATCCGGTCGAAACTCTCCAGCTGTTTTGCAATGAATCGTCAACACCGAAATAAGTAAAATCACTCCACTGCTGATAGGTAAAGTCAGAAGCAATGATCCATTTTGTTCCTTTCACAAAAGAAACACCAGCGCCTAAACTCAGCGGAATTCTGATATCACCCTTGAGGGATGAGTTTACAACGGTGTCCCTGTATAGAGTTCCCAGGTTCGGATTGGCATAACTGAAATAACGGAATGAGTTGACGAGATAGGAATTATTTCCGTTCAGATTTGAAACAGGAGAACCAACCAGACCGAGAACCATTCTCCATTCGCTTTTTTTCCTTCTTACGACAACGCTGTCTTTTTGAAATTTCGCCATTGCTAATTCCTGACGAAGGGCATTTTTTTGCTCATAGCCGACAGCGGAGTCCTTAATGTCAAGCAATCTTTCGAGAGAAGCCTCGAGCTGTGTGATTTTCTTTTCGAGCATTACGATAGAATCACTCTTTGAAATTGCCAGACTATCGAATCTGTATTGTACACCAAATTTAAAATGAAAGCCGCCTACAGAAGTACTTGAAGTTATAGATGAGTTCGTATAATATGGATTCGCGAAAGTAACGGTGCGGATATTGTCGACAGAACCGAAAAGATAATCTGCAGTCACGCCGGCAGAAAACTTCTTCGTGATTTTAATTCCCGTGTTAAAGTGAAAAGAGTTTATTCCGCCTTCCCCTTCGTACGTTTTTGTTTCTCTATCTCCCTGCTCATTGATATTCGCATCCTTTATTGAATACCCTATTTTACTGTAGGGCGAAAGTCCGAATCCAAACGCCCATTTTTGCGGCTTAAGAGGAAACGCTAATTCGAAATACGATAATACGAGTGCCGTATTTGTGCGGTGCTCGTTTGTAGTAGTCTTAAATTTATACTGCTTAAAATCGGCCGCGCCTTCATATGTTGTAAACCAGAGAGAGGAAAATGAAGCCGGATTTCCGTAGTTAATAAAGCCGGGCTGATCGAGAGCGATTTCGGTGCCGCCCATTGCCAGACTTCTGGCAGAGGTAACAGGATTCATTTCACCGACACCAAACCTGGAATAAGGGGAACTGGTTGTTTGCGAATGAGCCTGAAAGAAAACAGCGCAAAGAACAGTAAAAACAATGCGAAAAAAGATATTATTTACCCTGAATGATTTTAACATATTAAAGTTTGCATGCCGCTATTCAAAAGAAGTTTATTTTCTTCCTTTCATATTAAATCTGATAATTTCGTTTAATCCGATATTAACCAGATCTGCGGCCGCAAAGATGCTTAAATTTAAATCATTGGCAAAACGATAAGCATCTCCACCGGTAAGTATAATTTTCAGGTTTTTAAACCTTTTCCTGTATTGAGCGACGAAACCTTTGATCTCTTCGGTTATTCCTATTTCAACGCCGGTTTGCATTGCAGAAACAGTCGTATTTCCGATCAGGTCCTTTATTTCCGAAAAACCTGTCAAAGGTAACTTCCCCGTGAATTTGTTCATTGCCCTGAATCTCATATCCATTCCGGGCGATATACTTCCGCCGAGATATTCGCCCTTTGCATTCACAAAGTCATACTTAATGCATGTGCCTGTATCTATGATGAGCACATTTCTTGACGGAAACAGGAAAGCTCCTGCTACGGCGTTTGCAAGTCGGTCGCTGCCAAGAGTAGCTGACTTGTATCTATTCTTAATGGGTAATTTTTTCGAAAAGTTTATCAGGTTCTTCGTCTTTAACAACTTTAACAAATTGTCATTGGCGTCGACTACGCTGGAACACATACAATATTCGATCGGAAAATTCCTGAAGATAGATCTTACAAGGCTCAATCGCGGCTGATCCGACACTTTGCGGTAAACAGGAATCGTATCATCGAAGACGATAATCTTAGTGCGGGTATTGCCGATGTCGAGTGTTAAGTTCAAATTGAAGATTGACTTGTACTGAGCGGAGCCGAAGTAAGATTGAAGAATAAATCAATATACCCTAAGCACTCCAAGTAGTATGGATCCCGGGATTTATTCCTAAAACTACAATTTCTTTAAAAGTTAATTGCCTCGAGGTATCGCTCGTTAAGTGGCTTATTGACGTACTTGACAACATACTGATTCGTTGAAGCACGGTTAATGTCCTCAGGACTAATGGATGATGAAAGAACAATAACCTTGCATTGAGCTTTTAGATTGTCAGGCAGCTTTTCAAATTCTTCAAGGAAGGCAAAACCATCCATGACGGGCATATTCAAATCGAGAAAAATAATTTTGGGAAGGTCGGTGCCTGAGGCATGATCACGAAGAAACTTAAGTGCTTCTTCGCCTGAATTTTTGACAATTACACGAGACGAAAAGTGATTCGTGGTAATCATCCGCTCATTTATGAAGTTATCGATATCGTTATCATCGATTAACAGAACGCTATCAAATTTATAGTTTTTGTCTTCTGACTTCATGCTGACAAGTTTGATGGCGGATATGTGGTGATGAGTGGAATCGAACCACTGACACAAGGATTTTCAGTCCTTTGCTCTACCAACTGAGCTACATCACCAGTTGGGCCGCAAAAGTATGAAAAAAACGTATCTGCCAAAATATTTTAGGGGTTCAGGTTTCGGGTTTCGGGTTTCGGGTTGACAGCTAATAGGTTACGGCATGCCCGATTTTACATTTATTTTCTCAAGACTCAAGACTAACTAATCAGGACTCTTTTATCGGATTGGCCATCTTACGAATCATCTGCTCATCGAGCTTTACAAACCAGAGTATCTGATTCGAGCCTGTATTAGCTGCTTTGAAGGCATCATAAATCTCGGTAAGTCTTCTGACTTTTTTACGGAACTCCTCAGGTTTAATCGCGGCCTTTAACAATTTGATAAAGATGTTTGCGGAATTAAACAATTGTTCGTCTTCGCTGATCTGACGTTTTACGCTTTGTAAAAGCTGACTGCAGAGTCCGTCTTCTCCCATATAGCAATATTGCATAGCCTGGAAGAGTTTATATTCTACATCGGTGAAGAGGAATCGTTTCATCGATGTTTCGTTACGCAGGTTATTCATGATACGGGCGGCTCCCTGGTAATCTCCTTCGTAGAACTTACCGATTGCAAGGAATTTTCTGAATGCAATGCAAGGGTATGGCTCGTTTACATCGGTTTCGAAATTTGCTTCGAGTTCCGAATTAATATCTGTCAGTTGCTCAATATTTCCATTGTTAAGGAAACGGTCAATTTTTGAACGGAGAAACTGAGTTACATAGAAGCTGAATATCGGTTTGAAAGCGATCTCGGGCGCGCCATTATTAATTATCGAATAATAATGATCGGCACGAACAGAGTTTCCGGTACGCTGATAGTATTCAAAATAAAGGTAATCAACGAGAAACTTAATGCTCTGATAAAATGTATCGAGTTCGAATTTGTCGAAATGCTTTTTAATCTGCTGCAACATCGAATCCACTTCGATTTCGAGTGCTTTCAGATTTTCCGGTTTTGTAAAAATAGTCAGGTAATAAATTCGAACAATATTGTACATAACGAACAACCGGTGTCCCTGGTACAATTCAGATATATTCGTCAGTTCACGAAGACAAGCCTGAACATAATCCTTATCACGCTCATCGCGGGTAAGTAAATATTGACCGGCTCTTTTTACGAAATCATAAAACAGGTCTTCTGCTTTAACGACGGCCAGAGAATATGCCACGTGACGGTTATATTCCTTCTCATAATAATCGAAATCGCCATTATACATGCAAAGGCGGGCCAGCGCTTTATATACGACGATTAATTCATTGGAAAGATCATATTCAATAAGCTGTTTCTCCAGATTTTTCAAAGCACGAATCGCTACATCACGGTCGTTGCTGAATACCATTGCAGGCACAAGAGCAACTTTATCTTTAAGAGCGCTTATCGGGTTCTTTACATTTTGCGAAAGATACTGCGCGATTCTTTCATTGAGTCGCGACTTTAACGTATAGTATGTGCTGGGATTAACCGCCAGCATTTCCATCATCTTGTTCTCATCATAATTATTGTGCCTTGCAGCTTCAAGCACCATATAAGGCTTGTTATTCTTCCTGCCTGCAACAGCAGATAAGAGTTCCTGGTATTCTGCCTCATTCAATTTCTTGATAGTTTTGTTCAGTGTATCCATTCGGCTTATTGAGTTTGATGATTTTGTGTCCTGTAACGGCATGAAAAACCATTTTGATACAGTTGTAAGAAAATTTTATTCTGAGTCGGCTTTTTTTTCAATAATCCGTAACCTTTCTTACAAACCCATTTCTGAAAAAGTAAACATTTTGCCCGATTTCTTACAGTTGTAAGAATGAGGTATGAACATAATAACCGGCACTATGTACTCAAGTATATATTGTTAAAGTTAAAAACAGCAAAATGAAAACATTTATCCTCAAATCATTCGGCGGATTCAATACTTCCGGCGCTATGAGAATTCTTCGTTCAAATGCATCTTCAACACGACTATTCGTTTATGCATTCGAACTTGTGTTACTGTACATACTGGTATTTGCAGCAATGAGTGCAATGGCTCAGGAACCTGCGGTAGCGGTAAAGGAGCCCGGTAAACTTGAGTTTGTAAAGGAGAGTATCGTTTACAACACCGGTAAAGTTTATCTGAACTGGGTTGCAAAAGGAAATTCGAACGATTGCATTTATGTAATTGAACGTTCAATCGACGGAAATGAATTCGAGCCGGTTGGTCTAAAAGAAGGAATTGGTTCACCCCTTGAGTTACTTTACAGCTGGGTTGACACAAAACCTGTCAACGGAACCGCTCATTACCGCATTAAGCAAATTGACGGCGATGGCAAACTTGTAGCTCAAGCTGATCCAAAATCAGTAGTATCTCCTGAGACAAATCCGCTGTTAATTGACAAGAGCACCCGAATGGTGCAGGTAAAATAAAGACCCTGCACCGTTCTTTCAGCCTTTTACGGTAAGGCTAAGGAATAAATACGGTGTAATCTGTCTAACTTATGGTAAACATAATGCTGAAAAGGTTTAATGGGAATCGTGTATTCGCATCATTGATGCTGATACTTTTTCTCTGCGGTACTGCTAATGCAACCGCGGCTTCCTTTACGGCCGATAATACAATCGGCTGTACGCCTCTTAGCGTTCAGTTTACCGCAAATACTCCAGGAGCGGTTTCCTGGTACTGGAATCTCGGAAACGGAAACAGCTCAACCCTGCAGAATCCGGCAAATCTTTATACCTCTTCGGGCAATTACACAATTACCTTAATTGCCTATGATGCCCAGGGCAATGCCGATACAATAAGGTACACCAACTTCATTACGGTTGTGTCCAGACCTTCGGCAGATTTTATAGTGAATACAAACAGTGGTTGTCCCGATAATAATTCTTTTTCATTTAGTAATAACTCAACAGGGGCATCATCCTATTTCTGGGATTTTGGAGACGGAACTACTTCAACTTCCGCAAATCCCGTTCATACCTACAATTATTCCGCAACCTTTACGGTTACATTAATCGCTTCGAATGCATATGGATGCCAGGATGTAAAGACGAGAAATCAATACATCACCGTATTTCCGAAACCTAATCCGGCCATCGTTGCACCCGTAACCAGCAATTGTAATTCGACGAATGTTTTCCAATTTAACAATAATACCACCAACGGACTTTCATGGCACTGGGCCTTTGGCGATTTTACGTACTCTTCACAGCAAAATCCAACACACACCTACTCTCAACCGGGAGCTTACTCTGTTAACCTGATTGTAACCAATATATATGGTTGTTCAGATACGGCAGATTCACCGACGATAATTAATGTCGGAATCAATAATTCGGCAGACTTTACAATTGACACCAATGCGGGATGCGCTCCGCTTATGGTTCAATTCACCAATAACAATCTTACGGCTGTAAATTATTTCTGGAACTTCGGCGACGGAAATACTTCTGTTTCCGCAAGTCCGTCGCATAATTATCTCGCAGGCGGAAATTATAATGTTTCCCTAATGGTTTCTGACGCCATGGGATGCTCAGATACAGTCATTAAACAAAATCTTATTCACGTCGGAAGTAAACCATCCGTCGCTTTTCAATATTCGGCTACATCAGGATGTTCTCCGCTGACAGTTCAGTTCACAAATCAGTCAACCAATTATACAACCTGCACATGGCATTTCGGCGACGGAACAACTTCCAATGCAGTAAATCCGTCACATACTTATACTAACGGCGGAATTTTTTCCGTGACTCTCGAATGTCAGGGTTCAGGAGGATGCTCTACAACATTAGTAAAGAGTAATATTATTTCAGTAACAGCTCCTAACGCGATATTCAGCGCGACTCCGCGTGTTGGCTGTCCGCCTTTGCAAACAAATTTCATGGCGCTTGCACCATCGGGCGGATTAACCTATGAATGGTTTTTCGGAGACGGCACGACTTCAACTTTACAGAATCCGTCACACACTTATTCTTCAACCGGCACTTATGATGTAAAGCTGGTCGTCACAGATCAATTCGGCTGCACCGATACAATTTTCAAAAGCAGTTACATCCAGGCGGGAAGTTCGGGCTCCGCTTACGTTCCCCCTCCTCCTACTTCGGGCTGCTCTCCTCTTACCGCGCAATTTCAGGATAACACTGCAGGATCAACTTCATGGCTGTGGGATTTTGGCGATGGCACGACATCAAACATTCAAAATCCGTCGCATACATATACAAGTAATGGCGTCTATACCGTTTCGCTTACAACGACGAATTCATCAGGTGGTTGTCCTCAGATTATTAGCAACTTCAGCACATTCATTGTGGATGGTGGTTATGCGGGATTCCGTCATACCGATTCACAATGTCCGCCTTACATTGCCTCTTTTCAGGACACTTCGATGAATGCTGTTTCATGGTTATGGGACTTTGGAGACAGCACGACAGATACAACGGCGAATCCGACACACACATATTCGACACCGGGCTATCACAGTGTTTCACTGACGATAACAACATCGGGAGGCTGTACGTTTACAACCATGCAGAGCAATGGAGTTTACTTCGCTCCGTTTGGCGCAAACTTTTATGGTTTACCTCTCGATACGATTTTCCCCTGCCCTGTACAATTCATGGCAAACGGAGTTGGTGCAACATCATGGTTGTGGGATTTTGGTGACGGAGGATCTTCCACTATCGAAAATCCGCTGCATACTTATAATAGTCCGGGCACTTACGACGTGACACTCACGATATCAAACGGAATCTGTACGATATTTTACAATCCTCCGCCGTTTCATTTCGGCGCACCCGATTCAACGCATATAAATACGGGCAATACCGCACCTGAAGTTCAGCGTGGCTGTGTTCCGTTCAATGTATTATTTACGAATAAAGTTTCCGGAGCAGTAAACTGGTCATGGAGTTTCGGAGACGGTGATTCATCGAATGTTGAATTTCCGTTACACATGTACACTCAACCCGGCATTTATACCGTAACGTTAACCGCGACTGACAGCACGGGACTGCAGACGTATATTCAGATGGATAGTATTGTGTTTGCTGCCGGACCGACGGCAGGTTTCACGTTGCAGCAAAACATTGCCTGCAATAACACACAGGTAATACTTACAGACACTTCGCATTATGCCACACAGTGGAGCTGGGATCTGGGAGACGGAACGACTTCGACTGCGCAGAGTCCGTCACATATCTACACCATCTTTCAGCCGAATTTTATTATCACACAAACCGTTTCGGATACGATGGGATGTTCGGCCAGTATGTCGGCCAGTATCTATTCGAATCCGGTTGCACCGCTATTCGCCAGTGAAAACGAAATCTGCGGAATGGATACGGTGCATTTTGTAACAACTCTTTCGAACAATCAGAGTTACTTATGGAATTTTGGTGACGGAACAATATCAACACAGATGAATCCTTCTCATGTATATACTGCGGAAGGAGTCTATAACCCTACTCTTACGGTTACCGATCTTACCGGTTGTGTTCAGACATTTCATATCTCTCCGGCGATCACCGTAAAACTTCCGGTTGCAGGTTTCAATTCGACGGGTAACAGACAAGCGTGCAACGAGACTACGATTAACTTCATTGATCAGTCACAAAATGCAGTCACGTATTTATGGAATTTCGGAGACGGCGGAACATCAACTTTAGCATCACCCGTTCACCTTTATAATCTTCCCGGAAATTACGACGTAACTCTGACAGTCTATAATGGCTCATGCGTTAGCACAACGACAAAGCCGAATTATGTGCGTGTAGATACATCGCATGCGGAGATGGCACTTTTGACGGATAAAATCTGTCTGCCGATAACAGCGACATTTCAGGACCTGAGTACGAATGCGGTTTCGTGGTTGTGGAAATTCGGAGACGGAGATTCTTCGACTGTACAGAATCCGGTTCACGTTTATACCGACAGACCGGGCTTCTATCCTATACTGATCATTACAGATGCGAATGGTTGCAGCGATACGACGGCTATATCCGCTTTCCCTGTTTTGAAAGCTGACTTTGAGACTTCATCAGACTCGGGTTGTTTTCCGCTTACGATAAATTTCCAAAGCACTGCATCACTGATAACGAGTACATGGTATTGGGATTTCGGCGATGGAACAACTTCAACGCTGACAAATCCGACTCATACTTATACACAACCCGGAAACTATGATGTCATGCTTGTGGTCACATCGGGCTATGCTAGCTGCAGCGATACGCTATTAATACCTCAGAAAATAAAAGTTAAGCAACCGAATGCGGATTTCTCGACAACCGACCTTACCGCATGTGCTCCATCGATTGTAAATTTTACAAATCTTTCGACAGATGGAGATAATTACTTATGGAATTTTGGTGACGGAAGCACATCGACGAATGTAACTCCATCTCACATTTACAATACTCCGGGAATTTATACCGTTTCACTGGTTGCATACAGTCAGCTTGGTTGTAGTGATACGATTAGAAAGACCCAATATATTAAAGTACTGGGTTCGGTTGCGAATTTTAGTGCCACTGCTTTTTCAGGTTGCGATCCGCTGACGGTTTCTTTCAGAGACAGCTCTATAAATGCGGTTAAATACACCTGGAATTTTGGTGACGGTTATTCTGATTCAATATTTAATCCGGTTCACGTTTACCGCGATACAGGTTCATTTACGGCATCGCTGGTGACAGAGGATTCGGCGGGATGTGTTTCATTTTTCGAATTGCCGCAGACAATTACTGTTCACGCTTCGACTTTCTCTTCGTTCGTCACAAATACAACAGGAGGCTGCCAGCCGCTGACAACGGTATTTACAAACAACTCAACCGGTGCCGCTCAAACACTATGGCAATTCGGTGATGGCGACACGAGTACTGCATATAGTCCGACACATACTTATCTGAATCCAGGTACTTATTATCCCGTCCTGATCACTTCAAATCAGTCAGGCTGTATTGACACTTCTACATCTCTTCAACCAATTGTGGTGCGTGCATTACCGGCAGCGTCATTCAGCGTACATGGAACAGTAGGCTGTACGCCTTTCCACGTAACGTTTACGAATTCTTCTACAAATACGGTTAATGCCCAATACTTCTGGGACTTCGGCAACGGAACAACTTCAACCGATCCTCAACCGGCCGTAGATTATCTTTACAGCGGCACGTACAACATTACAATGACAGTCATAAATGCAGGCGGCTGTTCGGCTACAATTACAAATCCATACACGGTACAGGTTCTTGACAGCACACCACCGGGAATTACAAATATTCTTAGTGTTTCGGTAGAAGATAATTCATCCGTAAAAATTATCTGGGAGAACAATCACTGGCCGAATCTGCTGGCATACATACTTTACAGACTGGATGCAAGCGGCACATACAGGCCGATTCATTATGTACAGGCAGTCAATACAAATTCTCCTACATATGAATATACCGACACGGCATTGAACACGCTCAGGTATTCATACACCTATAAGGTGCAACCGGTAAATTATTGCGGAAGTGTTGTGCCGCTTGATTCACTCAGAGCACATAAAACGATAAATATTTCTTCGACACTAACCAATAACAATAATATTTCAGTTAGCTGGAATCCTTATGGCGGCTGTCCGGTCGGTTCCTATGAGCTTTACCGCAGGGAACTCAACGGAACGTTTACCTTACTTGCCACACTTTCGCCAACTACATACAGTTTCGTTGATACAACAGCGCTTTGTCCGGTACCGTTTTCATACCGTGTAATGGCGACTGATCTGTGCGGGACCACTTATACATCGTATAGTGATACTTGCGTGAAAACACCGGCGAATACCTTAACCGGACAGATGGTTGAGACAGTAAGATCTACAGTCGTGGATAATCTGTATGTGTTAACCGAATGGAAACAGCCGGCAGTACATCCCGAACTGGTTGCGCAATATGAGCTCTATCGTTCAACCGATAACGAGAATTATTTCCATATGGCAACCGTTCCGTCATTACAGACCGATTACCTGGATTACAATGTGGATGTTCAGACCTATCACTATTACTATAAAATACTTGTTGTAAACACCTGCAATGTAGCAGAAGATGTCAGTGATATTACGACAACAATTCTTTTGAAAGGTGAAATGGACGAAGCATCACATGTTTTTCTGAATTGGACACCTTACGAAGGATGGGATACAGGAGTTGAATATTACATCATCGAGAAAAAAGATCTGAATGGTAACTGGGTTCTCATCAAACAGGTTGGAGGAACTGCGTTGCAGTATGATTTTACGGACTGGTGAGAATCAATTACGAATTACGGATTACGGATAAAGCACACCAAAACTTCTAGCTTTAACAAAAGACTATTCGAAAATCTAGTGTCCAATTTCTAGCATCTAACAGATGGTATCTAACGGTTTCGGACTTGGCTAAAGTGGCGAATTTCACTATTGAACTTTATACAAAACACTGAACTTCAGATTTACGAAGAACTGTCATACGAAGAACTTAACCGCTACTTTCGCGAAACCCGTATTATACCATTGTTGTTCTTTTTCGGCTATTATATGTGCTTTCGCAATGTCTTTAAAGGCAGGTTAGTTTTTCTATGCTTTTTGACTTTTTGAGTTGGTCCAAGTGTTGGAAAAAAATTGTACCTTCTATTGCTTGCGTGGGCTTAACGTTCTAAAATTTTGAAACCGATTCTAAAGTCTGTTTTTTTAAGTGTTCATAATTTCATCTTGAATGTTTGATGATTTTAAGTATCTTTGCGAGGCAAGAAATGAAAAAGTGGAAACGAAGGAATTGATAAAAAACACAGGTGCTACTTTTACTCCAAAGGGCTTGGCAGACTATTTAAGTAGTCGAATCTTGTCTTATATAGATAGGAAAGAAGTAAGAGTCCTTGATCCTGCTTGCGGTGATGGCGAATTGTTGTTGTCCATGGGAGAACATTTGTCGGCTCGTGATATTGATTTTACCCTAAATGGCTATGATTTAAATGATGAATATTTGGGCCTTGCCAAAGAAAGGTCATACCGATTTGGTAAACAAAAAACCAATTTGGCAAATGGAGATTTTTTGGAAATTGTAGACGTAAATCAAAATCAATTAACATTTGATTTTTTTGGAGAAAAAGGGAACGGAATAAATGAGTCCGCTGACATTGTTATAGCCAACCCCCCATATGTAAGAACTCAAATTCTTGGAACAGAGCAAGCACAACTACTTGCTCAAAAATTCGACTTAAAAGGTCGCGTAGATTTATATTATCCTTTTTTAATTGCAATGACTGCAAGTCTAAAAAAGGGAGGAATAATTGGCGTAATAACATCTAACAGATATTTGTCCACTAAGAGCGGCGAGAGTATCAGAAAGTTTTTAAATGAGAATTACGAAATACTTGAAATTGTTGATTTAGGCGACACCAAACTTTTTGATGCTGCTGTTCTCCCTGCAGTATTTATTGGTAAGAAAAAAGGAAATATTGAAGTAATTTCCAATTCAGCTAAATTCATTAAGGTATATGAAGAACTGAATGGTTACAAAGGAGAAGTAAAACCAGCCGCTAATATTTATGACGTATTGAATACATCCGATTCAGGTTACTTCTCTGTCAATACAAAAAAATACAAAAAAACTGATGGCGTTCTAATGTGTCGAACCACAAAAGATTATTCATGGGAGTTGCTTTCAGATTCCGAATCTCGTTGGGTAAAAAAGATTGAAAATAATGCATCTTGCCTAGTTGGCGATTTATTCAAAGTTAGAGTTGGTATAAAAACTACAGCTGATATAGTATTTATAAATGATGATTGGGATAAGTTAGGAACTGACAAACCTGAAACCGATTTACTTAAAGATTTGATTTCACAGGAGAATATTGGCAGATGGGGAACAACCTCAAAGGCCACTCTTCAAATTTTATATCCACATTATAATAAGGATGGAAACAAAACTACTATTGATATAGAAAAGTTTCCAAAAGCTAAAAAATACTTTGAGAGATTTGAAACACGACTAAAGGAGAGAAAATATTTGATTGATGCTGGCAAAAAATGGTTTGAAATATGGGTACCACATAATCCTGACTATTGGAATTTGCCAAAATTGGTATTTCCTGATATAAGTTTGTCACCAAGATTTTTCTTTGATGAAGGAGGAAAACTTGTCAATGGAAATTGCTATTGGATAGTAGCCGAAAAGATGGAAAATGTAGAGAAACTCTTATTGATACAAGGTGTTTCAAATTCAAAATTAATGACAAAATATCATGACCTTGTTTTTAACAATAAACTTTATTCAGGCAGGAGAAGATATTTTACTCAGTATGTAGAAAAGTATCCTTTACCTGATTGTAATTCCCCTTCTGCAAAATCAGTAATCAAAATCGTAAAAAAACTTAATGCTGAAAATGATGCAGATAAAATTTCTTTGCTTGAAGAGAAATTAGAAATTAAAGTTGCAGAGGCGTTTGGTGTTTCGCCAATTTTTAAGCTGGATTAAATACCGCTTTACCATAATGCTTTACAAAAAAGCTCATTGGAATGTTTCTTTGGCATTTATAACTCTCTGAACTTACATAAGAAAATATATCGCCAAGTTTTTCACCTGGCGTTAAGATTACCCCTTCAATTATTTCGGTCTTAGAATTTGTTAAAGCAATTAAATACCGAACATCAAAAGTTGTCAGGTTCTTCTCTTCTATTACAAACTCTTCTCTTTCGGGAGAAAATCTGCCTAAATCAACTGTTGGTGAATCCTGAACTTTCACTTCTAACAATTGATTTCGTATGTCAGGAAAAGCACCATACAATAAACCGTTTTCTAGTATAATATAACCCAATAATTCCAAAACCATTCTTTCAAGTGCTTGTCCTCTGTTTTTAGTTGCTGCTGCGTCAAGTTTCCTTCCGATTAATTTTTTAGCAACCATTTCTTTTAAAAGTGCGATTGAATATAACTCATTAATTTCTGGTTCTTCAACCATTCCAGAATTTGGAGGAACATAGTCATGAGTTATAATGTAAGATAGCTTTTTGCTATCAGGAAAGGAAAGCACTTTATCGGGACTTTCAAAAATACTATTTCTTACCTTTGAAGAAATCAGTAGTTGATGCTTTATTGTTGGATTTCCGAACTTACCAAAATGTTTTTCAATGTATTCCGCTGTCAGAATTACTACCGATGCGATAATACATTTTGCTAAATCTATACTCACAAATACAAATCTAACATCTGTACATTTCAAACTTTCGCCCGAATCATATTTAATTAAAAGAGAATTACTTGCAGGTAATCTATTCCAAACTTGCAGATTATAAGAATCACCAGTTGTTACAATGTAACTATCAATAAATTCTCTCGTTATTTTGGGAACTCCTTTTCCTTTGGGAGGAACTATTTCGTAACTTTCTTGTTCTGCGGCTTCAGGTAATGCAGACTTTTCAAGAGTCGCAGCAATTAACTTTCTAATATTAGAACCGTCAGTTCTTGTCTTGCCTGTAATCTTAAATTCCATTCCGATAAGTTCGGATAACTTTTGTGTTAAATCATTTGGCTTAGTAAGCAGCGTAACATATTTAGGTGGCAATTTAAAAGCTTCGTTCATGTTTAGAATTTAAGAAGTTCAGATGGGTCGGTCTTTAAAGCCTTTGCTATCTTTTTCAGATTTATGACAGAGATATTTCTTTCGCCTCTTTCAACAGAGCCGATATATGTTCTGTCAAGGTCGCAAGCAAACGATAGTTTCTCTTGTGATAAACCAATATCAGTTCGTAACTGGCGGATTTTGTCGCCAACTTTTAGCAAATAAGATTTTTCTTCTTTTGAATAAGCTGCACCCATTTTATTGAAAAATTGGAGTGCAAAACTGCGGAATAGATGTCAATAAGTCTACGGACTATAAGTAGCTTATTAGTGAAGTCGCAATTACTATGGGGAGGTGGGTGGTCTTTGAGTGCGGTTGGGTATAATAAAATGTGGTGCAAAAACATTGGCTTTGTGTGTTGGCTTGCAGCTCATTTAATTTTACGAAGCGTGGACATTTTATCGTCCGATGTCAACACGAA
>CAZAON010000361.1:0-5703 GCA_964486655.1 uncultured Flavobacteriales bacterium
ATGGACTACACCAATGACAATTGCATGAATATGTTCACTGCCGGTCAGAGCACCCGAATGAATGCAATATTTGCAACAGGCGGTACACGCTCATCCATCCTAACTTCACAGGGATGTAATGCACCCACTACTGCTTGCGGAACACCGGTTGGTTTATCAGCAACTTCAATTACTTCTACAGGTGCCACTTTAAACTGGACTGCTGTTAGCGGAGCAACAAGTTATAATATTCAGTACAAGACCAGCGCTGCTTCGACATGGACTACGACTACATCAACAACAAACTCTAAAATATTATCCGGCTTGACCGGAGGAACTGTTTATCAGTTCAAAGTTCAGGCAGTTTGTACGGCCGGAGCGGGAGTTGCAAGTGCGACTTCAACCTTTACAACACTTTCTAATACTTCATGCGGTACTCCGACCGGACTATCAAGCGCATCGGTAACAACTTCATCGGCAACTTTAAACTGGGCAGCAATTTCCGGAGCAACGAGCTACAATATTCAGTATAAAGTATCGACTGCTGCGTCATGGAATCTGACAACCTCAACTACAAATTCGAAGTCACTGACCGGACTTGTTTCGGGAGTAATTTACCAATGGCAGGTGCAGGCAATATGTGCATCAGGTGCGGGCAGCTATTCAACAACAGCAACATTTACAACTCTTACAGCGACAACCTGCGGTGTACCGGGATCATTAACTACAACGGCTATTACCACAACAGGAGCAACGCTTAACTGGGCTTCAGTATCGGGAGCTGTTAGCTATACTGTTCAGTATAAAACTTCTGCCGCTACGTCATGGACTTCGACAACATCGACTACGAATTCAAAAGTGCTGACCGGACTTGTGGCAGGTACGGTATATCAATGGCAGGTGCGCACGGTTTGCAGTGTCGGAACAAGTGTATATACTTCAATAGTCAGCTTTACAACGGCCACTTCTACAGGATGCTCTGATATTTATGAGCCTAATAGCTCTTATACTTCTGCCGGAACGATTGCTACCAATACAAACATCACGGCGCTGATCGGATCAACTACCGACAATGACTGGTTCAAGTTCACAACAGTTTCTCCAAATACAAAAATCAAGGTCACACTTACAAACCTGGCCGGAGATTATGATATTCGTCTTTACAACTCAGGTTTAAGCTCACTGGCTATATCTCAGAACGGAGGAACTTCAAGCGAAACCATAATTTATAATGCGACCGTTGGAGGTACCTACTATTTGAGAGTATATGGTTACAATGGTGCTTACAGTACTACTAAATGTTATACGTTACGTGCGAATGTTGGGTCGGTTAATTACAAACTGAATGGCGAACCGGAAGAAGATCAGCAGGCTTTGCAGACCGGTACTATGAAGCTCTATCCGAATCCTGTTCGTGATAATGTAAATGTTGAGTTTGTTTCCGCTACAGATGCGAATGGAACCATAAGAGTTTTCGACATGGTTGGCAAAACGGTTTATTTATCATCGGTTGAATTGATCACGGGAACGAATAAATTCAATTTCGACTTATCGGATCTCAAAGCAGGTATTTATTTTGCTGAATTACAAAACTCAGGTGAAAGAGTTGTAACAAAGTTTATACTGGAGAAATAATATTTTTCTGATCAACAGAGGAAATTGCCGGAATGCGAAAGTGTTGCCGGCAATTTCTTTTTTATAGATATTAGATGTTAGATATTAGATGTTAGATTATTGATGAGGAAGATTTATTTGATATTCATTTTACTTGCTTTAAGAACATTTCTTTTTGCCCAGGACCCTTATGAATATGTGAAAGAACATGCAATTCGCATAGAATCTCCATTGCATCTGAATGATTCGGTATTTGATTTTATTTCACCTTTCAAACTAATTATGATCGGCGAAATGCATGGTACAATTGAGTCGGCTCAGTTTGTATACGGACTTGCTCAATTGCTTGCTGCTAAAGGCGACAGTGTACAGGTTGGATTTGAAATTCCTTCTCAGTACATGTCAGAATTTCTCAGGCAGCAGACAGACAGCAGTGTTTTCAAGTCAGAATTTTTTATGAGACCGCCATTTAAGGACGGCAGACAATCAGTTGCCTGGGCCGAAACTATTGCTGCACTTGCTAAGATAAAGCGCGTAAGTGTTTTCTTTTTTGATATTAATGACGGTGATGGAAAAATTGAAGACAGAGACAGGGTCATGTATCAAAAAGTAAAGAATCGGATTATTACACATCCGGGATATAAGACCATAACATTATCGGGTAATTATCATAACATCACGGAAAGCGAAATGCCTGTGATGGGGTATTATTTAAAACATGATAAAGAGTTGCAATACAGCGACAGCATTTGTTCATTGAACATTTATTATCTGAGCGGATCGATGATAAACAATTCCGGCGACGGGTTAAAGGAGAAAACAGTGAATAATGCCGAATCAGTTTTGTCTAAAGCGGTCAACTGGCCATACTATATTATGCCGGCTAATCCGGCCAGGAATTATGATTATACAGGTATTTTATTTTGCAGAAAAATCACTTCCAGTAAGATGGTAAGTGATCAATAAACAATCATTTTACATTTCCCAGTGTAATATTTTTCGAGTTTCTTTACCGGATGAAAAGTCCGGTTAAAATAATCTTACATCCCAAAAAAGAACGATCCCTTTTGCTTTTTCATCCCTGGGTATTCTCGGGAGCCATTGCTAAAACTGAAGGTAATCCGGCCGAAGGCGAAACCGTCGAGGTGTTCACCCATGATGGCAGATACCTGGCAACCGGACACTTTCATAACGGATCCATCAAAGTCAGAGTTATTTCTTTTGAGCAAAGAAACATAGACGAAGACTTTTGGCTGGAGAAATTAAGAAAAGCCTATGAATTCAGGCAGCGATTGATGCTTATTGACAACCCATCAACAAATTGTTACCGGCTTATACATGGTGAAGGAGATGGGTTACCCGGACTGATAATTGACATCTTCTCTTCTACTGCCGTAATTCAAACTCATACGATAGGCATGCATAATGTGCGTTTGTCAATTGTGAGCGCATTGAAAAATATCTATGGTAATAAACTGAAAACCATTTTTGATAAAAGCAGCGATACGATGGGAAAACAATCCACTGCATTTATTGAAAATTCCTTTTTAACGGGAAGTGAAAGTGAGCAGATAGTAATGGAGAATGATATTAAGTTTGCCGTAAATTGGGTTGAAGGACAAAAGACCGGTTTCTTTCTTGACCAGAGAGAGAATCGCAGCCTGATCCGGCGATATGCAAAGGGAAAAAGGGTACTTAATACTTTTTCATATTCAGGCGGATTTTCGATGTATGCTTTAAAAGGCGGAGCCGAATTGGTTCATTCTGTTGACAGTTCCGATAAAGCCATAAACCTGGCAATCCGTAATGCGGAGTTAAACGGATTTTCAAATCACGAAGCATATGGAATGGATGTGTTTGATTTTCTGAAATCGACAGAAGAACAATACGACATCATAGTACTTGATCCGCCTGCTTTCGCAAAACATCTTAATGCCGTTGAAAATGCCATGATCGGATACAGAAATCTGAATACGGAAGGGATAAAAAAAGTAACAAATGGCGGACTGATATTTACTTTCTCCTGTTCACAGGTAATAGATCGGATATTGTTCCGCAAACTGGTATTCCAGGCAGCTGCGCAGGCAAAACGGAATGTGAGAATCATTCATCAGCTTACGCAGGGACCGGATCATCCAATAAGCGTATATCATCCGGAGGGAGAATACCTGAAGGGACTGGTACTGATGGTGGGCGAATAATATTACTGCGAATTACTTATGAAGAACAGAGTCGAACCTCGATTAGCTTAAACAAGGAAACAACTTTTTTCTGAAATATTTCAAATAAGATTTTTAACAAATAAAATTATCACAACCGTAAGTTCAACATATCGTGACATCTGGAAGGTTGCGGCACCTGTAATAATCGGGAATATAGCTGTTACGATTCTGCATATAACCGATACTGCTTTTCTGGGCCGGGTAGGTGAAACCGAACTGGGAGCAGCTGCAGTTGGTGGCGTCTTGTATTTTGCATTTGCCATGATTGGACTTTCGATCGGTACGGGAGCGCAGATAATGATAGCCCGGAGATCAGGCGAAAAGAATGACAGCGCGATCGGGGAAATTTTTGACCACAGTTTTATCATTCTTCTTTCAATCAGTGTATTTCTTTTCGGAATTCTGAAATGGCTTTCACCCGTAATAATGAAACTTATTCTTGATTCCGATGAGTTAGTAAATGCGACGGTCCAATTTCTTGATACGAGAGCATACGGATTAATCTTTGTTACCACGGCATCGGCATTCAGATCATTTTATGTGGGAATCGCCCAGCCAAAAGTTTTTGGTATTTATTCTTTCTTTATGGCGGCGATCAATATTATTCTCGGCTATGCATTTATATTCGGACATTTTGGATTTAAGCCAATGGGAATATCGGGGGCCGGAATGGCATCTTCCATATCTGAATGTATCGCGTTAATATTTCTTTTCGTTTTCACTTTTCGAAAAAAAATCATTTTGCCTTACAATCTTTTCAGATTTAAAAAAATGAACAGGATGATGGTAGACAAGATCATGAGCCTTTCACTTCCGCTTGTGATGCAGAATCTTCTTTCAATGGGATCCTGGTTTATTTTTTTCGTTTTCATCGAAAAATTCGGGAAGCATGAACTGGCCATTTCAAATATGATAAGAGCCGCCTATATGATAGCAATGACGCCGGTCTGGGCCTTTTCGGTTGCAACAAATACCATGGTCAGTAATATTATTGGTCAGAAAAGAGTTGATGAAGTTTTCAGGTTGTTAAACAAAATCATCGGTCTGACTATGATTATTTCATGTGTTATGATAGCGTTGAATCTTCTCATCCCCGATCAAATTCTCGGGCTATTTACGTCTGAACCGGCCCTGATCAAAGATGCAAAACCATCACTTTACGTAATAGATGTTGCGATCATCTTTTTTTCGATGGCAGTAATTGCAATAAGCGCCGTTAGCGGTACAGGAGCGACTCGTGTTGCTTTATATATAGAAATCGCGGCCATTCTTATCTACATGGTCTATAACTATGTTTTCACCTTTATTTTCCATTTATCGGTTGAAATATTGTGGATGAGTGAAATCATTTACTGGCTGTTTACCGGGGCGGCCTCCTATTGGTATATTTCTTCCATGAAGTGGATCAATCATAAGGTTTAAGCCATCTTTTCAAACAGTGAACGTTTACAACTTCTTGAAATTCATATAAACGATTTTTCTTTATTCAGCAACTTCGTGGCATGAATGAAAAGCCGTCTATCGTTTTTTTTGGAACGCCGGAATTTGCCGTTCCTTCCCTGGAAATACTGATTCAGAATAAATATCCTGTTCTTGCTGTCGTTACTGCACCTGATAAACCTACGGGAAGAGGTCAGAAATTATCGACATCTCCAGTTAAGGATTATGCCTTAAGCCGGAATCTCAAAGTGCTTCAACCCGTAAATCTGAAAGACGAAGAGTTCGTCGCCAGTCTTCAGAAACTTAACGCGGATTTATTTATTGTTGTGGCTTTCCGAATGCTCCCTGATAAAATCTGGCGCATGCCTCCATTGGGAACTTTTAATCTGCACGCTTCCCTTCTGCCGCATTACAGAGGCGCGGCTCCAATTAACTGGGCAATCATTAA
>CAZAON010000362.1:0-9052 GCA_964486655.1 uncultured Flavobacteriales bacterium
GGTTTATTAACTTTGTGTTTGAATTTTTGATAAACGGGGCCATCAACATTAGTTAAGATATCACCACCCAAACCACCAATTAAAGTTGTACTATCGCGGTGCTGAGTAACAAATACATTACCACGGAAAGGGCGGAATTCATCAGCATCCTGTATAGTATTCTGACGATAAACGTCCATTACCCATTCGCTGACGTTACCTGCCATACAATAGAGACCGAAATCATTTGGCCAGTATGAATGTACCGGAGCCGGACGATCGGCATTATCATTCAGGAAGCCTGCAGTACCCATATTGTCACCTCGTCCGCGCTTAAAGTTGGCCATCATCTGACCTTTTACTTTTTCGTCTTTGTTACGAACGATATGGCCATTCCAAGGATATTGCTTTCTATCGGTAACTCTTTCATACATCGTATTTCCGATTTGAGCCAAGGCTGCATATTCCCACTCAGCCTCTGTCGGGAGACGATATTTTGGAAGAAGGATACCATCTTCCATTCTGACTTTACGTGTTCCGTTAGATCCTGAACTAGGATTTAAATCGACGAGGTCGGTTTTTACCAGACCTTCGTATTGTGCAGCGAGATAAGCATCGGTATTGAAGTTATCCTCGTTGATCTGATTTGGGTTAATTCGAAGGATACCTTCACGAATCAGGATTTGCTCATTTACCCTGTCTGTTCTCCACTGACAGAAGTCATTGGCCTGTAACCAGTTAACACCTACAACAGGATATTGCTGATAGGCCGGGTGACGTAAATAAAGCTCAACCATTGGTTCATTGTAAGCCAGACGGTCACGCCAAACTAAAGTATCCGGTAATGCTTTTTTATAGACTTCAGGGTAGTCAGATCCAAAAACACGTGAAAGCCAGTACAAATATTCCAGGTAATGGATATTCGCAACCTCTGTTTCATCGATGTAGAATGAGCTGACAGTTACACGGCGTGGAATGTTATTCCAATCCATGGTGATTTCCTGCTCAGTGCGACCCATAGTAAAGGTACCACCTTCGATCAGGACAAGTCCGGGACCGGTTTCCTGTTCATCATAAGGAACCACTTCGAATCCGCCATTTTTCGGATCGTTGTAATTCCAGCCTGTTACGGCAGATTGTTCTTTTTTACATGAGGCCAGGAAGGTAATTAATAACAGGCCGATGCAATTCCGAAGGACTGATTTTGACATCTTTGGGAGATAGTTAAATTGATATTCTAAAACGGTAGCCAAATATATTTATTTTATTGACATGATTTAGAAAGATGGACATTTGATCGTTCTGAAGCGTTTCTTCTTCGGATGACAAGGGAACTGTAATCCGAGCGATAATTCATGAGAACCGGCTGAGGCATTGTATAATTTCGACACAGTCACGTCGTAACTGTATCCAAACTTCATAATTCCATGCTGCAACCCGATTAACAGAATAAACGCATCGCCTCCTCTGTACCAGATACCGCCGACTAAAGGCGCTTTGGCAACATAGAATCCGATATTATACTGGTTGAAATCCCTTTGTTTCTGATATATGAAATTAGGGGAAACATACATTGAGTTATCTCTTCTGCCACCGATTGGAAGAACGGCACCGGCATGAACAGTTACTTTCATCGGTAATCGGCTTCCTTCGGCTGATTTTATATAAAATTCTTCCGGTTCAGTCAGGTGGTTTACGGCTATTCCGCCATAAAACTTATTACTGTATCCTAAAATACCTGCTGAGAAATCCCAAAAATTCTTGTTTGTATTTGGCCTAACCTCCTGTGTTTCATAAATAAATCCGAAACGGGGGTCAATCATATCACCAAAAGTGAGCTTTTCCCAGTCGACCTTCTTTTGCGCATAAGTACCCTGCATACCGAAACGAATGGAGAATTCACGGTTTACGTTGAGCTGGTACGAATACATCGCACTGATATTGGATGTAGTCAGCGTGCCCTCGCCTGCTTTATCATTTAAAACGAGTACTCCGAGTCCGCCCCCTAATGCTTCAACATGCTGATCATAAGATGCAGTATAGGTTACAAATGTACCGGTAAGCGCCGGCCATTGATTACGATAATTCAGGGAAATACGCGGACATCTCGCAGTTCCTGCAAAAGCGGGATTGAGATAGAGCGGGTTAGCATAGAATTGAGTAAACTCAGGATCCTGGGCATAAGCGCTTCCACAACACAATGCAGTCATTACCAAAATCAGAAAATTCCTGAGCATTCGGGAAATATTAGGTTAGCTATTACGAGAGTTAAGGTAGAGGGTTACGAGTATAATATTCACTAATCCAGTTAGAAATCGGAGATTTGTAATATTGAAGCACAATTTTAATCATTTTTTATTCGTCTTACCAAAATTATTTTACAAAAGGATCATGTTCAGGCACTCTTTTTTAAAATTATCTTTACGGAAGTCGTTTTATTCAATTGGTCGGGCTTGATAATCCAATGACAATAAGATTGATAATAATAGATATTTTTGTAACCTTATAAAATATCAAGCCTTAACTGTCGTTAACAGTTCACACGATATTTTAAAAACATTTCAACTAATGCGAAACCACACTCTCCTCGTCGCAAGTGTTTTGCTTTTTGTTTTTCCATCGCTCTTGTCTGCCGCAGGAAATAACGATTACAGCATAAAATGGCTGCCTGTTTTTGAAAAAAGACTGTCCGAAGAAACAGTTTTCAAGTCACTTAATTTCGAAGGCGCGTCTTTCAATGAAAACATGCTTCCGGTTTTTGTCATTACTCAGCCTCTTGCTTCAAATGCTTCGGATGTAAAAGTTCAATTAACAAATGTCGTTACTGAACCGCTTACCGAAACCACCGGAATAAAGGATATTTCTCTTTTGGGAAATGAGTTTTCTATTCAGACAAATGTTGTTTACCAAAAGAAGAAACCCCTGGCAGCCGTCTCAATTTTGCCTGTAAGAAAAACAGCTTCCGGTAGTGTAGAACGCCTGGTTTCTTTCAGTATTAACGTACAACCTCAATATATTACAAATTCACGAATTTCTAAAAGGGTAACAACTACTTCGAGCGTTCTGGCCACGGGTGACTGGTATAAGATTGGGGTTTTGCAGACGGGAATCCACAAAATTGATTATCAATTGTTAAAATCAATGGGAATTGATGTGGATAATATTGATCCCCGGAATTTGAGAATTTTTGGAAATGGCGGAGGCGTTTTGCCATATGCAAATGCGAAATTCCGTTATGATGATCTCCAGTTAAATAACATTGTAGTTGTTGGTGAATCGGATGGAAAATTTGATCAGCAGGATTATATATTGTTTTATGGAACGAATCAGACGAAATGGAATTTCGACAGTGCGACGAGTCAGTTTACACACCAGTTAAATCTATACTCCGATTCTACGTATTATTTTATCACAACAACACCTAATTCAGGTTTTGCCGCAGGCAGGGTAATTCAGCGCAGTTCTTCAACGGGGGCTACCAATACAGTTACATCATATGACGATTACATTTATCATGAAGCGGATGTATATAATTTTCTGAAATCAGGACGTGAATGGTATGGCGAAGGAATGGATAACCTGAACAATTCACTCACGTTTAATTCCAATATCCCTAATCTTTCAACAGCCGATACGGTTTTCTTCAGATCTAATGTTGCCGTTCGTTCAACTTTTAGCGGATCCAATAACATTACAATTTCTTTAAATGGTAACATCATAGGAAGTGTAAATTATTCAATGGTGGGAACTACTCCTCAGGATTCTTATCTCATTCCGAAACCCATCGACAATAAGGTCTTTGTCAGCGCTCAGAGTCTGAATGTCAAAATAAATCTGACTTCGCCCGACCCCAATGTACAAGCCTGGCTGAATTATTATGAAATGAATTTCAGAAGAGACCTGAGTGCATCAAACATGAGTTCGCAATTTTCTTTTCGCGACACGCGTTCCGTTTTACCGGGAAGCATCAGTGAATTCAGAATCAACAGTTCGAACAATAACATAGTTGTATGGGATGTTACGAATCCTTTACAGGCCGTTAATCAGGAAGTAATATTTTCCGGCGGCGTTACAAGTTTCGGTGTGCCGACCGATCAACTGAGAGAGTTCATTGCTTTCAACGGCCAACAATTCTATACACCAGTATTCAAAGGTGTTGTTGCCAATCAAAATCTACATGCACTTGCGCAGGCAGACATGATTATTGTAACAAATCCGTTGTTCTATAATCAGGCACGCGAGCTTGCCGAATTTCACCGTTCACACGACAACCTTTCTGTAATCGTTCAATCCACACAGGAGATTTTTAACGAATTCTCGAGCGGAGCACAGGATGTATCTGCCATTCGTGATTTTGTAAAGATGTTTTATGATCGTGCCACGACAGGAAACTTCCCGCGATTTTTATGTTTGTTCGGCGACGCTTCTTATGATAATAAATATCGGATTCAGGGAAATACAAATTATGTTACTTCTTATCAGTCGATTGGCTCGATTAACCAGACTCTTACCTATATGTCTGATGACTTTTTCGGATTACTCGATGACACCGAAGGTGAATGGTCAGGTCCTGAAAAAACTGATCTTGCCATAGGAAGAATACCGGTAAAAAGTCAGACGGAAGCTCAGGCGGCCGTTAATAAAATCAAAAGATATGTTGCAGGCACCGGAAGCACAACCGTGAATCCTACCATGGGCAACTGGAGAAATATTGTGTCATTCATTGGCGATGACCAGGACCATGACACGCATTTTAAACAAAGTGATACTCTTGCGCTCAGAGTGAAAAACAACTACCCACTCTATAATGTAGACAAGATTTATCTCGATGCTTACAATCAGGAATCCACTCCGGGCGGTCAACGTTATCCGGATGCTCATAAAGCCATCATTGACCGGGTTGAAAGAGGGACTTTACTTGTTTCTTATATCGGCCATGGCGGTGAATTAGGCTGGGCGCATGAAAGAGTACTTGAAGTTAACGACATTAACTCCTGGACAAATCTTGATAAGCTTGCGGGATTTCTAACTGCCACGTGTGAATTTACAAGAGTAGATGATCCTGCACGTACTTCGGCCGGTGAAATGGTTTTCCTGAATCAGACCGGTGGCGGCATATGCCTGTTTACGACTTCACGTCTTGCTTTTTCAAGCTCCAATTTCAATTTGTGTAAAGCATTCTTCAATCATGTTTTCGATAATTCAAGCGGTGATTATTTAACAACAGGTGAAATATTCGAGTTGACGAAGAATGATTATTTTACTGATCCATATGTAAGAAACTTTTTACTGATCGGTGATCCTGCCGTCAAACTCGCTTATCCGAAATATAAAGTTGTGACGAAAACTATTAATGGAATTGATCTTACTCAATCGACTGATACATTAGAGGCATTAAGCAAGGTTACGATTACGGGAGAAGTGCATGATAATTCGGGCGTACTCATGTCAAATTTTAACGGCACGCTTTACCCAACTATCTACGATAAAATGATTACGTATTTTACGTTAGGAAATGACTTTGCTGAATTAGACATATCAACCCCTCAGCCTTTTCTACTTCAGAAAAATGTGGTGTACAGTGGTAAAGTAAGTGTAACAAATGGAGCATTTAGTTTCAGTTTCGTTGTACCGAAAGACATTTCATTCCAGGTGGGTAATGGAAAACTTAGTTATTATGCCCAAAACGGACAAGTTGATGCAGCCGGAAGTGATACGAGCGTATTAATCGGCGGAATCAATCCGAATGCCGGTCAGGATGCCGAAGGACCTAAAATTCAGCTATATATAAACGATGAAAAATTTGTCAGAGGCGGAATGACAGATAAGAACCCTTCTTTGTATGCAATTATCAAGGATAGCAGTGGGGTTAATACTGTAGGAACCGGAATCGGGCATGATATGACGGCCGAATTGGACGGAAAAGCTGAAAAAAAGTATGTTTTGAATGATTATTATGAAAACGACCTCGATAGTTACCAGGCTGGGAAAGTGAGATATCCGTTCAAGAATTTAGCATCCGGTCCACACACTTTAACGTTTAAAGTATGGGATGTATATAATAATTCGAGTGAAGCAAGCACCGACTTTATTGTCAGTGAAAGTGCAGAGCTCGCATTAGACCACGTTCTTAATTATCCAAATCCGTTCACCACCCGAACGACATTCATGTTTGAGCATAACAAGCCATATACACCAATGGATGTTCAGGTGCAGATTTATACAGTTTCAGGAAAACTGATAAAAACCATTTCTGACAGAATAACTACCGAAGGTTATCGTTCAGATAAAATGCAATGGGACGGACTTGATGATTACGGTGATAAAATCGGTAAAGGAGTTTATGTTTACCGTTTAAGAGTGCAAACAACAGATGGCCAGTATGCGGATAAATTCGAAAAACTGGTTATTCTCCGTTAAATTTGATGATATAGTTTTTATTCCCATATTTGAAGTCTCACATCATACAAACAAATGCGATTATTAATTAAAAAAACGAGAATTGTCACCGTACTTTTCTTTTTATCGGTCCAAATTGTTTCTGCTCAGAATACGATCTCTAAGGATTCTTTGCTTGGCCAGATAAATACAATTACCACAGCTGTTCCATTTTTACAGATTGCACCTGATTCTCGTGCAGGTGGTATGGGAGATTATGGTGTAGCAACTACACCTGATGCGAATTCCATTCACTGGAATCCTGCTAAGCTGGCATTTATCGACAAAAAAGGTGGAATCTCGATTTCATATACTCCATGGTTACGTGCCCTGGTAAATGACATTAGTCTTGCCTACGTTTCAGGTTACAAGAAACTGAAAGGCGATCAGGTTTTGGCCGCTTCATTATTGTACTTCTCTCTCGGAAATATTGATTTCACTAACGATGTTGGTGAGAAATACACTTCATTTAATCCGAACGAATGGGCACTTGATTTTGCTTATTCTCGCAAACTAAGTGAAGAGTTTTCAGGCGGTATTGCCCTTCGATACATCTATTCCAATCTTACGGGCGGTGTTGCCATCAGTAACGGAACGATTAATACCCATGCAGGTACTTCTGTTGCCGCTGATGTTTCCGGTTACTACAGAAAAGACATTGAAATCTCGAACAAGAAATCACTTTTGGCCTTTGGTTTAAACATCTCCAACATCGGTTCAAAAATTTCCTACACAGATACAAAGGTTAAAGATTTCATTCCGACAAACTTCCGTCTTGGATCAAACCTCAAAATTGATTTAGACCAATATAACACTTTTGCATTTGGCTTTGATATCAATAAACTCCTGGTACCGACTCCTCCAGTTTATTTAAAAAATAGTGCTGGAACACAAGATTCTCTTGACGCAGAAAACAATAGGATAGTTCAATATGGAGAAGATGCTACTAATGTTTCTCCGGCACAAGCGCTTTTCACTTCCTGGTCTGATGCTCCGGGTGGATTCGAAGAGGAAATAAAAGAATTTACCTACTCAATTGGAATGGAATACTGGTATGATAAGCAGTTCGCTATTCGTACAGGTTATTTCCATGAAGCTTCCACAAAAGGAAACAGACAGTTCTTCACAGTGGGTGCCGGTATACGTTACAATGTATTCGGATTCGACTTTGCATATCTTATTCCGACCACACAAAGGAATCCGCTCGAAAACACTCTGCGCTTTACGCTTTTGTTTGATTTCGACGGCTTGAAAAAGTCGGATGATGGCGGTGATACTAACGAATAACCGTCTTATAATTTATTATCACTTCTTTTTTAATAGTTAGAGGTTCCCTGAGGAATTTCCGATATTGCCATTCTTATTCTAAAGAAATAGGTTATGCGTATCGGATTTGGTTTCGATGTACATCAGTTAAAAGAAGGCCGTACTCTGCGACTCGGGGGTATTGATATTCCTCATTACAAAGGAGCAGACGGTCATTCGGACGCCGATGTGCTGATACATGCAATTTGTGATGCCCTTTTGGGTGCTGCCAACCTTGGCGATATAGGCAAACATTTTCCGGATACTTCCGCTGACTTCAAAAACATTGACAGCCGTATTTTACTTTCTAAAGTCTGCATGCTTTTAAAAGAACACAAATTTGTTATTGGCAACCTGGACACTACTTTATGTTTAGAAAAGCCAAAAATTGCACCTTTTATTCCCGAAATGCAGAAAGAGCTCGCAGAGGTAATGAATGTACCTTTAAACAAGATATCCATTAAAGCGACTACGAATGAGAAAATGGGCTTTATCGGACGTGAAGAAGGTGTTACATGCTATGCTGTTGCATTGATCATGGAACAATAATAAATTTTTAAAAGCTGTAGGAATATGTTATTCCGTATATCAGTTCATTATAATCAACCACTCTTGTATGCTGAAGTAAAATAAACGGATTAACGCTGTTAGCGCGATTGAATTCATAATTAATTCCGGCCTCGTAACGAATTCTAGAAAAGAACTGATCCACTTCCTTAGCATTATCAATTGCATAATACACTTCACCTCCTAAATACGGACTGTACTTTTTATCGAGATCAAATTTTGCCGTGAGTTTGCTTCTCAGAGTCCAAAACGGGATCTCCCCGTTCTCGCTTGAATAATAATCATTGAACTGCTCCTGTATTCTTTCACGCAATGTAAGAGTGATTAAACCGACCTTTTGCTTATAAGCCAGGTCGAGATAAAACCGATGCCTTGTACTGTAATAGTTCTCCTGATTGCTTTTGATAAACCGGTAATGAAATTCGGCTTTAAACTTTTTAGAAAACGAATAATTAAAACCGGCATCAGTCAGTATGACATCAATTGTGGTAACATCGTGATTGAATCTGATTTGCTCGCCAAGTGATACAGAGGCATTTCTTGTGACCTGTTTTTCGGCAGAAATTCCCAACCATAAGCCCACATCATCTATCTGCCCCGATGAAATAAAGGGTAACAGCACCAGCGCTGCCAGATATAAGCGATGCAGGGAAAATTTCATTACAGATTAGCTCTTGATTTCAGGACGCTTGTCTTCGTAGTAGTATATCTTTAAAACAGCCACGTCTTTCAGGAAGTCGATGCGGTTGATCGCAACGTGGTG
>CAZAON010000363.1:0-4589 GCA_964486655.1 uncultured Flavobacteriales bacterium
TTCCAACACCTATCATCCGGTATTGAAGAGAGGTAAAAATTACGAAGCAGCTTTCTCCGAAGGACGTGTCGATTTCAGAAATACGATAAATGATATTGAGACACATACTGAAATTGTCGTTTCTCCCGAAGATGATATTGAAATGCGGAGAATAAGTGTTTCGAACAGATCAGGGAGGAGAAAAACCATTGACATTACAAGTTATGCTGAAGTAGTTTTGGCTTCCCCTCAGGCCGATGCAATGCATCCCGCGTTTAGTAAGTTATTTGTTCAGACTGAAATTGTAAAACACCGGCATGCAATTTTATGCAGCAGAAGAGCAAGGTCGGTTGATGAGCATCCGCCCTGGATGTTTCATCTCATGCTCGCTCATGGTTTGCCTGTCGCCGAAATATCCTATGAAACAGACAGAAGCCGCTTTATCGGAAGAGGAAATACGCTTGCAAATCCGGAAGCATTAACAGGCAGCAATCCACTTTCCGGCAGTCAGGGCTCTGTACTTGATCCGATAGTTTCTATCCGTTATAAAGTAGTTCTTGATCCGGGAGAGACTGTTACAGTCGATATTATTACCGGAGCAGGCGAGACAAGAGATATTTGCGAAAACCTGATAGACAAGTATCAGGACAGGCATCATAAGGACAGGGTATTTGAATTGGCTTGGACTCACAGCCAGGTTGTTCTGAGGCAGATCAATGCCAAGGAAGTCGATGCTCAGCTTTATGCTCAGCTTGCAAGCAATATTATTTTTAATAATGCGTCTTTACGCGCAGACCATTCAGTGATAAGTAAAAATCATCGTGGCCAGTCTGATTTATGGGGATATTCTGTTTCGGGTGATCTGCCGATTGTGCTTTTGCGCATCGAGGATCAGAATAATATTCAGCTCGTCAAACAAATGGTGCAGGCCCATACTTACTGGAGATTAAAAGGACTCGTTGTTGATCTGGTTATCTGGAATGAAGATTATGGAGGATACAGGCAACTTTTACAAAATCAAATTCAGTCTATCATTGCTGCAGAGATTATTGACGCGCCCGGCGGAATATTTACCAGATCTGCCGAACAGATTTCGAATGAAGACAGAATATTATTCCAAACTGTCGCAAGGCTGATTATATCAGATACCACAGGTACACTTGCAGATCACATTAATCAAAAACTTCCCGCAAAAAATATCATTCCTTACCTCATTCCGACAAAAACATTTGTTCATGAGTCCTCGCCATTACCCGCGAAGAAAGAGCTTACATTTTTTAACGGATTAGGCGGCTTCAGCGCCGACGGAAAAGAATATGTTATTACCATTGAGGATAAAATAATGACACCCGCTCCATGGGTGAATGTAATAGCGAATAAGAATTTCGGAACGGTAATTTCGGAATGCGGTCAGTCTTATACCTGGACGGAGAATGCTCACGAATACAGACTCACCCCATGGCATAACGATCCCGTTTCTGATCCGGGAGGCGAAGTGTTTTATTTACGCGATGAAGAGACGAAACATTTCTGGTCACCGACTCCGCTGCCAAGGGCAGGTAAAACTCCCTATAATATCCGACATGGTTTTGGATATAGCATTTTCGAACATAGTGAGGGAGGAATTTATTCTCAGATGACTGTCTTCGTGGATGCCGAATCAACAATTAAGTTTACAATATTGAAAGTCAAAAATAATTCGGGTCATTCACGCAAGCTTTCTGCTACGGGATATGTAGAATGGGTGCTTGGAGATACCCGATCGAAGACGTATACGAATATAATTACGGAGACGGATTCGGAGAGCGGAGCCTTATTCGCAAGAAATCCATACAATACCGAGTTTTCAAGGCGCGTGGCATTCTTCGATGTTGATGAACCTCACAGAACATATACAGCAGACAGAGCTGAGTTTATTGGACGCAACGGTAACCTTGGAAATCCCGATGCGATGTCAAGACAAAAATTATCAGGCCGACTGGGCAGCGCTATGGATTCATGCGGGGCAATTCAGGTTGCTTTTGAACTTGCTGATGGAGAAGAAAGAGAAATAATTTTCCGTCTCGGATCAGGTAATAATTTGAGAGATGCAAGTATAATTGTTCGTCAGTTCAGAGGTCAAGCAAAGGCACACCAGGTATTCAGTCACATAAAAGAGTTCTGGAAGAAAACGATGAGCGCGCTAACTGTCGAGACACCTGATAAAGCGATTAATATTTTAGCAAACGGATGGCTTACCTATCAGACATTGGCCTGCCGTTTCTGGGGACGAAGCGGCTATTATCAATCAGGCGGCGCATTCGGTTACAGAGATCAGCTTCAGGATGTATTGTCGATGTTGCATACAAATCCGCATACAGCCCGTGAACAGATATTATTATGTGCATCCAGACAATTTAAAGAAGGAGATGTTCAGCACTGGTGGCATCCGCCTGCCGGCAGGGGAGTCAGAACGCGTTGTTCGGATGATTATCTGTGGCTGGCTTATGCGACATGCCGGTATGTGATGCATACGAATGACACCGGAGTCTTAGATGAGAATATTAATTTCCTTGAAGGAAGGCAGTTAAATCCTGGTGAAGATTCGAGTTATGATTTGCCATCTTATTCGAATCAATCAGCATCGCTTTATGAACATTGTGTAAGAGCAATAAGATTTGGAATGCGGTATGGTGAACACGGACTTCCACTTATGGGTGCGGGAGACTGGAATGATGGAATGGACAGAGTGGGAGTGCATGGCCGAGGTGAGAGTGTTTGGCTGGGCTTCTTTTTGTTCGATATACTAAACAGATTTACAGGGATAGCGCGAATTAAGAATGATTTGGATTTTCTTGAAGAATGTGAAAGCGAAGCGCAAAAAATAAAAACAAACATTGATAAACATGCATGGGACGGTAAATGGTATCGACGCGCATATTTTGATGACGGCACTCCATTAGGATCTGAAAGTAATAATGAATGTCAGATCGATTCACTCTCTCAAAGCTGGTCGGTTATTTCTGGAGCCGGAAGCGTCAGCCGGTCTGCCATGGGAATGAAGGCGGCTGATGAAAGACTTGTTTTGAAGGATGAAAAAATTATCCGGCTCCTTGATCCCGCCTTTGACAAATCTGAATTGGATCCGGGATATATAAAAGGATATGTACCGGGTGTCAGGGAAAATGGCGGTCAATATACTCATGCCGCGATCTGGTTAATTATGGCTCACACTAAACTGGGAAACAGCAAACGAGCTTGGGAACTGGTAAATATGATTAATCCGATTAATCATGGTAGAACAAAAGAGGAAGTTGCTATATATAAAGTTGAACCATATGTCGTGGCGGCTGACGTGTACGCCGTTTCGCCTCATACGGGCAGGGGAGGATGGACCTGGTATAGCGGTTCGGCAGGATGGATGAACCAATTAATCATTGATTCGTTATTGGGAATACATTTGGAGGGTAATAAATTATCTTTTAAAACATGTATACCGGAAGATTGGGAATCATTCAAAGTATCCTACAGGTTTGGAACTTCGATGTACAGGATTGTTATTAATCAAAAACATGAAACCGGAAATTCTGTGTATTCAGTTGATGGAATTATTCAGAGTGCTGAATATTTAACGCTTGTTGATGATGAAAAAGAACATTCAGCACAAGTTGTTATTTATACAAAGTGAAATATATTTTCAGGAGGAACAATGAAATACAAAGACAGAGAAAATCCCGAAAATTAATTTATTTCATTTGTTGTTTTAACAGCTTTTCATCTTCAATTCTGTATTCAAGTGTGCGAACATAGTCGCGTGCTTCTTTATTCCCGTATTTGGTATAGGCATCCTGTGCCCATGTAAGCGCTGTTCCGTATTCGCCAAGAACTTCATATCCGACAGCGATATTGTATGCGATTTTACCGGCTTCTTTCGGTTCCGCTTTGTCAATTGCGGTTTTCCAGGTATTGATAGCATCTTCCCATTTATTTACATCGGCGTATCTCGCTCCGGCAGATATTTCCGGTGTATGTTTCGACTTTCCATAAAATGGTCTGGAAATCCTGACTGTCATAGGCGAAATTTTATACGCATAATCATCGCCGACTTTTTTTGCCAAATACCTGTTGGCATTGGATTTTGAAATTAATGCTGCTGCAGCGTCAATAGCATTTGTGCCGGTTGCTTCCCAGGTATTTTGCGGATTCAGCATTTGCTGATCAATAATTGTCCGTTCTTTATTGTAGTAACTTCGAATACCCATTTTAATACTTCCGACTCCCTGCGCATAATACTCGGTATATTCCACCTGATGAGCATTCTTTCCTTCGCCTTCTGTTCTTTTTTTGGTCCTTGTTCCATTTGTAATTATAAAGTTGGAATCAAATACCTCAAGAGCAACGACAACTTCGGCATTGTTTCTGACACATAATTCGTCTATTGTTTCCCAGGGAATCGCGGTCGGAAAACTTGCAGTCATGCTGTTTCCTGAAAACCTGTCAGGCAAAATTTTTACATTAAATCTCGTAGAGTAATCTAGTTTTTTTTTCAGGCTGTTTAAAGCCTCCTGCGCGGCATTCCGATCGTCAGCAGGAAGTTCGCCCGTTAAAATTCCTTCAATAGTATTCAAAAC
>CAZAON010000364.1:0-5645 GCA_964486655.1 uncultured Flavobacteriales bacterium
AGGAGGCATGTACTCCCCTGCACTTGAAATGATTGTTTACTGGCTGAATAAAGCATCTGCAATCGCGGAGAATGAAACACAAAAACGCACACTTGATTTGCTGGTAAAGTTTTATAAAACAGGAGATCCGGTGGTGTTTGATGAATATAATATTTCCTGGGTAGAAGATACTGTTTCAAATATTGATGTAGTAAACGGATTTATTGAAGTATATCAGGATGCATTACAGCGGAAAGGCGCATATGAATCAATTGTATCAATGCGTGATGTTGATGCGACAAAGCGTATAGCGGCAATTTCATACCAGGCGCAATGGTTTGAGGATAATTCGCCAATTATGAAAGAACATAAGAAGGATACAGTTGAAGGGATTTCAGCAAAGGTTATCACAATTATTAATGAAGTTGGAGATGCAGCACCTTCGACTCCAATAGGAATAAATTTGCCAAATAACGAATGGATTCGTGAAGATCATGGATCAAAATCTGTTTCACTTGGAAACATTGTTGATTCATATAATTATTATAAAGCTAAAAGTCCGATCATGGATGAGTTTGCATATTCGGCCGATGCCAAAGCCCGCATTAAATCATACGGTGCATTGGCTGGTAATCTGCATACAGACATGCATGAGGTAATCGGTCATGCTTCGGGAAAAATAAACGAAGGCGTAGGCACAACAGAAGAGACATTAAAAAATTATGCGGGTATTTTGGAAGAAGCAAGGGCAGATCTGGTTGCCTTATATTATATCATGGATCAGAAACTGATAGATATCGGAGTAATGCGGACTAAGGAAGTCGGAATGGCTCAGTATGACTCTTATATCATGAATGGGTTAATGCTTCAGCTTCAACGAATAGAAAAAGGTAAAAATCTGGAACAGGCGCATATGAGAGATCGTCAGTTGATATCATCCTGGGTCTATGAGAAGGGGAAAAAGGATAATGTGATTGAGAAAGTTATAAAGGATAATAAAACCTATTTTGTAATAAATGACTATGATAAACTTCGCGCATTATTCGGGCAATTGTTACGAGAGATTCAGAGAATTAAATCGGAAGGTGATTTTAATGCGGGAAAGAATCTGGTAGAAACCTATGGAGTCAAAGTTGATCAGCAGATACTAGATGAGGTACATGCAAGGTATGAAGCATTGAATATCGCACCGTACATGGGGTTCATTCAAGCCCGTCTTGTCCCTGTAATGAAGGACAACGAAATAACTGACGTAAAAATAGAATACCCGAGAAGTTTTCTGGAGCAAATGCTGGAGTATGGGGAGAAGTATAGCTTTTTGCCGTACAATAATTAATTAGTAATTCTAAAAGTAGTTAAACAGTCTTAGTAAAGAAACTGCATAAAATACACATCAATATATTTCCCAAACTTCATTCCGGCCTCTTTAATGACGCCTACGTGGCGGTAGCCGATTTGTTCGTGTATATGTAAACTGACTTTATTATCAGAAGCGATTCGGGAAATTACTGTGTGATTGTTCAATTTTTTTCCTTCGAGAGTAATGACCTGAAGCAGCTTTTTACCAATTCCTTTCCCGCGGTGATCAACATGGACATAAACAGAAACTTCAACGGTCAGATCGTAGGCCTTCTTGTCGCTCCAGGAACTCAGCGAAGCCCAGCCAACTATAGTTCCGCTTTCTTCCGCTACAAAAACAGGGTGATTCTTTTTATGAGCGCGAAACCATTGAAATTGTTTTTCATGACTTCTGGGCTCAGTATCAAAAGTGGCTGTCGAATTAAGTACAGCCTCATTGTAAATTTCTAAAATTGCTTCCTGATCAGCGTCAGTTGCTGCCCGAATTTCAAGCATAGAGATTGCCGCACTATAGGCGGTTTTAAAGAGTGAATCTGAAAGAAATTGCGCCTTCCCAATATCCGTATAATCCCGGAACGAAATCAATCATTGGTTTAACATCAAGCGAAATATCGATTGGAGTATTTTTGAATTTATAATCTAATCCGATTATGAAATCTCCCCCGAATGAAAATTGTTCATCGCCATCTTCGTATACTTTTATTGTTTTATTACCGTGACCCTTGTAGTAATAATATTCATATCTGTATTCATCCTGATGAAATCCAACATGTGCTCCTCCGCCAAAAAACCAGGAAAGACCTTCCGCATTCGGGAATGCATGAAAACTTTCATAAAGTCCGGTTATGATAAAGGCATGTCTGCCGAATGAGGCCAAACCTTCGAATGCGCCTTTTGATGAAACGAAGTGTCTTACAGAAACACCGGTGGCTATTCCGCCAAACCTGATTCCAACTCCGGTTTTATATGGCTGACCGAATGAACTAATCGTAACCAATAACAGAAAAACTCCTGATAACAGAATTTTTTTTAGCATAATGCAATATTAGTCAATGAATCTATACCTACGATGAAACCAAGGAATATTAAAAGAGATTTTTTAGGGCTTTCTTTAACTAATTACCTTTCAACAATTCATCAATTGTTTGCTGGGTTATCGAATGATAATTTGGTCTGGCTACCTGATAAATTTCTTTCGCCATTGTTTTGCCTTCAGCAGTTTTAATTAATTGTTGATATAGAGGTTTGACAAATTTTCTTCTACCTACATTTGTAAGGAATGATTTCAAAGCCGGATAGGCCGGTGAATATTTTGAACTTATTACATGTTCAAGCCAGGCAAAAAGTATTTCCGAATTTCCGGTGGAAGTGAATTTAAATGTTTTGTCAAGATCCGCCATTTGTTCCTGATTCAGATTATCAGGAATTGAACGCAGGAAGCGAAGCCACTCATTCGTTGTATAATTCTGTGTGTTTAACGAAGCGGCAGGTTTCCCTTTTTTATATGCTTCAGCTTCTTTTTTAACAGCTTCGAATTTCGCTGAAACAATCTGCGGACAATTTGCAGGAATTCCGGGTTTATAAATCCAGTCTTCTATTTTTATTTTATCGGCAGATTGCTGGTCATCGCCGATTAATTTCTTTTTATATTCTCTGAGAAACTCTTCAGTTGTGATTGTGCGGAATGAATGAGATGTAAAATAATTTTTCAGAAATGTATCGAATCTTACTCTTCCGACAGTTTGCTCGATAAGAAGTAAGAGAAAATGTCCCTTCTCATATGCGACATCATTCATTCCGTCATCCGGATCACGGCCTTCCAGATTTAATTTCAAATGCGTGTCAATGCTCGTGTCACCCAATTCTTTAATCGTTTCCTGCAAATCTTCAAGTCCGAGTAAAGCCTGCATGTCTGCAAAATCTTTTCCATATAATGATTCCATTATCCTGTTTTCAAAATAAACAGTGAATCCTTCATTCATCCAGAAGTCATTCCAGGTAGCATTCGTTACAAGATTACCACTCCATGAATGAGCGAGCTCATGTGCTATGAGTGATGTAAGTGATTTGTCACCCGCCAGGATAGTCGGAGTCGCAAATGTGATTCGGGGGTTTTCCATTCCGCCGAAAGGAAAACTCGGAGGAAGAATTATTACATCATACCTTCCCCATGCATACGGACCGTAAAGATTTTCCGCGGCTTTGATCATTAACGGCAGGTCTTCGAATTCTTTTGTTGCTTTATCGAGAGTTACAGATTCGGCATAAACGCCTGACCTGTCATCGAGTGAATGAAATCCGAAATCACCTACAGCAAGTGCCATGAGATATGCCGGAACAGGCTGAGGCATCTGGAATTTATATTTTCCGTTCGTTGATTTCTGTTTGGGATTTTCAGCACTCATAACGGCCATTAGTCCGGAAGGCACTTGAATTTCCGCATCATAGGTAAATCGTATGCCCGGACTATCCTGAATCGGAATCCATGTTCTTGCTAAAATTGCCTGAGACTGGGTAAACATAAAAGGTTGTTTGCCTCCGGCTGTCTGTTGAGGTGTTAACCATTGCAGGGCTGCGGCATCGGGAGAAGTAGAATAAAAAACAGTAATTGTTTTTGAATTCATTTCCACCGGTATATGAAGCGCTTGTCCGAGATACTGAACTTCGGGTGACAAAATAAAAGTGGCCGGTTTTTCATCAACCATAACTTTTTCAATATTCAGATTTCGGGAATCGAGAATAATTTCTTTGCTATGCTCGAAAACCTTGATATCGATTTTTGCACTTCCGTTTATGACTTTCCGGTTAAAATCAACGTTAAGATTCAATGAGAGGTGCTTAATAGCAACCTCGAGCGGACGGGCAAAAGAATGCGGGTCGATATTCTGTAAAATAGGAACAGCCTGTAATTCCTCCATTTTTTCTTTTTTAGGTGTACAAGAAATGAATAGTGTAATTATTAATAGGTACTTCAAGCGGGTCAAGGAGGGGTGGATTTTAGAAAACGAAATTAAGGAAAAATTGGGACAATGGAATGAGGACAATGGAATGAGGACAAAGGATTAAGGACAAAGGACAAAGGCTGCCCATTGTGAGCAGCCCTTAATCCTTAATCCTTAATCCTTAATCCTTAATCCTTAATCCTTAATCCTTAATCCTTAGTCCTTAATCCTAAGTCCTAAATCCTCATCACCGCATTCCAATAATCAACTTGCCATTGCTAACCGTACTTCCATCTTCCACACGAATTGTATAAATGCCATTCGCATAATTTGAAGTATTTATTTCAAGAATGGAAGTTGCATTTGAACGGAAAACTTCTTTTCCGAGTGCATCAGATAAAATAATTGTTTTTACTGAATTGTCGTTGAACCGAACTACACATTTATCAAAAGCAGGATTCGGATATACAGCGAAATTAGCACTTAATGTATGCACAGGAACAGAAAGGAAATAATCAATCGTATTTAATGTAGTGTTGGTGTATATCGGCGAATTAAAATCAAAATAGATTGAGGCCATGTTCTGTATTTCGGCTGATTGAGCAATGTTATTTATCTGGTTTATTTTGTAAATAACATAACCATGACTGGCAGGTTCGTCAGCATTGCTGTCGGCAAGCATGATGTTGTCGAAGTTAAAGCGTAGAATGTTTCCTGATAGAACAGAATATGTGAACGGATGACTGGCTCCCATTACTTCGAGGGAATTGATATCAAGATCAGAATCTATTGAATCGAGAATGTAAATGTTGTATGCTACATCATTGCCGGTATTCTGGAAACGAATGGTATAAGTAAGCGGAGTGTTAGGCAAAATAAGTCCCTGGCTTCCCTCACCTGCAGGATTAGCCGTCTTATCATTCGGATCGAAAGAATTTCTGATTGGGAAACAGAATGTTTGAGTATTATTTGAAGGAACCGAATCACCCGGAACAACTATGTTCATATAGATACAGGCCGTATCTCCAATCTGAGCGTTCAGTGATACTAATACATCGAAACAAAAATTCCAATTGAGAGCCGGACTGTTAATTGGGAATGAAACCGTTTGTCCGTTAACAGTGTATCCGATTCCTGAAGTATCCGGCAATGGGGTTAACAGTGAGTCAAGCGTAAGTTCAATTGTTCCTGAAGGTGTACTGCAGCGCACATTGTAAGCATTTACACAAACGCTTCTTGTAAATCCCGGTCTGAAACCAATTGTTGTAACGACACCGGTAATATCGGCTCCCGGCGGGCAAACAACTCCAAAATCATTTCCGGTTGACGGAACTGCGACAGAACTCAGTATACCTGAAGAAGGGC
>CAZAON010000365.1:0-2305 GCA_964486655.1 uncultured Flavobacteriales bacterium
GGCAGTTATGATGCAACCTTGATTTTAACGAATGACTTCGGTTGCAAGGACACTTCAACTATTCTCGCGGCAGTAATCGTACCGGGGCCGAATGGCACTTATTCATTCACTCCCGACAGCGGTTGCACTCCGCTAACAGTAAACTTCACAGGAAGCAGTCCGAGTACGAATAGTTACGTATGGGACTTTGGCGATGGAAACGTGTTAAGCGGTTCCATGACCTCAATTTCACATACGTATTTATTGCCCGGCACATATACACCTCAGTTTTTACTCGGCTTCCAGTTGCAGAATGACTTTTGCTATTTCACAGTTGACACTGTCGGAAATGTTGTGGCGTCTTCATTGTTAGACGTAAATATTGTAGAACCCTATGTTGTAATTCCAACTCTTGGAGGCACAGCAACAGTAACCGTACAAATAACCGATCCGAATAATGTCGGCCCTCCTTATAATTACGTATGGAATCCGGCGGGACAGGTTACACAGATATCAGATTCTGTTTTTAGTATTACAAGCGATGAAGATACATCTGTTTATATGTTATCGATACCATACCTGAGCGGTTGCTCGGGAATCGATACAGTTCTTGTCATTGGTGCGCCATGTGAGTTTGACTGGGACAGCATTCCGAATGTCTTTACGCCAAACGGAGATTTCATGAATGACACCTATCATATAGACGATCTCTGTCCGAATGAGGCATTCTTCATTCGAATTTATAACCGTTGGGGAAAAATTATTTATGAATCCAGTGATCCTGCTTTCGAATGGGATGGAAAAACGACAGGCGGAACAGAAGCAGCAGAAGGAACTTATTTTTATGTTCTGTCAGCGAAAAAGCGAGATCATCATGGGTATATTGAGTTGATCAGGAAGAAGCAGTAGAATCAAAGAGTATCCGAAACTATATACCAACTGATTACTTGCCGGTTTTTCCCAAAACAATAGTATGACCAAGCTTATCGCGTTTGGTCTCAAGGTATCCTTTGTTGTGTTTATTCGATTCGATTTCGATTGGAACCACACTAACGATTTCAAGTCCGTAACCGACTAATCCCGCGCGTTTCTTGGGATTGTTAGTCATCAGTTTCATTTTCGAAACTCCAAGCTCTCGCAGTATCTGGGCGCCAACACCGTAATCGCGCTCATCGCTTTCGAAACCTAATTCTATATTTGCTTCGACCGTATCAAGTCCGTTTTCCTGAAGTTTGTATGCCTTTAGTTTATTCAATAATCCGATGCCTCTTCCCTCCTGGTTCATGTAAACGATTACACCTTTTCCTTCAGCATCGATCATCTGCATGGCTTTATGCAACTGCGGACCGCAATCACACCGGCAGGATCCGAAAATATCGCCGGTAAGACAGGATGAGTGGACACGGACTAAAACCGGTTCATCTTTTTTCCATTCGCCTTTAACCAAGGCCAGGTGATCCTGTCCGGTTGTTATTTGCTTGAAAGCATAAAGTTCGAAGTCACCATAAGCCGTTGGCAATTTAACGTCAACCTGCTTTTCAATGAGGCTTTCTTTTTTAAGACGGTATTTGATCAGGTCTTCAATTGAAATAATTGATAGTCCGAATGTCTTCGCGATTTTCATCAGGTCGGGAAGCCGGGCCATTGTACCATCCTCATTCATAATTTCCACCAGCGTACCTGCCGGTGATGCTCCTGCGAGTCGTGCGAGATCGATCGTAGCCTCTGTATGGCCCGCTCTTCTTAAAACACCGCCTTTCTTGGCGCGAAGAGGGAAAATATGTCCGGGACGACCGAGGTCTTCGGGACGGGTATTGGGATCAATCAGTGCCCTTATAGTTTTAGAACGGTCCGAAGCCGAGATTCCGGTAGAAGTTCCATGTCCCCTGAGGTCAACAGAAACGGTAAACTGCGTTTCATGCGAAGAAGTGTTAGTCTTCACCATGAGAGGCAATTGCATTTCATCGCAACGGTCTTCGGTCAGGGCTACACAGATTAATCCGCGCCCGTACTTCGCCATAAAGTTGATTATTTCGGGAGATGAGTTTTCGGCAGTTGTAATAAAATCGCCTTCATTTTCCCGATTTGCATCGTCAACGACGATTATGACCTTTCCGGCCATTAAATCGGCAACGGCTTCTTCAATAGAATTCAGTGTATACATACGCCTGCAAAGGTAGCTTTTCCTGATCAAAAAATTCCAATATTCAGGGTTAGGGGTTTCGGGTTATGGGTTTCGGGTTTCGGGTTGTTGTACACGAAGATTATAGAAAACATATAGTAGAAAGGATTAATATGAACGATTCAAAAATATTAGTATACAGAA
>CAZAON010000366.1:0-9359 GCA_964486655.1 uncultured Flavobacteriales bacterium
GTCGCCGGTACCATTCAGAACATTTGCATGAAGCAATTCTAAATTTCCACTTGTTGAATAGACACAACTATTTTTCAAAATGGAACTGAAAGGGGAGAACACATTCGCATTGTAATCGGAAAAACTACCCGAAGGATAGGCATTGTTTCCCAGCCATAACAGAAGATTCGTATAAGTAGACGCGGTATGGTTATAATATGAATCACGCAAATCGATCTGAGTCTGACCACTCATGCCGAAGTCTCCCATTGCCCAAATTCGCACCGGTGCTATGCTGCCATCAACAGGAGGAGTAATGAAATAATAGCTACTGTCACCTACAATGCTGTCGTTCTTTAATCTGACCGCGTAAAAATATTTTGTATTCGGAATTAATCCCTGCATGTGAACCGTATGATCAGAAACCTGGTTTGTATCTATGAGCGAATCGGAAAGGGCAGCATTCATTCCGTAGAGTAATTTTGCAGGTTCGGGCAGTGAAGTTTTCCAACGAACTGTAATCTCATTCGGAGTACTGATTTGCAAATATGGTCCTCTTTGAATTTCACTCGTCAGCACAGGTGGTGGCGGAGTAATTTTGATAAAGGTGAATTGATCGGCTATCGTATCGGTATTGGTGAGAAATTTTACATCCATTGTGTCTTTGGAAACATCAATGATCATCGAACCAAACTGAACGGCATTTGAATAGTACATGGCAGGATGAGGCCAGTTTGGCTGAATGGGAGTGATTTCAGACGAGCTGCCAACAACGGAATAAACGGTACCGGAATCCTGAACGGAACTTTTATCATAGTAAAATGGTGCAGCTCCTCCCGAAGAATCCATAATCATTGAAGGAGTCAGAGTACCAGATAAACCAAAATGTCCTTTTAATAAATGCGAACGTTCATAAACATGAGAATGTCCGCCTAATACCAAATCAACATTATATTTTTCAAGAATCGGATTTATATTTTCACGACACCAGATTTCAGTTGTATTTACATCTGAGTCATGATACCCTTTTGAAAGTGAAGGGAAGTGATAATAGGCAATTATCCATTTTTTGGTATTTGCTGCAAGATCAGCATCAAGCCATGTAAGCATGGTGGTCAAATTTGAAACACCAAATGAATCAACATTCGACTCAAGACAAACAAAGTGAATGTTTCCATAATTGAAAGAGTAATATGCTTCTGTGCCCGAAGGAATTCCTCCCGCTTCTCCATTTTTGAAAAAGGAGAATATGTCATAGTACGGACCGGTCTGATTTGAAGCAGTAGATGTCAGGAGCTCATGATTTCCGCATGTCGAATAGGCTACGGTTTGTTTTAAAATGTCTTCATAATGATCTTTAAAAACCAATGAAGAATAATTTTCATCTGATCCGACTGAGTAAGCATTATCACCCAGCATGAGAAAGATATTGGTGTATTGAGAACCGGTATACCGGTAATAGGCGTCGCGGGTTGAATCCTGTTCCATCGATCCTATTCCGAAATCACCCATGGCCCAGATTCGAACAGTCTCAGTAGTGTCGGTATCCGGAGGCGTAATAAAAAAGGTATTGCTGTCTGAATGCAGTGTTTCGAATGATGAACATACTGCATAATAATATTTCGTTGAAGGTTGTAGTCCGGTTAAATTGAGAAAGTGATCGGTTTTTAAGACGGTATCGGTAATCGTGTAACTGAAATTGAGTGAGGTTCCAAATAGGACTTTAGAAATTTCAGGAATGGAAGTTCTCCAGCAAACCATCATAGAGAGGGGAGTTGCTGACTGAAGATAAGGGCCTCTCAGGAGTTGAGCGGAGGTATCTGCAATGAGGGAAAGATCGAATGATGCATCAGACCCGGTAACTGAACTTTGATGTAGTTCAACAGAAACGAGGTTATATCCGCTATTCAAAGTAGCAAGCGAAATACCGGTTTTGATGGTATTGTATTCTTCAGTCCAGTTTGCGCTGGATTCGGCCAGTGTGTTTTTATTAACGATGCCGGAGGGCATATTACTCCTGTATACTTCACTTCCGTTGAGATATACTATTGCACCATCGTCCCTCTTTAGATAAAGAATGAGACTCCTGTAAGCGGAAATATTATTTACAAAAAATTCATGCCGAAAATACGTAGTGACATATTTGTTATTCGGGTCTGATCCGTAACTGACTACCGTGTTTTCGTCTCCGTCTCCATAACCGAATTCGGCCTGACCCATATCCCAGGAAGAATCAACATATGCAAGGGAAGTCCAGTTAGATGGAGCCGTTGATCCGTTGTCAAGATAACGCCAGTATTTGTTAAACGCCACCAGGGTATCACTACAAAAACCGTGATAACTGCTTGCTAAAAGAATGCAAAGCAATAACCGGATAAATGGAATTCTCCTCATTGTACGATGTGTGAATTAGAGAATACATGAAAATTAAGAAAAGGTTATCAATTTACGTTTGTAATTACAAACATACATATCAACAATTTTACAAAAACGGCTTTTTAATAACAGAAAACTCGTTTCGAATAAATTTTATTCCCCGATGTAACAACAACGTGATATATGCCTGCGGGATATTCCGATAAGTTGTATGAAAAATTTGACCTGATATTTTCTGTGTGAAGAATTTCTCTTCCATATGAATCGATGATTGAAACTGAAAATTTATGATAATCGTTTTGCAATAGAAATGAAACGGTTTGTTCAGACTGATTGTAATAGACGTTTATATTGTTCTCAAATACACTTTCAATTCCCGTAGCTCCGAAACTAAATCCTAAAGAGGTTGCAGTACATCCGGGTAAAGTTGTCGAAGTTACACTATAGATTCCGGCCAGTACCGGAGTAATTGAAATGCCTGTTTCTCCGGGAATAGGAACACCATCCTGGTTCCATTGATTATTAAATAAAGAGCTGCTGAATAAATCACTGCCAATTTGTGAAATGACCGGTCTGATAATTCCATTCGTAAAAGGAACATCGGTATTATATGTTGCATTAATGATTGTGCCGGAATAATTTCCTGTGGTTTGGTCTTCAACAGTATTTCCGCTTCCTTCATTCAAATGCCAATAGCCTATTAGGTTTGCACTATTTGCGCTTACATATTGACTTTTATGATTATTGATATCGTTTTCCGAAAGATTTTTATCCCAGATTCTCACTTCATCAATAAATCCATCAAAGTATCTGCCGTTCGGAGCACCATTATCGGCAATTCGTCCGATTCGTAAATTGTAGTCGGAAGAGGATCTGATAGTACCATTGAAGTTAACAGTCTTTACCAGGTTTCCGTCAACATAAACTTTAAGTTTTTTCTTATCATAAGTTCCGGCTACATGATGCCATGTATTTAATTGCAATTCGCCCGGATCACTTGTAACTTCTTTCCAGCTCTGAATATTTCCATTCTGATCAACACCGGCTATAACAAATGAAATCTGACCATTTCCTCCAGCACGCAATGCAAATCCCCGCTCTCCCATAGTCCATCCATGTTTGCTTACAATGGTCCCGAACAATGGAAGCGGAACCCACGACGTTGCTTTTATCCATGCTTCAATTGTAATTTTTTCTGTCAGGTTTAAATTTGCATTAGGAGAAAAGTCAATATAATCAGAACTGCCGTTAAAAAGCAGGCTGTTTGTATTCGGATCACAAACCTGCGCTTGTGTCGAAGTGATAAATGTGACTAATAGGATTAAAACGAAATGCTTCATTGCTTTGTCTTGCGGACTTGTATATGGTAAAATAGCAAATGCATGATATTTTACCGTTAATCAGGATGGCGATGCAGATAGTGTCGCTATCCCGATTTGAATGACATGCTATAATAAACTATTTTTTTCAGAAAAACAATTAAACTCCGCTTGAATGGCCGATTTCGCGGCGTATAATGGGATTTAAAAAGCGGTTTTCCCTTAAAATTTTGAAGTATTGAGAGGGCGCCCTGTCAGGCGGCGCGGAATTAATCCTTCAGCAATAACACTTTTTTTGTTGCAATAATATTATTCGAACGAACTGTAACAAAATAAGAACCTGTATTAACTTTTTTTCCTTCATCGTTTGTTCCGTCCCAGATATAATACGCCTTTGAAATGGAATTTTTAATCAGCATGTTTTTTATAATCTGACCGGATAAATTATGAATCTGAATTTTTATTTCATCTGAATTTATGTTGTTAAATGAAATTGCAGTTTCGTTTGTAAACGGATTAGGAGAAATTTGAAAACCGGATGTTAGAACATTTACATCTGTGACACTCACGTTTTGCGCTGAATCTAATTTTACAATCCAGTAATCTGATAAGCCGCGGTTCCCGGTTACATCGCCGTCGTTTGAAGAAACGGAAGCAGCCAGAATAAATCCGCCATCAATTGTCTGATTTATCGAATAGGCAGCATCGCTTCCGGTTCCGCCGAGAGATTTTTGCCAAACAAGTGTTCCGGAGTTATTGATTTTAATAACCCAGCAATCATAATCGCCGTTGTTAAATGTTACATCGCCATCACTGGAAGTTGAATATCCTGCGATAATAAATCCGCCATCGGTTGTCTGATTAATGGAATATGAGCCATCGGAGCCCGAACCGCCATAGGTCTTTTGCCATTGAATGGCGCCCGTGCTGTCCAGTTTTACAATCCAGCAATCGGCTCCGCCATGATTTCCCGAAACATCAAAGTCGTTGGATTGAGAAGAGCATGCAACGATATATCCGCCATCAGAAGTTTGTAAAATGCTGTTCGCTGACTCCGCGGCGCTACCGCCAAGCGCTCTTTGCCATTGCAGAACTCCCATGCTGTCTGTTTTTACAACCCATGCATCCTGTCCGCCATGATGGCCGGTAACATGGCCATTGGAAGAATAAGCATAACCGGCAAGAATATAACCTCCGTCACTCGTCTGTTGAATGGTAGTTGCCTCATCTGAGGCGCTCCCTCCATATACATGATCCCAAAGTATCGTACCAGCACTATCCAGTTTTATCAGCCAGAAATTCTGAGCACTGCTAAATGTGCCCGATAAATCACCATCCAAAGAATTTGAATAGCCGGCAACAATATATCCTCCATCGTCCGTTTGTCTAATTTCATAGGCAATTTCAAAATCGGTTCCTCCATAATTTTTTTGCCAGTCAATAGTTCCAAGGCTATCCGTTTTAACGATCCATAAATCACGATGCCCGTAATTAGCCGTTACATCACTGTCACTTGATTCCGTATATCCGCCAAAAATATACCCGCCATCATTTGTTTGCTGAATGCAAAAAGCAAAATCGTCTTCAGAGCCGCCGTATGTTTTCTCCCACTGAATTGTTCCTGTGCCATCTATTTTTACAATCCAATAGTCACGGTTCCCATTGTTAGAAGTAACATCGCTGTCATTGGATTCCGATGTTCCTGCAATAATGAATCCGCCGTCATTAGTCGGAATGATTTTGCTTGCATAATCATTTCCGGAGCCACCGAAGGTTTTTTGCCATTGAATCGCCGGTTGAGCGAAAATAGGCCAGGTATTTATCAGAATAAGAGTGAATATGAATATTAGTTTTTTCATAGTTTGTGAAATTAACGCATGTAAATTAAATTAAATATACGCCAGTATTCAAGAATTCATTTAAGGAAGGTTTAAGTACTGGGTCAATTACGAAATATCCCCCTCGGCTCACTCGGTGACCGCAATGGTAGATGAAGATTGCACAAACTTAAATTTTTTTCCTAGGAACTCACCGGATGATGTATTTGTAAAATATTTTAAAAACGGGAACCAGGCTATAGGTGGGCAAACAGTTGGAAACTTAATTTCATCAATTGGAGGAGGTCATTCAGTATCGTTTTCATTTGATATGGAATTGATGCCCGGCGATGTTATTGATGTTAGTGTAAATCTGTTGACCGGTGGACCATTGCAAATTTTCGGTGGAACATCTTTAGGGAGTACTTTTTCGGGATATAAAGTGAATTGAGATTTTGTAATTATATTTGGGTAAAATCTCCCAAATGAAAAATTATACTCTCTTAATCCTCATTTTAGGCTTCTTCTGTTTAAATGTAGCATCCTCACCATTAAACGGAAATTACACCATCAATTCGGCCATCGTTACAGGCGGAACAAACTTTCAGTCATTTAACGCACTGGCCGATAGCATGAATCTGAACGGCATATCGGGAAATGTTGTCGTTACTGTCACGCCCGGATCGGGTCCATACAACGAGAAAGTTACGTTCGACAGTATTCAGGGAACAAGTGCGTCATCAACAGTTATTATTGATGGAAGCAATGAAACTATTACTGATCTGACGGATTCTACAAACAGACATATATTAAGACTAAAAGACGTGCAGTATTTTACAATAACAAATCTGCATATAGAGCGTCAGCAGGCATCATTGAGCGGATTTTACGGAATTCATATTTTCGGAACAGGTTCAAATATCAGCATTACAAATTGTGTGATTAATATGCCCGGAAGTAACAGTACGCTTATAGGTGGCATTGTTGCATCGGGTTCGACAACCAGTATTTTGGAGGAAGGGGACTTTCATGATATTCTGATTAGTCACGATACTACAATTGGCGGCGGGTATGGAGCTTCGGTTTTTGGTTTGCCAACTCTCGCAACCGGAATTGTAATTTCAGATAATACATTTTATGATTTTCATACGAATGGAGTTTATATTCGTGAAAGTGACAGCACCGTTATTTGCAGAAACTATTTTGACAAACGGGATCAGTATGTCTTGTCTGTAAACGCGATTCAGATGGCACAGTCGGCGAACATTAACGCGCAGATCTATGATAATCACATTAAGGTTTCGCAAGTGAATAACGGTACACAGGAGATACGCGGCATATACCTATTTGCAGGAACCGGACATAAGGTTTATAATAATGTGATCTCCGATATTAATTTAACCTCGGGAGATTTTACAGGGATTGAAGTACGTACGAATGCCTCAGCACCCGAAATATATTTCAACACAATATCAATTGATAATCCAAATTCAACGAGCGGCGAACTGATCGGATTCAAGGAAACTTTAAATAATACGGGAACTCGATTGAAAGATAACATAATCAGTATTACTCAGCCAACAACAGGAGTGAGTGCGGCTATTGCATTGTCATCCTCTTCTACAACTACGACCGCTATACAAAGCGACTATAATAATTTGTGGGTGCCAAATGGTTCAGTTGCCGTAAAAGGATTATTGATCAATCCGCCGACATTCTACACAACATTATCAAACTGGAAAACGGCTTCTCTTCAGGATTCAAACAGTTTCTCAGTTGATCCACAGTTTATTTCTTTTTCATCGGTCATACCGGCGAATCCTGCATTGGATAATGTGGGTACGACGATAAGTTTTGTAAACGAAGATATTTTGGGTAATGTTCGCAATGTTCCGCCTGATATGGGGGCCTATGAATTTATAGTTACCGGCATAAATGGAATTTCGCGAAACGATGATAATGTAAAAATATTTCCTAATCCGGTATCCGATAAGTTTTGCATTGAAGTAAAAGATGAAATTATTTCTGTTGAAATTTTTAATTCAACAGGCGCGCTTATTCTAAGAGACGACAATATTTCTCAGGCCACAAAGACTTTTTATACAGACAAATTTTTGCCGGGAATTTACATGCTCAGAATAACCGGTAAAAATGGTCTTACTTTCAGTAGGATTGTTAAGTCTTGAGTTTTCGTTTGGTGAAGTCTATCGCGCAATAGCACTCATAAATCATGCATATATTAAAACGCGATGACTTCGCCCTGCGACACATTATCACAAGGGACCATCCAGTTAATTTATTTCATATTTGTTAATTCAATCAATCAAGTATTATATCTTTGAATCATGAGACTCTTTTTCGCAATCATTCTTCCTCTTTTCTTGTTTTTTTCATGCAAAACCCAAACACCTTTTGAGTCATCCAAACCTGCCGATCCTCAAATTAACCCCGGCTCATGCAGAATCGAAGCCACAATCGTTGAAGTACTAAAGCCCGCATCTCAGGACACCAATGATATTTGTTTCAAAAATTCCTGTGATGCCATCGTTCATGTTGAAAGAATCATTCGTTGCGGTAGTTCTGCTTCGGTTATTCCCAATGAGAAGGGAGAGATTACAGTGCATTTTCCCAATTCGCTCAATCCGCCAGGGAACAATTCTCAATCTGCCTCATCAAAAAGCGGATTAAAAACCGGATCTGTTTTTTCTGCTGTTGTAGAAACTCGTCAGGCCCCCGGAGACAAGGTTAACTACGTTATTTATTTTTTCGAAAGCAGGTAAATTGAACAGGTGATTCGTGTACATTTATACTGGCACAATTGAATTAATTATTATTGTAAATTGAATAACAAAATTCCTAAACATGAGTAAAAAATATACTTACATCTTGTTTTCTGTTGTCATCTTGTTTTCTGTATTTCAGATACTGAATAACAAAAGAAGCAATTCGCAGCGACAGACATTGGGCGCACCAATGGAAACCGGTTCAGAAGAGGATGCCAAAGGTCGCCAGGAATATGACCGCCTGCGTCTTTGTGATCCTGTTACCGGCAAAATTCCAATGTACATGCGTGAGAAAGAATTGGCTTATGCGGCTACATTGCCATCTGACGAACAGATTTTTATGGCTGAACGTTCCAGTGTTCCGATTTTTCAGTCACGCGGACCATGGAATGTTGGCGGACGAACACGCGCCTTCGCAATAGATGTTGCAAATGAAAATAATTTAGTGGCAGGTTCTGCTTCGGGCGGAATGTGGAGATCGACGGATGGTGGTTTATCATGGACACCTACAACCACGCTGACACAACATCAAAGTGTAACAAGTTTAGTACAGGATGTGAGACCCGGCCACCAGAATGTCTGGTATTATGGATCCGGTGAAGCTTATGGACAATCGGCCAGCGGAAGTGGTGCATATTACATCGGTTACGGAATTTATATATCAACTGATAGCGCGCAAACGTGGACACCTCTTGCATCTACCATTACAGGAAATACGACAGGCTTTGATGTGTGGGGCGATGTCATTTGGGATATGGCTGCAGATCCCTCCGATACTGTAAACGATGTTGTTTATGCCGCATCGTATGCCGGAATTTATCGCAGCACAAATGGAGGAACTTCATGGGTGCTGGCAAAGGGATCGGCGCCGACAAGCAGTTTGATTTCATATTTCACCGATGTGGAAGTTACTCCTACCGGTAAAGTTTATGTTTCATTAAGCGCAGATGGTTCACTTTCCGATCGTGGTATATGGCGGTCACCGGATGGAATTACATTTACGAATATTTTACCCGTAAATTTTCCGACTGACTATAACCGATTGAAAATTTGCTATGATCCGTCTGATGAAAATATTATTTATG
>CAZAON010000367.1:0-11651 GCA_964486655.1 uncultured Flavobacteriales bacterium
TTAAGTGGTTATCTGAGCTTTCTAAAGTGCCCCGGTTTTGTCATGCATTTGCAACAAAACCGGGGCGCTATTTTTTATTTTAATTTAACGGCCAACTATGACGGTTCGTAATGCATCTAAATATAATCTGAACCGCTTTTATTGGATTAACCGGTGGGACTTTTAGTTCCCATGTTTTTAATTTAATATTGGCATACCTAACCAAAATCATGATTAAATCGCTTTTATCAAGCCTTATGGCTTTTTGTTTTTTAGCTTTTTCCTTGGAGGCGAAAGCGCAGATGTGGGGAGATTATACTCTCTACAGTATACAGGGATCAAGCAGTGCCACATTGCTTGATACAAACGGATCTGTCTATCATTCCTGGTCATTCGCTTCAACTTCGAAAACAGGTTATTCAAGTTATCTGTTACCGGGCGGCAACATCGTTCGTTCAATTTCTCACCAGGGAAATTCATTTAACGGAGGGGGAATGACAGGTGAGGTTCAGATTGCCGATTATAACGGAAATGTAATCTGGAATTACGTTTGCTCTTCTACGACATTCTGCTCTCACCACGATATTTGTCCGATGCCGAATGGAAATGTGTTGTTAATTGTTTATGAGTCCAAGACGGCTTCTGAAGCTACACAGGCCGGTTGTTCGCAGAGCATTGTGATCTGGTCTGAAAAGATTATAGAAGTACAACCAACCGGAGCCACTACAGGAACAATTGTATGGGAATGGCATCTATGGGATCATCTTGTTCAGAATCATGATCCAACAAAAGATAATTATCAGGCTTCAATAATCGATCATCCTGAGTTGATGAATATTAATTTCAATACGAGTCGTGACTGGTTTCACATGAACGGAATTGATTATAATCCCATTCTCGATCAGATATCATTGAGTTCTCACAATATGGACGAATGGTATATAATCGATCACAGCACAACAAGTGCAGAGGCGGCTACACATTCAGGGGGATTAGCAGGGCATGGCGGAGATTTCCTTTATCGCTGGGGAAATCCTTCGACTTATGATGCAACGGGGTCTACAGTATTAAATGTTACTCACGATGCGCATTGGGTTCCGGAAGGATGTCCGAATGCAGGAGATCTAGCCGGATTTAACAATCGTGGGGTATCGAATAACATTTCGGCAATTGATGAAATTGATGTGCCTTTGTCGGGATATAACTATACAATCACTCCGGGTTCGGCATATTCACCTTCAACCTATACACGCCGTCATCAGTGCAATGGTGGAAGCAATAACATGGGTAATGCGCAGCAATTGCCTAATGGAAATATGCTGGTGTGTATTGCAACGCAAGGAAATATTTATGAGGTGAATTCAGCCGGTACTACTATCTGGTCAAAACAATTGAGCGGAACCGTACCGCAAGCTTTCAGGTACGAAGACTGTTATGTTCAGAATCCTGCTCCTGATATTCCTGCAATTAGTCAGTTGGGAGATACTCTTTTCGCCAGTCAGGCCGACAACTATCAATGGTACATGAACGGCGTTCAGATACCCAATGCCAACACAAATTATTATGTGCCCACTCAAACGGGAAATTACCTTGTCAGAATATCTGATGGAATTTCATGTGTAAACAGTTATTCTCTTACATATAAATACACATTATTGCCAACCGGAATTAATTCGGTTAACAGAGGATATGATTTTTCTGTTTTTCCGAATCCTGCAAATGGAATAATCAATCTTGATGTTCGGTCTCTATATGGAAAAAATTATTCTGTCGAAATTTATAACATGCAGGGAAGTAAGGCAGGCAGGTATGAAAATGTTACAATGATAGATTCCGATAATCTTGCCGAAGGAAATTATACAATTCTTTTGATTGCTGATGATGGATCAGTTTCAAAACGCATAATAAACATTCAGCATTAATCTCATCAATCAAAAATACAAATGAAAAAACTCTCTATTCTGTGTTTAATTTTATTCGTACTGTCAAATGCGAATGCAAAAAGAGTAAAATTCGCTGTTGATATGCGTGGTGTGCCAATTAATGCGACAGGAATGCATATCTCCGGCGATTTCCAGACTGCTGCAGGGTATATTGGCGGTGACTGGTGTTCTGACTGCACTCCACTCACGATAGAGGCGCAGGATTCGATTTACAGCATTGTTGTAGATATTCCGGCGTTTGCGAAGTATGAATATAAGTTTCTGAATGGCGATCAGTTTTATGATGCTGAATTTGTCCCTGTTGAATCGAGAATTGGATATAATTTCAATGACAGTCGCTGGATTTATGTTGATTCTCTTGCAGATGATACGACATTCGTAGGTGCCATTAGATTTGCAGCGAATGCACCTGCCAATAAATTCCTGGTACGTTTGCGTGTGAACATGAACAGTCTGCCCGTGATTGATCCGTTTGGAGTGCATGTTGCGGGAGACTTTCAGGCATGGAATACTGAAAATGATATTTTATATTCTTTTGTTCCGGGTGTTTGGGAAAAAATCTGTTACCTCGACGCCGGTACTTACGAATATCGTTTCTTTAACGGAACTGATGTTAATTCAACTGAAACAGTTCCTTCTTTATGCGCAGTAAATGGCAGCAGGCAGATAATTGTTACTGCCGATACAATCCCGTCTACCGTTTGTTTTTCGGAATGCGCGGTTTGTAATGTCGGTATTGCAGAGTTATCAGGATTTAAATCTTTGTCTGTTTCACCTAATCCGATGAGTGAATTTTCAGTCATTCGTTCAGAAGAGGCATTGCTTCAGACTATTGAGATAAATGATATTAGCGGAAGAGTTTGTTTGAAAAATTCTGATGTAAATAATACTGAGTTTCGATTTGACAGAAATGCATTGCCGGCAGGAATGTACTTAGTGAAAGCGACAGATATTTCGGATAATATATATATGAATAAATTGATTATTGAATGAGAAAAAAAATATTCAGCGTACTGGCTTTAATAATTGTTTTTCTAAAGCCGACCGAAGTATTATCTCAGAGTTTATACGATCAATCCGCCATTCAGCGGATTGAATTGTTTTTCAGTCAGCCTGATTGGGATTATCAAATGGATACCGCAAAACACGGAGCAGACTCCTATATTTTTGCTGATTATGTTCTGATAAACGGTTCTCAATTCGACAGTGTTGGTGTCAAGTACAAGGGTAATAGTTCATATGATTCAACCTATAAAAAGAATCCGATTCATATTTCGCTTAATGAATTCAAGAAGCAGAATTTCCAGGGTTATAAAGATATTAAACTGGGAAATGGGTTCGATGATCCCTCGTTGATCAGGGAGGTATTGGCATATGATATCCTTGGTGATTACATGGATTGTTCATTAGCAAATTTTGCGGAGTTATATATTAATGGTTCTTATGTCGGCCTTTATTCGAATGTTGAAAGTGTAAACAGTGACTTTTGTTCGAATCATTTTTATTCATCTTCGCATACATTTATTAAATGTAATCCGATCGTAAATCCGAATCCGACAACCAAGAGCAGCCTTCGATATATTTCGGGCGGAGACAGCAGCAATTATCAGAATTTCTATGAAATTAAATCTGATTACGGATGGAATGAACTGGTTGCATTATGCGATACAATTGCCAATCATCCTTCATCTTCATCAACGGTTCTCGACATGGACCGGGCAATTTGGATGCTGGCGTTTAATAATCTAACGGTTAATCTCGATAGCTATACGGGAGTTTTTGCGCAGAATTATTATTTATACAAGGATAATAACGATCGATTTTTGCCCGTGGTTTGGGATCTGAATATGTGTTTCGGCGGATTCCCTTTTGCGGGAGGAGGAGCAACGGGACTGGGAAGTCTGACAATAGCGGATGAGCAACAATTATCGCCTGATTTTCATGCGACCGATCCGTACTGGCCATTAATAAATGCCGTTATGAATAATGCTACATGGAAGAAAATGTACTTCGCTCATTTACGAACGATGGCAAATGAACAATTTTCTTCTCATCAATACGATACGTTAGCCGCTTATTATTCTTCATTGATTGATGCTTCAGTGAGTTCCGATTCCAATAAATTTTTCAGTTATTCTCAGTTTCAAACTGCCATGACTTCGAATACGACAATTGGCAGTTATGAAGTGCCCGGAATAAAGACATTGATGGATGCAAGAATAAGTTATTTGCAGACTAATGCTTCATTCACAGCAGTGCCTCCGGTAATTTCAACTGTGATTTGTGATAATACATCGCCGCAATTGAATGTTGCGGTAAATATTACTGCGGCCGTTTCGAACACCGATACTTCTTCAGTATACCTTGGATTTTCAAGTGCAAAAGAAAATCCATTCGTAAAAATCAGAATGTATGATGATGGTTTACATTCGGATGGTGGTGCGGGTGACGGAGTTTTCGGGGCTTCGATAACGATTGACAACTGGCAAATCAGGTATTATGTATATGCGGAAAACAATGATGCCGGTGTATTCTCTCCGGAGAGGGCAGAGCATGAGTTTTATACGGTAACGGCGCAGATACCTACAGCTGTTTCAGGAGAAGTTGTTATTAACGAATTTCTTGCCGTTAATCAGAATGATACGACCGATGAGGCGGGAACGAATGAGGACTGGATTGAATTTTATAATCTGACTTCCGCGCCGTTAAGTTTGTACGGATTGTTTCTTTCGGATAATATTTCAAACCTTCAGAAATTTTCTTTCCCGGCGAATGCAATCATTCCGGCGAACGGATACCTCACTATTTTCGCTGATGAAGATCCAAGTACTGCTCAGTTTATCCACTGTAATTTTAAATTATCCGGAAATGGTGAATTGCTGATTTTAAGTTCGCTTACTGGAATTATTGACAGCATTAGTTTTCCTGCCCCGCTAATTGATGTATCCGTTGGTCGCTGTCCGAATGGGACAGGAAATTTCGTTACGCAGGGATCAACGACTTTTAATACGCAGAATTGTACGGTAGGAATTGATGAGATTCTCTCCGGGAATGAATTTTATGTGTATCCGAATCCGGCCACGAATAATTTTTATGTGTTATTTAAAAATGGGAAGTCTGATATGCCGGTAATAATTTATAATTCTACCGGAGAGGAGATTTGCAGAAAGGAATCTGATTCTGTTGTTGAATTTAATACGGAAACCTGGGCGAAGGGTATTTATATTGCGCGTTGTGGTATGTTTGGACGGAAGATTTTAGTTATGAATTGCGCGAATTGAATAATGTACATTGATGACATTTATTCAATTATAAATTAATCTCTGTTAATCTCTGTTAATCTCTGTTAATCTCCGTTTACTCCGTTTTCCCCGTGTTTCCGTGTCCTCATGTTAAAAAATAAGGGCAAGGAAACCCGAGTCTCTTTGCCCTTTTAAATATTCTTGTGTTTTACTTATTTCACTAAAACAATTTTCTTAGAATATGATTTTGATTTTTCTTCAACATTTACCATCAGGAATTCGGAAGAGAAATTATCCGGAATTTCATAGGTAAGTCCGTTATTGAATGATTCATCAATCACAATTTTACCAATTGCATCGTAAACTCGAATGACAGCGTGTTCTGCCGGTGAATTGAAGCGGACTTTTATTTTGCCTTCGTCATAAACAACAGTAACATTTTTATCATCGATTTGAGCAATATCTGTAAGTGTAACGGTGATAATATGAGCAGTTACGGACTGACAGCCATTCGCATCTGTTGTGGTGAGGGAAACTGTATAATTTCCCGGTGTTGCATAAGTGATTGTTGCCCCCTGCTGATTAGAAGTCATTCCGTTTCCAAAATCCCATGCCCATGATACAGCACCGGCACCGGTACTGTTAAATGTAACAGTAAGGGCATTGTCAACGAATGTAAAGCTGCTAAGCTGACTATTTACATCAACATTGACAGGCTGCGGTGAGCTGGTGCAAGGTAGTTCCTGTACTTCCCAATCATATAAATAATAGTAGAATAATGTTGGATTGTTTATCGCATTACATCCTGTTATACTTACAAGTCCGGAGATATTATATGGGTAATTCGCTCCGGACTGATTTCTGTATAGATTGTTATTATTTGAAACTCCTAATTCATAATTACCCGGATTAGGAATGTCCATATTTACGATAATGCGGCTTTGTCCGTCGGGTATATTCAGCTGAACAAATTGAAGCAGCGTTCCATTCTGGAAGAGATTAATATTACGTAGCCCGCTTCCATTAGCATCTACCCAAAACGAAATCAGTCTTACGGGTGAATTTGTGGTAAAGAATAATTTTCCTTCGAATGATGAGTTATGATAGCCGCCGGTACCAATTGTATTATCTAACGGACCAACATGCTGAATGATAGTTGGAGCGTACTGTACAACCTGATATGTTGTATTAGTATTTAATGTCGGAGTGTTAAATACGGTTCCGGTAAATAGTACAGAATCATTCTGATCTCTCCATTCGCAGATGTTACCCGGATTAATTGCAGCTGTTAACACGGTGGAGAATCCGCTGCAAATAGTTGTATCACCTGTAACTGCGGGAGCCGCCGGAGTTGTGATGTTAATGTAGTTATTACGAATCATTGTGTCAGTGCCAAGAGTATTTGTAACGATTAAAGTTACCGTGTAAACTCCGGGTGCTGTATACGTATGAGTTGGATTCTGAATTGTTGAACTGCCGCCGTCGCCGAAATTCCAATTCCATCCCTGAGGAGTGCTGGTAGACATGTCTGTGAAACGAATAACTCCAAAGCAGGAAGTTGTTGTGGCAGTATTAAAGTCCGCTACAGGCGGAGCAGTCGGTATCATGCAAATAGGAGGGAGTGCGAATCCTTCGGTTTCATCACCGGTTTCTGATGTGCCCTGAATGGCATCAAATCCCATTCCTCTTTTTGCGAATGCATCCCAGATTAAACATTTGTGCACACCACCGTAAAGATTATCGTCGGCAAGAAGAATCGCGTCACGTCCATCGAGAAATCCGGGGTTGCAAGGCTGAAGTTTCATTCCTTCGATAACAAGGCTTAAGGCAATATGATTTCCTGCTGAGTCCTGGCCATTGATCCAATCACCATCGAAGCCATATTGATCTATCAGATTCCACGTCATGTCCCAAAGTGTGACACACCAGACTTCACCTACATCATGCACTTCGTTGTTTACGGCTACGTCGCTGTATGTAAGCGGATTTACACCCATGTTGGTTGAATATGGGAAGCGACGAATACCATCGCCTGTTGAAGGCTCGCCTAATGCAAATGTTCCGATTCCGCGTGAATCTGGTCCGGCATCACCGGGTTTCATTGTGAATAGTAGTGAGAAGTAATCGCTCCATCCTTCACCCCCTTGCTCGCTGTTGAACAGGCAATTCGAATTTAACGGTCCGCCTGTAAGCCTGTTTGAAACACCATGGCCGAATTCATGAAGTACAATTCCATTATCGAGTGAGCCATCGAGGTCGACACTAACTGAAGAAGCGGGGTCAAGAGTTACATTCACCGTAGCGCCACCATTGATACTATTTTTAATCATTGTTCCATTTGCCTGTGAAATCATCACTGATGGAATATTAACGAGTCCGCTGTTGGCGTTTCCTCCCATGGCGAAGGGTGCTCCACCACTGTTATTCGCAACTAAAACAGCTATCGCTCCGGCATTTTGAGCTGCAAGAACCTTATCTGCAAAATTGCAGGTTCCTCTGTCGATTAACGCGATCTTACCTGCCATAGCAGATCCATTTGTTAAAGGACTACAAGCATCCGTTGTAGTTCCTGAGCCATCATTTGCAATCACAACATCTTCTGTAATTGGAGAAGATATGCCCGGGCCGAATGTCGCTTCAACGCATGCATAATTTCCGGCAATTGGAGCAGGACTGTTTACGATGAAAAAACCATTCGCACCGCCACTCCAGAGATACATCTGCATCCAGCCGTTCTGGCCATCATCGGGAGTAGAAAAGTTTGCGTTGTTTGTTCCGCCGCCATCCTGACATTCGGCAACTACATAATCGTTACCTGCGCCATTGCCGGAATAATTTTTTTCCTGAAAATTTCCTGATACCTCATCAAAACCATAGTGTGATAAAATGTCGTGAACCATGTTGTTCACATAAAATAAATTGGTGTTTGATGCATCAAGATAGGTTCCGGGTTGCTGAGTAAAATTGATAGGATAATCAAAAGTAAGTGTTGCAGTTCCGTTCGGAGATGTTCCGGGAGCATCAATGTTCGCAATGTCATCGTAGGCATATACATTGTTACCGCGGGTGATTGTAAATTCAGGTCCGGTAATTCCATCCGTATCATGCCATCCGAAAGGTGATGCGATCGGATCGGCAGGATCAGGAACCAGTGTTGAAGCGCCAAAATTCGGAGCCTCTAAGGGAAGCGCGAATACTCGGTAAGATGCGGCAAGTGCATTATGCTGTGAGCCGGAATTAGGATTAACGGAAGAATTAGTATTCGTAAAATTACCGGCAGATGCAGAGGAGCCGGGAGCATCGAAATCGCAGCTGGTCGTCCAGTCATTTTTGCTGAGTAGTTTTCCGTCAATGGCATCAATACGCATGTTCCACCAGTGATTTTTACTTTTTAGGCGAACGTTTACATCATAGGCGAGACGAAATTTTTCATTCACCTGCTGATAAACAAGGTCAACTCTGATTTTCTCTGTAGAAAGATCCGAAGTATAGTACGAACGATTCAGTGAGCGATCGGCAGAAATAAATTTCGGAGCACTGTACTGCGAAATCTCCAGGTGCTGCGCAGCGAAATCAATCGCTTTAAGAGGGGTGAATGCCGTCTGTCCGGTATTGACTCTTGAAGCAGCATCAGGGAAAATTCTTTTTGAAAAAGTCTGAACTTTTCCGTCTTTAATGGAGATTGCACTAACGGCTGTGAAAATCCTGATACCATTTACTTCCTGGTGCAGGTAAAAATATGTGACTCCGGACTTTGGATTTGTATAACAGCTGCTGACCGACCAATCGGTAATGTCTTTATCAGTTAGTTTCCATTCGGATTTTTTTTCGCTCAGATAGTTACTGACGATTTTTTTGTAGGCATTTACTTCCGATGCTTTTTGACCCACTGCTATTATAGGCATCAGCAGCAGAGCCAGTACGCGTAATTGTTTGAACATTTAACAGGTTTTTTGGGAATTTAGAGAGGCTCAAATTTATAAAAAGATTCGAATTCAGGAAGCTATTTATAAGGTAATTACACTGCAATGACAGGCTGTTTTTGCATTCTCATCGGCCCTTCATTTTTACAGAAAACAATGGTTTATTTCAGAATTAAGCCGGACGAATTTTGATAATAACCAGTTTTGAGGTAGGGGTATTACTTTTTTCGGCAGTACTGTCCACCGGCACCAGGACATTTGTTTCAGGGAAATAGGTTGCCGTGCATTTTTCGGGTATTTTATAGGGTATGACAATGAATTTATGGCATGCCCGTTCAATCCCACCATGGTAATTGAACAAATCAACGACCTGTTCCTGCTTGAGTCCGGCTTTTACCATGTCTTTTTCATTCATAAAAATAACACGCCTTTCATTCAGAACTCCACGGTAACGGTCATTCAGTCCGTAAATCGTCGTGTTGAACTGGTCGTGCGAACGAATGGTCATCATCATAAATTCGTCGTCTTCCAGTTTCTGTACAATCGGTGTCGCAATATTGAAATTAGCCTTACCGGTAAAAGTGTTGAACGATCCGTCTCTTGCGGAATTCGGAAGGTAAAATCCGCCCAGTTTTCTCACGCGTTCGTTATAGTTTTGAAAACCCGGAATTGCTTTTGCAATATCATCGCGAATGTTGTCATAATGTTTAAGATACCGGTCCCAGTGCTCGCCTGCTTTTTCGCCCAGAACTTTTTTCGCCATCATCGCAACGATGACAGGTTCGCTGAGCAAATCGCCGCTGATATTTTTCAAAGAGCCTTTCGACATCTGTATAACGCCCATGGAATTTTCGGTGGTGACGAATTGCTGTTCGCCATTGACCATGTCCTTATCGCTTCTTCCGAGTGTGGGGAGAATGAGTGCTTCTTTTCCTGTGATGAGATGGCTGCGGTTTAGTTTTGTGGAGACTTGAACAGTGAGGTCGCAATTGCGCAATGCTTCTGCGGTGTAAGTTGTATCGGGTGTAGCAGATAAAAAATTTCCTCCCATGGCGATGAAGACTTTCGCTTTACTGTCCTTCATGGCATGAATACATTCGACGGTATCGTATCCTGCATTGCGTGGAAATTTTAACCGATATGTTTTTTCGAGTGAGTCGATGAATGAGGCTGAAGGCTTTTCGTAAATACCCATGGTGCGGTCGCCTTGTACGTTGCTGTGACCACGTACCGGGCAGGTTCCCGCACCGGGCTTGCCGATGCTGCCTTTCAAAAGGAGCAGATTGACAATTTCTTTGATCGAATCGACAGCATTCTTATGCTGCGTGAGTCCCATGGCCCAGCAGGCGATTATTTTATTTTTGGTTTTGAGAATATTCGTCACTTCACGAATTTTCTCCAACGGAATTCCGCATGCATCGGATAAATAATTCAGTTCCGCTTTTCTGATGTGTGAAATAAACTGATCATAACCGAATGTATGTTCGTTGATGAATTTTTTATCGAATACGGTTTCCGGATTTTTCTCTTCCTCTTCAAGTAATATTTTTTCAATGGCCTGCAATAAGGCCATGTCGCCGTTGATCTTCACCTGTAAGTAATGATCGGTGAGTCTTGTTTTCTTTCCAAGCACACCGCTTACACGTTGCGGATCTGTAAAAGCTAAGAGTCCGGTTTCGGAAAGAGGATTGATCGAAATGATAATGCAGTTATTCTCTTTCGCTTTTTGCAGGGCGCTTAACATGCGCGGGTGATTGGTGCCGGGATTTTGTCCGAGTATGATTATGACTTCCGCTTTGTAAAAATCTTCGAGTGTAACCGAGCCTTTTCCGATGCCAAGGCTTTCGGTTAATGCAACGCCGCTTGACTCATGACACATGTTGCTGCAGTCGGGCAGATTGTTAGTGCCGTATTGACGAACGAATAACTGGTAAAGAAATGCAGCCTCATTGCTTGTTCTTCCGCTCGTATAGTAGACTGCCTCATCGGGTTTGCAGTTATTCAAGTGACCGGCGATAATGTCGAATGCTTTTTCCCAGGTTACCGGTTGGTAATGCGTTCCATTTGCCGGAAGATAAACAGGCTGAGCAACTCTTCCTTTTTTCCCGATTTCAAAGTCGGTGAGTTGTGATAATTCTTCGACGGAATGTTTGGCGAAGAAATCGGCATCGAGTTTTTTTGTTGTAGCTTCTTCGGCGATTGCTTTGACGCCGTTCTCGCAGTACTCGCCTAAACGCGAACGTTCATCGTCGGGATCGGGCCAGGCACAGCCGGGGCAGTCGTAGCCGTCTTTCTGGTTGAGTGATTTCAATGCATGCCAGGCGCGAAAGGGGCCCATCTCGCGGAAGATGTGAAGGGCGCTTTGGTAGATGGCGGGTAAGCCGGCGGCGGAGTTATGGGGTAGGGTGAAATGGAGGCCCGTGAAACGTGTGGGGTTTTCGGGGTGTGCAAATGCATTTGTAGGTTGTTCTTTAAAATTCATCTTTGATTTGAAATGCTCAGATCGTGTTTGATTTTTATAAGAAGTAGAGACTGTTATTTGGCTGCATTCTCTACTTATAACT
>CAZAON010000368.1:0-1665 GCA_964486655.1 uncultured Flavobacteriales bacterium
TTCACTTTCAATTTTCATTTCGCCCTTATGTTCTTCGATAATTGATTTCGCGATGCTTAAACCTAAGCCGGGACGAGGGTTAATTGTCCGCGTAGTAAAAAACTCTTTGTCTGCCGACTGAAGGAGCTGATCGTTCATCCCAATACCATTATCCTTAATGCGAACCTGAAGAAACTTTGGTAATATTCTGGTGCTGATAGAAACTTTTGGCTGATAGCCCTTAATTCCCAATTCGCTTTTTTCTTTTACTGATTCGAAAGCGTTTGAAATAACGTTTAACAGTAGTGTCCCCACAGCCGACGGATTCATTTGGATTCCCGGCAGCTTTTTTTCAAAATCTCGTGAGATCTGGAGGTTGAATGTTTCTGACTGTTCAAGTCCCCTGAAGGCAATCTCCATGTAGGCGTCGCAAATCGAATTTATATCAACTATTGTTTTCTCCGAATCTTTAGTGGCCGACTGACTCAGCACAGATTCAATGATTCTTTTTTCAGCATCAATGGTCTTGCGCAACTTTTCGGCTTTTGAAAATAAATCAGAATTTTCAATACCCCTGGCTTTTTGAGCGGCAACTTCCTGTTCGATTTTTACAACATCCTGTTCAAGCTTGGTAATATGTTGTTTTTTGCTTTGAAAGTCCGCAAATAGTTTGGATGCTTTTTCCGAAAAATCTTCCAGCGATTCGAGTTGAGTGGCCGAACTGTCAAAGTTTTTCTCTGCCTTTTTCATGCGCATTTTCCGGAATCTTACAAATAATAAAACAAGTCCGAGCCATACGACAAATGCCAGTCCCGCATACTTCAGAAGAGTTCCGTATTTGGTTTCCAGGGTCTCTTTTTCCTTTGATTGCGCCTGTATCTCATTTTTCAACTTGGATATGGTAGTCAAGCGGTCAGAAGTACTCGCTTTATAATTCGTTTCAATGGAAGCCAGTGTATCACTTTTCTCCCGTGCATAAAGGGAATCAAGCAATTTATCATAAACCTGTAAACGTTCCAGGGCAAATCTGTTTAGATTGCGGGTTACATATTCATCAGATTTACGTTTATAATTTTCAAGAATTTCCCTGTTAAACGGTCGGTCGAGCGGCGTTTGTCCGCTGATATCAGGACCGAAAATGCAGGTAGCGGCAAATAGCGCAATTGTGAATATCCTTCTGTAAAAGGTAATTGTCATCTGTATGAATCTATAGTACGCAAAATAGCCATCAGCAGCGGGGTTGCGCACCCTCGGAGTATTGATTTATCAACGTCCCTGTGTTAGTCATACTTTGATGTGTCGGGAGTTGTAGAATACTAAAAGTTTCATCAACTTGGACACATGGAATTTAAGGCGGTATACAGGAAACTTATCAAAATTTCAGGTATAGTTTTTCTATCCGGACTACTTTTATTTTTCGCCCTCAGGAATCAGGTTCTTCATTGGGCAACCGAAAAGATTAAGACGAGCATTTCAAAGAAAACGGGAGCCGCTTTGACGATCGGGGATTCGCACTTTAGTGGATTTACAACCGTTCAATTGAATGAAATTTGCCTGGTTCCTTCTCAGGGCGATACCATATTCACTGCCGGAATTGTTGAGGCCAGGATTTCTGTCTGGACTCTTTTTCTGGCTACAATTCGAATTAAAGAACTCAAGGCTTCAGATGTAAACATAAATATCTCT
>CAZAON010000369.1:0-1643 GCA_964486655.1 uncultured Flavobacteriales bacterium
ATGTGGCATCGGTCACTGCGTTCAGCAATGAACAGAACAGTGAAATGGGGATGGTGTGAACATAATCCGTTTGGAAAAGTCGAAGTAGCAAAAATAAAGGAAGGCGACAATCAAAAAAAAGCGTTAGAGTTTGAAGAAGTCAAAACACTGCTTGCACAAATTGACGAAGACCAAGATTACAAGTTCGGTTTATATGTCAGATTTTTGCTCTATACTGGAGCAAGACGCAATGAGGTATTGTTTTTGCGATATGAAAAAATCAATTTAGACAATGAGTCATTAACCCTCTTTAGGCAAAAACGTGGTGGTGCAAAACTCATTGTGCCAATCAACAAGGCTCTGCGTAAAGTTATTGATGCGATGCCGATGAAAAAGATAGGCTATGTCTTTCAATCAAATTCATCTTCCAGAGGTGCACGACTTAAAGACCAGCCGTGGCACGAAGATTATCCAACAAGACGGATGCGTCACTATGCTGACAAATGCGGGTTTGAAGAGGTAACAGTGCATTCACTCCGCCATACCTATGCCACATATCTGCGTAAAAAAGGTGTGCCTTTAGACATCATTCAAAGATTACTCGGTCACGCATCAGCACGGGTTACAGAAGCCCATTATGACCATTCTGATGTTTTGCATTTTAGGGCACAGGCGGATTTGGTTGATTTTGAGTGAGGGTATTCAGGGCAATAACTTCAAACAAATTGTTACGATTGTACCAGTAAAAGCAAAAACTATAGTGATTATTCCACCCAAAATCCATCGCTGGTGGTTTTCTAAATTCGACACACGTTTATCGAGCTGTTCTTGAACACCTTTAACAAATTGTATTTCAACAACAATTTCAATTAAATCAGTTTTATCCACTGAATTGCAAAGTTTTTCGCTTAAAAATTCCTTGAACAACTCGTTTAATTTAATTTTATCCATTACGGCGACCTCCAAATTGTTGAATGGAGGAAGGCCCAAATTTGGTCAGTATAGAATTATTTCTCGTTCTCTTACACCAGATCCATTTTGGGAATCCTCTCTTATTATAATCGCCGCATTAGGATTGTCTTCTACTTTTGAAACAATGAGACCGATCTTAATAAATTTCCTTAATAGCTCCACCAATGAGATGTGCCTTTTATCAGCAACATCTTTAATCTCATCGAACAGATCTGTTGGAATTGCAAGATTATAACGCTTGAGACTATTAAGATTATTTGTCACGATATTGTTCCTCTTGAAGACAAAACCTCTAATGCGATAATGACAGTTGTCAATTTTAAAACTGTCATATCAACGCAATAGAGGCAGATTTGTTACGTTTTTTGAAGAAAACTTAAGATTAATTGGAGTTCTTTTGAATGTTCTAAAAAAATGATCTCTTTTGATTTCTTCTGGGTTTATTTTTTTATCAACTGGATGATTTGATGGGCCTTTAAGGATAGCAGAAAAAATTTTCCGAAGAACTTCATACTCAAAAATAGCACCAATGGCAGCCCATGGCGTATACGAATTTGAATAGCCACACAAAAGAACATTTTTATAATTTTGTTCTAAATTTTCATTTACTTGATCGTATTCATAAAGGGAGTTAAACGACAAAGAGACAACTGCATCATCACTTTGTTTATTTATTAAATCGGTATAAAGAT
>CAZAON010000370.1:0-5267 GCA_964486655.1 uncultured Flavobacteriales bacterium
GCAAGAGTGAAAAAAGACCCAAAACTTGATACATTTATTAATGCCCTCAAAACGGATAAAGTATTAAGCAAAAACAAAATCATTCTTTTTACCGAATCGAAGGAGACTGCCGAATACCTAACGGAAAAAATTGGAAGCAAGTTCCAGGAAAAACCTTTGTTATATCATGGCGGCTCCGGCGCGGTAGAATTGAAAGTTGTAATATCAAATTTCGACAATAAGGCCAAAACCAAAGCGGATAATTTCCGCATTCTGATTGCCACAGAGGTTCTTTCAGAAGGAGTAAACCTTCACCAATCCAATGTGGTTATCAATTATGATATTCCCTGAAATCCAACACGAATGATTCAACGTGTCGGTCGAATCAACAGAGTTGATACTCCACACAAGAAGATTTTTACTTACAACTTCTTCCCTACACAGCAGTCAAACGATGTGATAAAGTTGCAGGAAGCCGCCATTGCCAAAATAGAATACTTTATTAATATGCTGGGTAATGATGCACCATTACTTACGGAAGGTGAGGAAATAAAATCATTTGAATTGTTCAATAAGTTGACCTCAAAGGAATTTATTACAGGAGAAGAGGAGGAGCAGGATAGTGAATTAAAGTTCCTTAAAGTAATTACTGACCTTCGAGATAATAATGCAACCCTTTTTGAACAAATCAAATATTTGCCAAAGAAAAGTCGCACATCACGAAAAGCTGAGGGCCATCACACTATTGCGGCAAACTCATTAGTCACTTATTTGCGAAAAGGAAAACTTGAAAAGTTTTATATCACTACTTCTGAACTTGCACAGGAAATAGATTTTATTACTACCGCTAAACTTTTTGAGTCCACGCCTAAAACAACAAGGGAAAAATTACTAATCAATTTTTACTATTTGCTTGAAAAGAATAAAAAACAGATGGAACAAAACCTCCAGGAAGCCGAAGAGCAACAAGAGGAGGTGAAAGCGGGAAGTCGTGATAATGCTCACCGCATCTTGAAAGTTTTAAAATCAAAAGAGGTGCGGCTATATAAAGGCTTTACCGAAGAAGCTGAGCAATATATAAAGCAAGTAATAAAAATTATTGAAGAAGGGTCACTTTCGAAGAACCTTACCAAGAGAGTTTATAACGAACTGAAAGACCAATTTCAGCCATTAAAAATTTTGGGTGTCTTGAAGAAAAATATATCAGAAGATTATTTCAAAGGCACAGCCACAGTAAAGGATGAAGCCAAGAAAAGTCCCAAAGAAGTAATCCTGAGTGAGTGTATAATTAAAGTATAGCAAATGAAATTACAAGAAGCAAGAAACCTTATTAAAAACACTTTTGAAAATCCATTCGATAAAGGAAGGTTCACGCTTTTTATTAAAAATCTTCTCAAAGGTAGTTATGAAGAAAAAACTTTTCTTCAAACAGGAGGGCAATTACCTCAAGCATTTTCCGAGCTCATTCGTAAAATGGAACGTATCGGCAAATATGAAGATGAAGAAGGCAATATCATTGATATACTTATAGTCGAATTAAAAAAAGGTCATTCCATTGAGTGGGCAAGAACAACCCAAAGAAATTTCATTCGGAGATACTTAAATGGGAGCAGAGGTGGCGAGTTGAAAGATGCGGCACTTGTCGCATTTTTTTCAGATGGCTCTGAAGATTGGCGATTCTCGCTAATAAAAATGCAATACTCACTCGAAAAGAAAGCGGACGAATTAACTCCAGCAAAACGTTTTTCATTTCTTGTTGGCAAAGACGAAAGAAGTCACACCGCACAAAACCAGTTAGCAAACCTGTTGATGCTTGACAGTGTTCCGGGTCTCGTTGAAATTGAATCCTCTTTCAACATTGAAACAGTAACAAGAGAATTTTTTGAGAAATACCGCGACTTGTTTCTTAATCTTAATGACCACATTGATAAAGAAATAAAAAAAACCAAGCTGCTTCGTGATGAACTACAAGAACAGGGCATTGATTCTGCAAGTTTCACAAAAAAACTTTTAGGGCAAATTGTTTTTCTTTACTTTCTTCAAAAGAAGGGATGGTTGGGAGTTCCAAAAAATGAAAATTGGAACATGGGCGATAAACAATTTCTTCGCTCTATTTTGACCGAGGCGGATTCAAAAAAGCGAAACTTCTTTTCGGATTACCTTGTTTATTTGTTTTACGAAGCCCTGGCTACAGAACATCGTGGCAGCAGTGACTCAAGTTATTATCCACGATTAAATTGTCGCGTTCCTTTTTTGAATGGCGGTTTATTTGAAGCAGATTATAATTGGAAAAAAATAGACATCAATTTACCAAACAAACTTTTCACGAACACTGATAAAACGGAAGAAGGAGATATAGGTACGGGTGTCCTTGATGTTTTCGACCGATATAACTTCACAGTAAAGGAAGATGAGCCTTTAGAGAAAGAAGTTGCTGTTGACCCAGAAATGTTGGGAAAAGTATTTGAAAACTTATTGGAAGTAAAGGACCGAAAAAGCAAGGGGACTTATTATACACCTCGTGAAGTGGTTCACTATATGTGTCAAGAATCTCTTATAAGCTATATTGACATAACATTAAATTCAAAGTTAGTCAGTTATCAAACCATAGGTAAAGTTCAAATAGATGCATTTGGAAATACAGAAAGAAAGGGTCAATTACCAATTGAAGTCGAGCATGAGCAAAAGCTTAATATCTCTATAAAGGACATTCAGACTTTTATTCGTGAGGGTACTTCTGCTATTGATAATGACATGTTAGTGGAAGAAAAAGGCTATGAAACCAAAACATTAAAATACACCCTACCTGATAGTATTCGGAACTGTGCCGAAGAATTAGATATGGCGCTTGAGTCTATTCGCATTTGTGACCCAGCAATAGGTTCAGGTGCTTTTCCTGTTGGAATGATGAATGAAATAGTTAAAGCAAGGCAAATACTATCAGTATATATAAGGAATGCAGACCAAAACATAAGAACCACATACGAACTAAAACGCCATGCAATCCAAGAATGTATTTATGGAGTTGATTTAGACCATTCAGCAATTGATGTGGCTAAACTTCGTCTATGGCTTTCTCTTGTTGTTGATGAAGATGATTTTTATAAAATTAAGCCATTACCAAATCTTGATTATAAAATAGTATGTGGTAATTCACTACAAGGTATTGTCGCCACGGATTTATTTCGTTCCGCTTTACTTACTCAAATCGAAAATCTTAAACCAAGGTTTTTTAAAGAAACCAACCTAACCGAAAAACAAAAACTAAGAAAACAAATTAACAAATTGTTTAAAGAATTAACAAACAATGATGACCATTTTGATTATGAGATTTATTTCTCGGAGGTATTTCATAATAAGACTGGGTTTGATATAGTAATCGGAAATCCACCTTATGGTGCAGATTTGACGAAGGAGGAAAAGGACCAATATAAAGTTCAGTATGCTGATGTCAATATGAGGACACCTGACACATTCAATTATTTCATATCAAAATCTCTACGCATATTAAACAAAAAAGGCAAGGGAGTACTTTCTTTTATTGTATCAAACAATTTACTTTTTCAAAACGAATATCAGAAAACAAGAGAGCTCTTTTTGAGAAAAAATAAAGTAGTTAAAGTAATAAATTTGGGTGATGAGGTATTTGAAAAGGCTGTGGTGCCATCGTGTGTCTTTCTTGTTCAAAACCGACCAAACGAAGATTATAAGTTTGAGTTTGCTGATTTGAGAACATATAAGCAACATCTTGAGGGATTAGATTTTAATTCGCTACTTAAATCCTATTCCAAAACAGACATTCTCGAAACTCCAAGTTTTGTTTTTGGAGTTGACAAGGCCACAGTTAAAATTATTAAAAGGATTGAAGAGCTATCTGTAAAAATAGATGAAATAGTTGAGGAGGTAGCTTATGGCGTTTCAACAGGTGGAGATAAAATTTTTCGATTAGATAAAAAAACCGCACGAGAATTACAGTTAGAAGAAGAGTTACTTCATAAGGTAATTAGTGGGCGAGAAATTCTTAAATATAAAGTGAATTACAATGACCAATTAATCATATATACATCAAGAGAAACTAAACTTGGTAACTATCCTAACATTAAAGAATATTTATCACAATCCAAAAAGCAATTAAGCCAGAGAAGTGAAGCCAGGGACGGAATTCTTCCGTGGTATTCTTTACTGCGTCAGCGTTATCCATTACTCTTTGAAGAAAATAAAATTATTCTAAGACAAACTGATGATAAGTTAACAGCCGCATTTGATGATAAAGGCTTTTACACAATGGACAGTGTAATTAATCTCAAACTAAAGAAAAATTCAGGGTTTAATTATAAGTTTTTGTTAGCGATACTCAATTCAAATCTTTGCAATTTTGTGTATACCCAATTTACACAGGAAGGTGGAAGAGTATTCGCTCAAGTGAAGCCACAAAACATTCGCAAACTATATGTTCCTAAAATAAATGAAGATGCGCAAAAACCATTTGTAGACATTGTTGATTATATATTATTTATTAAAAGTAGAAAGGAAGAAGAAAAAATAAGTCAATATGTATCAAATTCATTTATCTCAGATTTTTTAGAACAGCTTCTTAATGGTTTAGTATATGAACTTTACTTCAAAGAACACATGAGAGAACAAAAAATTAATATTCTTCAATATGTATCTGATTATATAACGCCTTTTTTACCCAATGACACTATTAGTAAAAAAGCAGACCTGGTTCTAAGGGTATTCAATATGCTCAATCAATCAGACAACATTATACGTAATCGTCTATTATTGTTTGCTTCTCGAAGTATCGACATGATTATGAATATTGAAAAGGGTATTACAAAATGAATGGGATTCAGAACATAAAGGTTAAGAACTTTAAAGCATTCAGTAAGGAAGAAAAAATAAAACTCGATGGGAAAAATCTTTTGGTGTTTGGCGAAAATGGCAGTGGAAAATCCTCCCTCTATTTCGCACTTTATACTTTCTTGCAATGCAGTAATAGAAACAAGAACTACCGAAAATATTTCGCTGTCACAGGAAAAGAAAGCTTACTAAATATTCATACTCTGCGGGACGAGTCCTTCATTGAGATTAAAGCAAAACAGGAAGGAGAGTCTGCGGAAACATATCGAATATCTGCCACAAGAAATAATCTTCGAAGAACGAGTTTTATTTCGGACATGAATTTAGCAAGTGATTTTATTTCGCATCGATTATTAATAAACTTCTATAATTTTAGAAACTCTAAAGAGATTAATATATTTTCTGTTTTTGATAGAGACATATTC
>CAZAON010000371.1:0-1581 GCA_964486655.1 uncultured Flavobacteriales bacterium
GCTTTCGCAGGAATGACAAATCCTACGTTATCAAAATGCCCCACTACTGAAATGATAGTATTTCACAATTTCAGAATACAAAAACCCTTCCGCCACGACTTACACGAATATATGCTAATTCACCCTTGTTTACCATATTGATATAAAATATTGAGACATTTAACATCTAACAGCCCACGACTTTAGCCGTGGGTATTATTGGAATCAATAATTCCTAACCGTTTTAACGGTTTTTTGATAATAAGCAATCAACTCTGAGCATATTATTAATATATCAACACAAACAGCTTCCGTTAACTTTCTTAAACTTCCCTTAGTATTTAGTATATAAATAAAAAAACCGGTCAATTCCTTGACCGGTTTTTCATAATTGATCAGGTCATTTCAGACCATCACAAATATAATTCTTATTTTACAATCAGTCCCGACAAATCGGGATTTAGGTTAAGTAATGCTTACTTAACCAGCAACATTTTCTTAGTCTGAACAAAATCACCTGATTCGATTCTGTAGAAGTAAACACCGCTTGATAACATTGAAGCATCAAAATCAACAGTATAAATACCTGAAGTCTTGTATTCATTAACCAGAGTTGTAACTTCTCTGCCTAGTACATCAAACACAACAAGCTTAACATTACCTGCACTCGGTAATCCGAACTTAATGTTAGTTGTCGGGTTGAATGGATTAGGATAATTCTGTGATAATGAGAATTCTTTAGCAACAGTGTTATTATTGGTAATTCCAACTACGTTCGGTTTATAACAAATACTATCAATGTATAAGTTGTTTCCGAAAGCTGTGATTGCATTGAACTGGATCCTGTTAACTCCAACCGGTAATGCTAATCTCTGGTATTTCCACTGAGCTGAAGATGGAGTAAAAGATGCGGTTTGAGGCGGAGCAGTTACTAACTGACCGGCAACACCGCCATTTAATGTGGTAAGCAGAACCCAGTTTGTTCCACCGTTGGTGGAAGTCAGGATCTGCAGCTGATCATTTTCTGTTGTGAATGTGCAATAAGCATTCTGGAATATTAATGAGTCACCTGCAGCTGTTGGAGTTCCCATTACAATTGAATTCAACTGCTGACTTCCTGAACCAACATTGTAGAAATCTGCTTTTGCTGAACCTACTCCTACACCGAAGCCGCTGACCGCATTACGTGACCACAGTGCAGCCGCGCCTGTAAGTGTCCATCCGGTTGGAGGGAAAGTAACAGCAGTGAAGCCCTCACACCATGCAGTTACCGGCGGTGGCGGGCATAAAGTATCTGTAAATATTTCTGTTCCGGCAATAGTGGCTGTGCCGCTATAGCCTGATAAACATGCTAATTTCCAAACATTATTAGCTAAACGTACGCTGCCGCTCTGTCCGGCTGTCCATGCAGTTGTTTTGTTTGCCTGTACTGTCCATACATTAGCGCCGGGACTGTAAACATAGCACATATTTGAAACTGAAGTGAAAGCAGAACTTGTGCTTCCGCCTGTCAATATAATACCTTTGCAGCCCCAGGGACGGGCATCCATTCTGTACATACCTGTAGTAATACCCGGGCAAGTTGCACCGGTTGTCCATGTA
>CAZAON010000372.1:0-4616 GCA_964486655.1 uncultured Flavobacteriales bacterium
TGAACTGTTTTCTGAAACAGGCAATTCGGCATGAATTGCTTGCATGGCATATAATTCTCCGCGATCAGATTGTTCATCTCGTGCAATATCATTTGTAACCGGTTTCTCAACAGAATTGTCTGATAAACTCTCATGTCCTGCAGCAATTCCGCCTGCAGCAACACCGGCAGAATGATTTTTTTCCCGACGAACTGCCACATCAGGATTTACGGTAGTACCTGTGATATCAGCAGGAGGATTTTCTTTTACAGGAGGGGCAGATGATTTTGAAGAATAACTCTGAGGTTTATTTTGCGAATTATTTTGGATATTGGGTTGAATGACTTTTTCTGTATTGTTATTCGCAAGAGGCTGTTGAACTGATGAATTTTTATTTACCCCTGTTTGAATATCTTTAGAGTTGATTGATTTTGAATCAGAATTTGCGGAAGGATTTAAAGTTGAATTTTCTTTTACGTCAGACGAATGCTGAATTCCGTTAACAATGCTATTCTCTTTGTTATCGATTACATTTCCGGCATTCATGGAAACTTTCTCAGAAGAAGGAATGGATTTATTATCCAGATACATATATGTTACCAGTCCCATTGCAGGAATCAGTAATATAAACATCCATTTAATAATCCGCTTCTTCATGAAATGCCTGTCGAGCATTTTCTCGGCCTGCATCCACGAATCATTTATATCGGGAATATTATTCATCTCTGTCATTGTAAAAGAGAATTAGAAATCATTACTTTTTTTTTGAATTTATCCTCCAGCATTACTTTCAATCTTTTCCTCGCGTTGTGAAGATGAGCGCGTGAGGTGCCGGAAGATATTTTCAGCATCCTGGCTATTTCTTCGTGATCATAACCGTCGATTACGAAGAGATTAAAAACCGTTTTGCTCATTTGAGATAACTGTTCCACTGCGGACAGAATTTCGTCTAATTTTTCCTTTTCGATAGCCGGATCAATTATCGGATGAAGGTCTTCTGTTTCCTGAAGTTCGCGATAATCAAGTTTTTCACGATCTCTCAGGGTTTTTCTGAATTCATCTATCACATGATTAATGGCTATTCTTCTTGTCCACAATTCGAATGGTACAGTTTCACTCTTGTTTAAATAACTACCAACGTTTCGAACCATCTTCATGTAAATTTGATTGAGTGATGATTGCATGTCTTCTTTGTTGACATAATATCTTCTGCAAACGGAAACAAGAAAAGGGAAACACATATGATAAAGCTCATAGTGTGCTTTCCTGTCATCCTTCTTACAACGTTCGAGTAGATCTTTCGATGGTGTCATTTTGTAACAGAAATAGGATGAGGCTAAAAGCCCCATCCTTTTCTAATCTTAACACTACAAACTATTAGTTTTTCATTACTTTTTGGAAGCTTCTTGAACCATCATTTAATGTAACTTCAAGAAGATAAACACCAGAACTTAATGTCTGTGTACTGATCGTTCCGTTTGAACCTTCCAATTTGCCTCTTAATACTTCAGCTCCCTGTACAGAAAGTATGCGATAATTCTCGGCTTTCTTTGAACTGTTGAGCATTGAAATATGAAGCTCTGAATTAAACGGATTAGGATATACACCGAATGAATTTTCAGATACCACTTCATTCACACCAGTTAACATTGCCGGTGAAAGTACATTCAGAACGAATCCCGGACTTGCCATTCTGTAAATGTTTCCTAGTGTATCAACATTCAGTGTGTCGCAATATGAACTTGAGCAACCATTCGCATCAGATACAGTCAGACAGAGGTTGTAAGAACCGGTAGAGGAATATACATGTGAAGGATATGGATTTGTGTCATGCGGACTGCCATCACCGAAATCCCAGTCAAAGCTCAGGTTCAATCCGCTTGAAAGATTTACAACGGTAACCTGATAAGGGGCAAGTTGCACGAATGCATAGAATGCGTTACAACCATTTCCCGGATTTGCAAAACCGGTATCGATAAGTACAGGTGAGCAGAACATATCAGAACAAGAACTGTCGCTGATAGTCAGACATACGTTGTAAAGTCCGGTTGTCGCATATGTATGTGAAGGGAATTGAACATTCGAAGTCGAACCATCACCGAAATCCCATAAATACTGAGTTAAAGGATTTGTTGTGATAGAAAGATCAATGAAGTATCCGTCAAGTCCGAACGATGTAGCTACGAATGAAGACTGACATACTGTTCCGCCGCCTCCGCCGCCAACCTGAATAGAAATACAGCTTTGGCAAAGGATATTTTGAAGAGAGTCACGCTCCATCAGGCAAACATTGTAAAAGCCGGGTGCATTATAAGTATGTGTTACTGTCTGACCAGTTCCAATAGTATTATCGCCGAAATCCCACACTAAAGTCGAAGATGGAGATGATCCTGTGTTTGAGAATACAATTGTGAAAGGCTGAAGCGGATCAGGGTAATATGTGATATTACAGTAGTTAGTCTGAACTCCCGCTGTAATTACGTCACAATATGAACAGAAATTAGATGTGCCGGGTGTTCCAATGTACATACATACAAAATAAATTCCCGGGATTGCATAAGTATGGCCTGCAGATGCACCGCTTCCGGTTGAACCATCACCAAAGTCCCAGGTAACGGCAGAGTTTCCACCGTTATCCTGGAAATTTATGGCTAGGGGATTCAGAATGCTTACAGAAGAAGTAAAGCTGCAAGAAGGGACATTACTTATTGTTATAACCTGGCAAGATGTACATAATGTAGCTCCCATGCTATCCAATTCCGTCATACAAACAGTATATGTACCGGCAATTGGAAAAACATGAGTTGTAAAAGAACCTATGTCTGTAGTTCCATCACCATAATCCCAAACTATACTTGAATTAGGATAAGCAGGAACTGCACCGAAATAATATGTATTTTGATTTAATGAATCCGGGAATGAATTGAAATAACAATTTCCCGAACCGGCTGTCACTGTCACCTGCTGGCACGATGTACATTGAATACCATTTGTATCAAGGGCATCCATGCAAACAGTATAAGTGCCCGGCGTAGCATAAGGATGTGTAATCTGATATCCTCCTCCGACTATTCCATCGCCAAATGACCATTGTACAAGTGTATTAGGAGAAACATTCTGCGCAACAAATGTTGTAACAAGACCTTGTGAAGATGTTGTAAAACTACAGTTCGAAGAAGTTCCTGAAGCTGTTACTGCCATTGAATTCTGGCAAGTGATAACGTTGTTCACTGTATCCGTAACGGTCATTGTAACAATGTATGATCCCGGTGACTGATAATTGTGATTTACAGCAGGACCAAAACCGGGACTTCCATCACCAAAATCCCATGTTACTCCGCCTTGCGGATTTCCAACTGCATTAAATGTAAAGAAGGAACCCGAATAGGTATAAGTAAAGAAACATGTGACTACAGATCCTAAATAAATCGAATCACAAGCAGTACAAATCCTGACGTTAGTTTGAATATCAAAAACTTCATAGCATGCTATGTAAGGACCTATTCCGTTATATTGATGAATAGGAGCTACGGAAGAATCAGTTGTATTATCACCAAAGGACCATACAAAATAATACTGGTTCGGACTAAATGCCGAATTTGGTGTAAAGCTGACAATCGTTGTGCCTGGGTTAGACTGATAATTGTATTACAATTTTGTCCGGATGCTCTGAATATAAACAGAAGCAGGAGAATGAGTAAATAATTCTTTTTCATAGTTAGATGGGTTATTTATAATAGGTAACACGTTAGTTTTCCTCTATCCGTTTAGTTGACCTACAGAAAAATAAATAAAAAATAACAGAAATTGCTTAAAAATATGAAAATCAGAGTTTTTAAAGGAAAAAAGCTATGGTTTATTGTAATAAAGCACCTTTTCCTTTGAAATTCCCCAGTATTGGATAAGCCTGGAATTTAGTTCCGAGCCGGCAGGATCAGTAATCAACATCCATGACAAAAGATAACATCCATCCAATTCAACCACAGGTTTATTTGATTCCGAAATACGTTTCAGGGCATCTTTCTGACATGTATTATATGTAGTCGGAAATTTATCCTCTTTCAAATAGATACCGGCAATGACCAGAAAAAAAATAATCACGAAAAATTTCTTCGCACCGGAAAACTGTTTAAGAAGCATGAGTGCCAAAATACCATATGTAATAAAAAATGCAACAGTAACCGGATTAAAGGTGTCATTACGAATGATGAGCGGACGATAAACCCTGTACCCACCCATTGGAAGCAGCAAAATAAAAATCAAGCTAAAAACTCCCAGCCACTTTACGAATCTTAGTCTGTTTTTATAATCCGTTCTCTTTTGAATATTAAGAATGATAAAATATACAAATGAAAGAGCCATAATAAATCCGATTCCCAACTTAAATGTTGTAATCCTCCAAAATCCCTTTGGCAATAGCAGATATCTTTCTTTCAATGGCATTTCAACCCAAAGATTTTCGGAGTTAAAAGTTCCTATATAAATTGAATACAATGCAATAATAATCCCGAATGAAAAATGAAAGAGTAAATTTTTATCAATGCGGTGAATGGTATTCCTGAATGAATGCACTAATGAACCCGAATCAGCCATTTTGAAATTAATAATGAAAGAATAAAACAGTGAAAGGCTGCACA
>CAZAON010000373.1:0-11354 GCA_964486655.1 uncultured Flavobacteriales bacterium
TAAGGGCACCTCTAATAACCTCTCGTTGCTTAATAAAATAATTAGCAAAATGCATATTTAATATTTTCATGCTTGATCTTTTTCTTCCATACTTCCCGGCCTGCCTTGACGGCGGTCCGGCAGGGTTGCTTCTCAGTCTTATACTTAGTTTCAGTATCATCCTTCCCTGCCTGACTGCCGTCAAGGCAGGCAGGGTCGCGCCTCGTCTGGAAGAAAAATCTCTGCGCATTAAGCATACGATAGGTTATTAGAGGTGCCCTTGTATTAAAATTTAAAACTTATAATTTAAACTAAGTACAAGGCTTCTCGGATTTTGCGGAGTAACTGTTGACCAGCCTGAATAATATTTCTGATCGGTCACATTGTTAGATTTTAAAATCAGATTGTAATTGCTGCCGGAATATGATACGGATGCACTTAAAACTGTATATGACGGTAATGTAAATGTTCCGGTGTTCGCTCGATTTAGTGTCATGTGCTCTGCCGCATGATTTCCTCCGAAGCCGAAGCCAAGTCCTTTCAGCAATCTGTTTTTAAATGTATACGATGCCCAGAAATTTATGAGTGTTGCCGGCCCTGCCTCTTCGGGACGTAATCCGAGATAACCGTCGCCGGGATTATCTTTTGTAACTTCACAATGATTGTCGCTGTAACCGGCAATAAGATTGAGTCCGTCAAACGGATTCGCTATAATACTTACTTCATATCCTTTACTCTCAACTTCTCCACCCTGGATGGAATTGTTTACATTTTCAGGATCAGACATAACACGATTCTTTACTACAATATTATAATAGCTGGCAGTAGCCGAAATTTTATTCCTGTAAATATTGGTCTTCACACCAAATTCAAACTGATTTGCATTCTCCGGATCAAATGTCTTCAATCGCGAATTGCTGCCATCAACGTCTGAAACTTCAACGGGCGCAACATTTACAAATCCGTTCATGTAATTGGCAAAAATGGAAACCATGTTTAATACGGGTTGATACACTACGCCGAATTTTGGAGAAAGAGCGGTCTGACTTTTTACTTCCTCTTCTATCCAGTATGCTGTCTTTCCTTTAAACTGATCCACTCGCAGACTGGCCATGGCAGACAAGTTCGGAGTGATATTAACGACATCAGAAATGTATGCGCTGGTAACTTCACTTTCAGCATTTGAATTTCCTTCGAAAGTATTGACAAGTAATTCATCAACTCCTGCCTGAGTCAGATCTCCCGTGTCATCGGCAGTTGAGAGGCTCACTATACCGTTTAAAACCCAGCCCGGACTACTGTTCAAAATATTCATCTTGAAATAATCGATGCCGATGACAACCCGGTTTCTTACGCTTCCTATATTTAAATCACCTATAAAGTTTTGCTGTATGTTTGTTGTATTTGTTTCTCCGTTTCTCTTAGAGATATATCGCCCGAATGAATCGCCGTCGCTGAAGTCCCACAGGTACTGATAATAACCGCTAGATTTGGTATTGCTTCTCGAGAGAACCGTTTGTGAAGTCCAGGATTTTGAAATTTTATAAAGTGCCTGAGCCTGCAAGCCGAAGGCCGGATTACTTATGCTGAGGTCATTGGCGGTAAATGAATTTTTATAATTCGCTTCGAACAAATGGATACTGTTAAAAGTAAGCGGCGCATAACGATTCAGGAAAATCATGGGCGCATTGGCTGACTTCCTTGAAAGAAATTCGGTATTAATAAGGAAGGTTAATTTCTCACTCGATTTAAAAGTGAATGATGGAGCAATAAATAAGGATTTATTAAAGCCGGCATCCTGAAAAGAATTTTCCGTATGATAAGCGGTATTAATTCTGGCAAAAGATTTTTCATTCAGCGGAACATTTACATCGGCAGTAAACCGGTTTAGTCCGTTGCTGCCGGTAACGAAACCGATTTCACCGCCAAGGGTTTCATAAGGTTTTTTAGTGGTAATGTTGATGAGTCCGCCGTAAGAGATTAACGAGCTTCCGAAAAGAGTGCCTGACGGACCTTTAATGACGTCTATTGTTTCGATGTTGGCTGGATCAAGTCCGCTGTTGTTGACACTTGGCATTCCGTTCACCATGGTAGGCTGAACGGCAAATCCTCTCATCGAATAATATTCGGCACCGTCACCGCCTCTTCCCGTCGATTCCCATAATCGCGTAACACCGGTTGCATTTTTAATTCCGTCGTTGAAACTTGTCGCTACCTGTTCTGTAAGTAATTCTTTAGAAACCGAATTATAAACCTGGGGATTCTCGATGTCTCTTAATGGAAGTTTGGCAACGATAAAAGTGGAGTCGTGATAAAATTTACTGGTCCTGCTTTCATTGATGTTGATCTCGGTCAATTGATGAGCACTTTCCTTAAACATGAAATCAATGTTGGCTACTTCATTTGGTTTTACTTCGACCTGTTGTTCGAGGGTATTTAGTCCGACCAATGAAGCACTGACCGTATATTTTCCGGGTGGTATATTTTTGATTTCGAAAAATCCGTTTTTGTCTGTCCCGGTTCCTGACTGCGTTCCTTTCAATACGACATTTACAAATTCAACAGCCTTGCCGTCCGATGTTGTGACCTTTCCTGTTATTGCTCCTGTCTGTGCCTGGGTCAGTTTTATCATTAGAACAAATACTAACAACACGCTTAAATTCAATCTTCTCTTCATTTTAGTTCGATTTTGGTTTGATTTTGAACATTTCCGGTACAAATGTATTATTTAGAATTATTCTAAATAAGAAAACCGAGTAAACTTTTCAACAGCCATCCGAACTTGTTTAAACTAAAGGAATAGTCCCGGGAATCAGTTTTATCAATCAGAAGAACACTAATACAAAAAAAATGAATGACAGAATTCGAAATAAAAGCGACTATAACCTGTTGCACCTCAAAAGATAAGATGCTATGATGCGATAATAGATCAATAAAGAAAATTTCTTTGAAATTTTTAATAAAAGCCTATCTTTGCGCTCCATTAAAAAAAATGGCCCGTTCGTCTAGGGGTTAGGACATCTCCCTTTCACGGAGGAAACGCGGGTTCGATTCCCGCACGGGCTACGATTAAAGTCCGAGTCTGAGGATTGAGTCTGACCAGACTCAGACTCAAACTCGGACTTTCTTTTTTAGCACCAACGCACAGCATTATTTAATCCAGCTAGGCGATTTCCCAAATAGAATTTACTTTCTCAAACTTTCCAATTGCCAAATTGGTAACGCCATGCGTGCTAGGCGGAATCCCCCAGCGCACATGTTCGCACGCAAAGATTCCGCCTGACACACAACATTACCGAAGATATCTCCAATGAAATAAGAATAATTCCTATTAATTTGGATGGAAACTTCTTCCGAGTAGAAGTTCAAATTAATAAACGTCAGTCAACTAAAATATCGCAGTTTAATATTACATGTACTTTCAGTGATTAATATTATAATTAACCAGCCATCTTTTCGATTCCAGATTACCATTTAAAATATCATAATTCTCCTCAAGGATCATTCCTACATTCTTTGCATAATATCTTATTTGGCTTGTAGGGGGAGGTGGAGGAGGTCCGAGAGTATAATATTCCTTCACACCAATCACCGGGTAATAGCTGACGCCGTTTACCACCATAGTTGTGTCAACAGAAATTATCATTCTTTCGGTGCGTGTGGCAGCCCAATAATGGTTTATCCAGGAATAACCAACTGCCATGTTTTCAAATAATAAAGGGTGAAGAGAATTTGTAGAGCTGTTTGAAATATATCCTGTACGTTCGGAATATTCGTAAAGAGGAATGTTATTATATAACGGAACGTAAACTGTATCGGTTAAGCCAGTCCCATTCGGAGCAAAAATAAAATGATAGCAGTCCTTAACAAACGTTGCAGAAGTGTTGATAGTGCTATTGACATTGTTTGAATCTACATACTGCCACCACGAGCCGGGCCAGGCCGGCAAATAACTTCCCGGAAAAATAGTATCAAGTTGCATCTGAGATAATGAATCTGTAGATGTAGTATCAGGAATCGGAACAGTATTTTGTGATGCAGATTCCTCTTTTTTGCACGAAAATAAAACCGAGATAAAAGCAATACTCAGAAGACAATAGGTGTATTTCATACTTAAAATTAAAATAAGTTCAATTAGTCCTTAAAAATAAGGAATAGAGATCATTTATCAAAACATTAATTTACATAATTTCAGAAAACAACATTTTTATGACATGATCAAATCCTTCATCAGCCATTTGAAAAGGTCCCTTTCGACCAGGATTGTGATATAACCATGCTCGGCGGAATCTTCCCAAATAGAATTACTTTCTCAAACTTCTCAATTGCTACATTGGTAACGCCATGTGTTCTAGGCGGAATCCCCCAGCGCACATGCTCACACGCAAAGATTCCGCCTGGCACACAACATTACCGAAGATATCTCCAATGAAATAAGAATAATTCCTATTAATTTGGATGGAAGATTCTGCTGAGCGGATTGCTACGAATAAAGTAAACCATCAATCAACAACAATTTTCCCACAAAAATATTTTTCAGCGTTATACACTTTCACAATATAAATTCCCGGAACACTGCTGAGATGAATATATTTTGTTGTTTCATTAAAAATCTTTTCCGAAAAAACAATTTCTCCTAAGATTGAAACAATTTCAATTTTACCATTTGGAATGCTATTTTTAAAATTAACGTTAAAGATTCCTGCAGACGGATTAGGTGAAATATTGAAGATATCATCTGAAGTTTCATGTATACCTTCACTGATGCATAACACCGTTACGTCTCCCCCACTTCCCGTAACAAGAGCAACATTAGCCGAATTGTCTGCAACAGTATTTTGAATTGTAGGAGGATTTATAACTTGAAATGTATCTGATACCACTGTTGTATTAACGGGATTTTCAAGGCATCCAAAGAATCCCGTAGAATCCAATTTTGCCAGGTAAACATCATAATCATTTGAACCATTTGACCGCTGTCCGGTTAAAATATATCCTCCTTCGTCGGTTTGCTTCATAGAAAAACACTCAGTTTGTCCCGGAGCATTACCGAAAACTCTTGTCCAGAGTGTATCTCCCGTACTATTAGTCTTTACTAAATATGCTGAACCTGACGTCATGCCTGCAATTGCATACCCGCCATCAGAAGTCTGTTGCACCGAATTGCCATGAGAATTCAATCCCGTTTCGTAAGATTTAGCCCATTCTATATTACCTATAGTATCGGTTTTAATTAAACTAACACATTCATAAGATGTTCCGTTGCAGCTTTTATTTCCTCCAATAATATAGCCTCTATCCGATGTTTGTGCTATGCTCCATATATACCGATCAAAAGGATCAGAATAGTTTTTTGTCCATAATGTATCACCGGTTGAATCTGTCTTTACCACATACATACTTATCGCACCGCCGGTGAAACTATGGGCTCGTCCGGCAAGAATATACCCACCGTCAGATGTCTGTGCCCCGGTAGCTGCCCAATCAGTGCCTCCTCCTCCATAATTTTTAGCCCAGGCCACATTACCCATTGAATCAGTTTTTACCAGATACATATTGAGTATTACAAGGCTTGCCTGATCACTCGATCCATATATTATATATCCTCCATCGGAGGTTTGTTGCACTTCCTTGCATTGTTCCATAAATGATGAGCCTATATTTTTTGACCATGTTACATTTCCTGATGAGTCCAGCTTAATTAAACTTGCATCCAATGAACCAAACGAAGAACCATACGTATATCCACCAATTATGTATCCACCATCAGAAGTCTGTTTAACAGATTGTGCATAATCATTATCAGGTCCTCCGAATGTCTTCGTCCAAAGGGTATCACCGGATGCATTTGTCTTGACTACGTAGTAATCAGCGTTAGTTAGAGTTGTAGGAACAGCTGTTCCGGCAATGATAAAACCACCATCGGTAGTTTGTTCAACTGAATTTCCTATTTCAATTTTTGTCGTGCCATAGCATTTTTGAAAAAATACCTGAGCTGATGCTGCTTGAAATGTGCAGATGAATATTGTAATAATTACTATTTGCTTCATAATTCAATTTTTTTAGTGCAAAAATTATATTAGAATGGGTGCGCAGGCCCGACAAAAAAGCGGGAAGCGGCGCACCTTGTGTGATGGGTAGTTATTTTATCTTTTCCATTGGTATCCCTCCGGGAGATTTTTTTGTTTCTTTTTTCCAAGCAAAAATGAAAAATAAAGTAATAATTAAATTTTCACAAAACCCTACTGTTCAAAGTATAGTTCAAACACAAATATATAAAGTATAATTTGATGTAAAAATTTATCTATTTTTAGTACCTTACTATTCCTCCTAAAAATCCATTCATGAATAATCTATTCAACATGAAACTAATACTTTTTACAATCTCTCTGTCTTGTTTAAACTTCTGTTATGCCTTAAATAATAACGAAGGAATGAACCAGGTAAATTTACATGCCATTCCGGGTCAAGAAGTGATCGTATTAAATTCAATTTCTGACAGCTCCTATATCTGGCTATGGGATACGATTACTAATACTTGGAATTCCAATGCTCTTTATAAAAACACCACAAATTTCGACAGCCTGAATTACACTTCGACGATAAATAAATACATCTGGAACGGGACAGGTTATGATAATTATATGCAATGGAATTTTACTTATGATACAAGCTATAATGAAACAACATTATATCTTCAGGTGTGGGATGGATTTGTATGGAATGATTCACTGAGATGGTTATATAGTTACGATTCTGTCGGACATTACGTTTATGGTATCAACGAGTTATGGACCGGTGCATGGGATACATTGTCAGTTGATTCAAGGACATATGACAGCCAGGGAAACATTGTTTACAGTTCATATTTAAGATGGACGGGTAATGTCATCACCTTTGGTCAGGGACAGGTTAATACTTTTAATCTAAACAATAAATTAATCTCTTATATAATGCAAAATTGGGATGGATCAGCCTTAGTCAATTCTTCCCGAACGGATCGCATTTTAGATCTGAATTCAATAATGCACAGACAAATTCATTATAGCTGGAATACTACTGTTTGGGATACATCAAGCGATGTACGTTATACCTACGATTCCAACAATAATATGATTTATTTTCTCAATCAATTCTATATTAGTGGATCATGGGTTAATGAACAACAGGAATATCTTACTTATGATACCAATAATAATTTATTGTCAGAAAATGCAGAGCATTGGATTAATTCATCCTGGGAAAACTCTGTTAGAACAAATCGCACATATAACAACCTCAATAAAGAAACGGAATACGCTGTGGAATTCTGGATAAGCGGAAACTGGGTCTACCAATACAGACATTTTTTAACTTATGATTCGACAGGAAATACACTTTCATATCTCAGACAAAATTGGGATTCTACCGGCTGGGTCAACCAATCTCAGTATTTTAACACATTCAATCAAATGAATTCAAGGACAAGCCAATTGAATCAGTCATGGAATGATTCAATATGGATAAATGTAAATTTGACGACCGATGGTTATGATGCAGATAGTTTTCATACTTACCATACTTATCGCAAATGGAATTCTTATGGAACAATGGTTGACATGGGTGACAGCACTGCGTATTATTCAATAACAACAGATATTAGCATAAATCCCGAATCTCATAATGCTACCAGAGTTTTCCCGAATCCTGCCAATCAAAAAATTATAATCTATACGAATCGAAATTCCACTCCTTTGCAAATAGATATTTATGATTTATCAGGAAAGACAATTTTATGTAAAAAAACCTATAATGAATTTACCGAGCTGGATATTTCAGCACTCGAAAATGGCGTGTATGTATTATCAATGTATGGGGATAATTTTTATCAAACAGAAAAAATAACTGTAATACAATAAAATTATGAATTAAAGTCTTTTCAACCTGCTCAGCGGAATCTTCCCAAATAGAATTTACTTTCTCAAACTTCTCAATTGCTACATTGGTAACGCCATGTGTGCTAGGCGGAATCTTTGCGTGCGAGCATGTGCGCCAGGGGATTCCGCCGGGTGTACTATTAACTTCCCCTTTACTAATAATTGGTCAACACTTTTTTTCATAATTAAAGTTCCATCATTTATTGGTTGTAATGTTAGAGCTACCGATGGCATCTTTGCAGCATGCCTCATGCTTACCAGATTCATAAACAAGAAGGTGCTTATTTCATGACATTGACCACTGTCGAATGGTTAGACATTTTCATCAGAGATAATTATAAACAAATATTATGCGATAGCCTCAACTATTGTATTGATAAAAAAGGATTAGAAGTTTTTTGCTATGTTATTATGTCTAGTCATATACATATAATAGCACGAGCGAAAAACTCTAACCTTAGTATGGTAATGCGTGATTTTAAGAAATTCACAAGTGGTACACTTATTAATGAGATTCGACTGGGAAGAGAAAGTCGGAAGTCATGGATTTTGAAAATTCTCGAGCAAGGTGGAGAAAAGCAATCGAAAAAATCTCAACATCAATTATGGCAGTATAATAATCATGCTGAAGAAGTCTGATCTCCAAAATTTACCGTTTCAACAATTAAGTACATCCACAACAATCCCGTAATGGAAGGCATTGTACAGTACGCTGATCAATATTATTATAGCAGTGCCAGGGACTATGCCGGATTAAAAGGCCCAGTTAAAGTTTCAGTAATTAATTTGCACAATTTGATGTAGCAAAAATGTCGAGAATTGCAAAGCCCGGCGGAATCCCCCAGCGCACATGCTCGCACGCAAAGATTCCGCCTAGCACACAAAATTACCGAAGATATCTCCAATGAAATAAGAATAATTCCTATTAATTTGGATGGAAGATTCTGCTGAGCAGAGTATAAAATTGTTTTTAAGAAACATTTAATCAAATTAATTTTTTTGATTACAAAAAAACCGGGACGACATACGATCCGGGGTTTTCAAAAACATCTTAATTATTAATAGTAAATCGTAAAGCTTCCATTTGTCAAATTGGCCGTCTGCGGACCGACTAACTCCGATGCAGTAAAACTAAATGTACCGTATCCCTCCGGTGAACCACGTGTCTAAGATAACATTCTGAAGAATATCTTTAACCCTTTTTCCAATAATTCGGGAGCAGTATATAAAGCTCTGATGCTTTTGTTTCCGGAAGTTTAACTAAGACATCATTCAGCCATTCCTGCGGATTGACATCGTTCATTTTACAAGAACCAATAAAAGAATAAAACATTGCATTGCGTTTAGCGCTTTCATGCGATCCGGCAAACAAATAATTTTTTCTTCCTAAAACGGTAGGACGTATAGCATTTTCCACAAGGTTATTGTCAATTTCTAAAAAAGGATATTCAATATAGAGTGTGAGTTTTTTCCATCGACTTAGCGTATATGCAATCGCTTCCCCAATTGGAGTAGAGGTAAGATTATCGCTATGGTCCTGCAACCATTTTCCCAGTTCATTCAGTATGGGCAATGATTTTTCTCTTCGCAAAAATAAAATTTCTTCATCCGATTTATTTCCTTCGCGGATTTCTTCTTCAACCGCATAAACCGGTTGAAGCTTCGTAATAAAATATTCCGCCAGCTCTTTATGATCCTTCATTGCTTTTTCAAACTTCCTGCGTGCATGCGCCATGCAGCAAACACAAGTAATATCAGCACGACGATCAAATTGATCGTACGAGACATAACCATCGGTCTGAATAAATCCTTTGTAATTTTTTAATATTTCTTTCGGCCATTTACTTCCGCGTCCCGGACAATATTCAAATAAAACCAATCGTTGCTCTACTGATCGATAAACCCATAGATAACCGCGAAAGGTTTTTCCTTTTGTTTCTTTGTCTAAAACCGGATGAGGTGTTTCATCAATTTGTAAATACTTACAGTTTAATGATTGCTTTTTTAATTCCTCGTAAAGTGGAATCATATAATTTCCCACCTGGCGCGGAACATCCATCAACGTCGAGTAAGGAATTTTAATTCCTGCTCTGCTAAATCGCTGCTCCTGGCGATAACCGGGAAGATGATCACAATATTTATCGATGATGATCCGCGTTAAAACACTTTCGCCGAACATCCCTTTTTCATTCACGCGTGAAGGAAGTTCTCCAATTGCAACTCCACCCGTTTCCTTGCTTGCAAACTTGTAGCGAATAATTTGCCGCACATAAAATTTACCTGGAATCTCCTCGAGGATTTCAGTGACTTCTTCGCCAATCGGTTTCTCTGGACTGTTCTCATCAAATCCAGCTGGATATATTTTCTCAACCTGACGCGGAAGATCTGCCGGAAAGGGTTTTCGAAGTGGATGATTTTCTTTTTTCCTTTTCTTTTTGCGATCGTGAGCTTCGATTGTAATTGTTTCCTCTTTCTCAATCACAACAGGAACTTCATTTTCAATCGGCAAGGCTAATTGTCCGGCTTCCTGCATGGAAATAAACCGCTCACTCTTTACTCCGAATACTTGTCGCTTTAATTGATCAAGCTGATATTTTAAATAAGCGATTTCGGATTGCGATTGATCTAATTGATTCTGGAGATTTTTGTTTTTTAAAAGAAGGTCTTGCGTCTCAATCACAAAACAAATATAAATTATACTCTGGCTGAAACACCTGTTTCTACTGGATAATTACTAACAAAATGAGGCTCATATCGTATTCGCTTTTTAATCGATGAAAGATAAATTCCATCTAAAATAAATTGCAATTGTTGGGCAGTAATTTCAATGGAAGTATTCTTTGGCAATTCGAATGTGCCTTTCTCTAAACGCTTACTATAAATCACAAAACCATCGTTCTGCCAGTGTAGCAGTTTTATTTTATTCCGTTGCTTAGATAGAAAAATAAAAACGTCTCCCGAAAGAGGATTCTTTTTCCAGTCATTGCGGACCAGGCCGCACAGTCCGTCATATCCTTTACGCATGTCGCAACCACTGCGGTATATAAAATACCGGTAGCGATCAGAGAAAAATATATTCATGCTTTTAAGAATGACCGAATAAAATCAGCAGGGATAGGTTTGTAAAAATCTATTTTAATTCCGCCCGGCATATGAACCTGTGCAAATAGCGAAGAGTCCTGGTTCAATTTAACTTCTGTAAATCCAGAAGATGCCTTTTGATCCTTAAATTGCTTACACCATCCGACTAAGCTGTTGTAAGTTATTCCCTGTTCCAGGCAAAACTCTTTACGGCTTTTCCCGCTCTGTTGCCATTGAAGAATTATTTCTTGCTTTTGCTCGCGTGTTCGCCAGCCATTTCGTACATTGTTTTGAGTTTCCATAGCGATTTGGTTTTTATCGCTACAAAGAAATATTATGAAAAGGGTTCAGGCAATATGTACTTCACCGGAGGGATAC
>CAZAON010000374.1:0-14088 GCA_964486655.1 uncultured Flavobacteriales bacterium
GCTGTCGTTATTACAACGCTCGGAAAAGATCAAGTCGAGAAGGAAAATTTATTGGTAAAGTCAGATGAAATTTCAGGAAAACTAACATTCGCATTACCTGAATCAGTAATTGCAACCTCTGAATTATCATTGACAGACAATTCTGGGAAACTGGTATTAAGTCTGCCGAAAGGAAAAGTTTCAAAAGAAGTTTCACTTGAAAGAATAAGCTCAGGTGTTTATTTTCTTACCGTAAAAACGAACGCAGGAATATATAAGGAAAAAATATTGGTTCGTTAAAGTAACAGGGCATACTATTGCTTCAGTTTTATTATTAAGCGAATGTGCCAAATAAAAGTAGCCAGGTAAATGCCCAATTCAGTCTTTGATCTTTTGCAAAGTATGGATGCTCAGAATATAATTCTGGCATATAACGGAGCCGTCGATGATAAACTACTTGAAGCGGTTTATTCGATGATGGACAAACACTTGGAAGCGCATAAGACGCCGGGTGACAAGAAAAAGAAGCTGTTTCATGTTTTAGTTGAATCGCTGCAAAATGTTTTTCATCATCACGCTGATAATGTCAACAGCAGTAATTTGCAGTCCGGATTCATAATTAAATACACCAACGAAATTTATTCCATCATAACAGGCAATAGCGTTCAAAACGCCGCTATTCCCGGACTCACGGAAAAACTTGAAAAAATTAACGGATTGACTCCTGCTGAATTGCGTGTTCATTATCAGGAGTCACTGGCTAAAACGGAGTTGTCTGAAAAGGGCGGGGCCGGACTTGGAATAATTGAAATGGCAAGAAAATCGGGTAATAAATTAAAATATGAATTTACAAAAGTCAACGATGAATTTTCATTCTTCGTTCTTGAAGTAACAATCTGAATCAGTTAAAATAAAAAAATGACCATAGACCTTCTCATAGATAATAGTGTAAAGACACCTTCAATTATTTTCACAGCCGGAAACGGAATACTCGAAATCAAAGGGAAGTCAATTCCCGAAAATTCGCTTGAATTTTACAGACCTGTTTTCGAATGGCTGGATAACTATTCTCAATCTCCGGCTCCTTTGACTGTTTTAAAGGTTTCGCTTGAATATTTTAATACGAGTTCTTCAAAATGTCTTTTAGATATTTTCAGAAAACTTGAAGCAATTAATATTTCAGGTCGCAGTTCTGTTAAAGTAAACTGGATTTATGATACCGACGACGAAGACATGATGGAGGCCGGTGAAGATTATCAGGCATTAGTGAAAGTGCCTTTTGAAATGAGTGCGGTATAATTTTTATATCTCCGTTCCAGCATTATTTGCCGTTAGAGTTTACCGGATATTTTTTATAGTTATACATTGGTAAATTACCTGATTCTTTTCCAATTTTTAGCCATGCACCATCATCGCAAATTTTAAATCCAATATCCTCTTTTTTTAACCATCAGAAATGCTGTTTTATTAATTGGTGAAACTGTTCTACCCGGTTTTATTTGATAGTTTTTGATTTACATTCGTGTCCTCAAATTAATTCAAATGAAAAAAATCATTACTTATTTTATCATTGCGATATCATTCGCATCCTGTATACAAGACGATTCAGTAATTACAACTAATACGAGTCCTATCTTACAACATAAAAAATCTTTGTCTGCCGAGCCGACCGAACTATATACAGAACAAGAAGTAAATGCGGCAGCAATTGATTCTTTAAATCAGGGAGACTTTCGCTGGACAAATGCAAGTCTAAAAATGATTTGCAGCGGAGCAAAAATTACGGGATTGGTGGCCGTTGGATACAAGCCCGCTTCATATACTAAGAAAATTGATGAAGAGATTTATCGGATAAACATACATGAAAATGAATGGCAAAATGTACATGATTTAATGATAGAACTGGTTCTCAAAACAATTAAGGAAAGCGGAGCAAACATAGAACTGTCAGATTTAATTTATGAAGATGATCCTGTTTTACCACTGATTATTTTTAAAACAGATGATAAGCGGGTTCTCACTCATCTGTACAACCTCGAAAATGTAAGATACATTGAACCATATGGTTTCTGGCCTTTCGAAGATAACCGGTCTTCCTCAGGTTGTTCGGCTTCAACTACAACAGTCAATCAGGCTGATGTTAGTTCAATTTTACCTGCCTGCCTTTTACCATGGAACTATAATAACCTGAATATTCCTTTAGCATGGAACTCCGCGACCGGGGCCGGAATAAAAGTTGGAGTGATCGATGCGGGAATCAGCAGTGTTCAGTCACTTCTCGGAAGCCAGTTTGCTTCCGGTTATTCCAATAATAACCGTACAATTTCATTCGATTATACGTATGGATCATCGGCTTTTTCAACCTGCACTCATGGAACATCCATGTGTGGAATTGCGGGCGGACCGCGTAATAATCAGAATGCAACAACCGGTATAGCTTACAAATCAGATCTTCTGTTTATTCGTGGTTGCGATGATGTTGTCCTGGACGCATCATCTGAATTAAGCGGAGTAAAAAATGCCCTGGTTCGGATGGGAAATAATTCTACAGTTAAAATTATCAGCATGTCGGTGGGAACACCATTTTACAGCAGTGCATTGTATGACGGTGTTTCCTATGCCTATGGAAAAGGTAAAATGATTTTCGCGGCGGCAGGAACATCTTTTATTTTCACAAGCTGGTGGGGTGTGATATATCCTGCCGCTTTTTCACAGTGTATTGCAGTTACGGGAGTCAAAGAGAATGGTAATCGTTGTTCTAATTGTCATGACGGAAGCCAGGTCCGATTTACGATTCCAATGGAACGAAATGTCAGTACAAGCAGACACGCCGTTTCATTGCCTTACAGCGGAGTCGCTCCGACATATATCGGCGGCTCATCTTGTGCCACAGCAACATGTGCGGGTATTGCCGCTTTAGTCTGGTCTGTTAATCCGCTTCTGACCAGAACCCAGGTTTATGATTGCCTTCGTACAACTTCGCAGTATGTTGTACCTGTTACAAATAAGGGTTATGGTAATCCGAATGCGGCGGCGGCTGTTGCACTTGCTGCAACTTTATAATCGGTAACCGCTGGTCAAATTTATTCTACTATAAGTTGATAATCAAATTTGTCTAATCCTGATTTGAAACTATCAGCGTTCTGTTGTAAATACGGTTTGACTTATTTCTTAGTTGAATAAAATAAGCTCCGGCAGATAATTCTCCTGAATTAAATTGAGTCTCATTTATGCAATTCTTGCGTTCAGTGATTTTTCTTCCGAAAGCATCGTAAACAATGATGTCAAATCCATTATTCGGAAATGAAATGGTGAAATTTCCACTTGCCGGATTTGGGAAAACCTGAATATGTTGACCAGATTCAAATTCATTTACTGATGACGAATTACAGAACACATCATTCAGTCTGATCCATATCGAATCATTTGTCACAGTTGCAACATCAAGCGGCAAACCAAACGGATCGCCCATTCTAATTAAAACAAGATTCATCGAAGGAACTACATCTAATATCTGATCATTTTTTCCCAGAGCTGAATACATATCAGCGGGTGCATAAACCGAGAGCGGACCGTTAATCTGAATTTGAGTATTTGGAAGGCGATAGGATGATTTTCCATTCAGCCACCAGAGATACCCATAGGCAAGATTCAGATTCTGGGATGTATTAATCATCTGGTTGAAATAGGCAGTGTCATACATAATGGTATCATTATCCCAGATCCCTTTGGCCAGCATAAGCAATCCGAATCTCGCAAAACTTCTCGCCTTACTGTAATAAACATCGTCGTATCCATTCGGAATGAATAAACCGGTGATTCCGCAACTCTGAAGATTATTTGTTTTAAATGCATTTGTTGTTATTCCTGTTGCTGAATCTATAACCCAATGAGTCATTGTATAAGGAGCGTTGTGATAAGCCCATCGCGAACCGGGAGGAGCAAGGCAAAATAAACAAGTGTCATCTGTACAGTTATATTGCGATGTTGCTCCACCGGGCATATCATCGAAACCGGATGTCATGGTTAATTGATGAATGATGCGAATAGAATCTTCACCTGATGTTGTACATGAACTAAAACCGTGTCCCAGATATTTTGGCAGAGAATCGTTAATGTTTAAATATCCTTGTTCCTGTGCCAGGCCGATTAAAAAAGAAGTGAGTGACTTGCCCGCCGAAGCCCAGTACCAAATGCTGTCAACCGTAAATGTTCCATAGTATTTTTCAACTACAATTTTTCCGTCTTTAAGAATCATGAACGCTTTAGTATTATGCTGGCCCATATAATCTAAAAGTGTATCGAGTTTATCCTGGCACCATCCCAATGTTGATGGTGAGATTGTATCCCATGTATTTGTTCCGGTTGGTGGAAAATAAAGTTGCGCATTACTTTTAATGGCAATTAGTAAAAAGAGTCCTGTAATTAATTTTTTCATGATATAATTTATATTCTATTTTAATCCGCATCTATGCTTATGTGAATTGTAATTAAGATTTGCTTATGTTAGTTCCAATTTGTTGTTATCTTATTTTCATTTGTTAGTGTCTGATATACGACACAATATCTTTCTGTTAATTTTGCAAGAGAAGCTAATTGCTCGGCAGTTGCATTGGATTTAATATCGAAATTAAGTCTGATATTTTTGAAACCAACAGGAACTTCTTTTGAAACGCCAAGTGTTCCACGGAAATCCAGATCGCCTTCTGCTCTTAAAGTGCCATCGGTAATTTCTATTCCCATTGAGGTCGCTACCGCACTTAGTGTAACACCGGCACAGGCCACAAGTGCCTCAAGAAGCAGGTCGCCCGAACAGGCAAACATTCCATCTCCTCCGGTAGCAGGATGCAAACCAGCTTCGACAATAGCCTTGCCGGTTTCAATTTTGCAAGATATTCCGTCGCTTAATTTTCCGGAAGCATGAAGAGTAATTATTGCCGCATCGGGTTCTGTACGGTATTTATCTTTTAAAGGAGATTGTATGGATTTTAGTTCTTCGGATTTCATTTCATTATTTATAAAATATTTGATATACAAGATACAAATTATACTATTCAATTATTGAAGTATGAAAGAGAATAAATTAAAGTCGGATCATAAGAGAAGCTACCGGATACAGGACTAATGAATGCCTGGTTTAAAATGACAAAGCGGTTTAAATTTTTTTTTTGGAATTCTGCTTTTAAAAAAGCTGTATCAGCTTTCTCAGCCAGTTGAACTGTAGCGCGACAAACATAAATATCGTCATCAGCCATATAACGGCCATGTTGGAAGACATTGTACTCCATTGTTGACCGGCAAAGTTTTTAACGGCCGAAAACAATGGGGCCTTGAAAAAAGATTCACTGTTATTGATATGATAAACCGGTTCGAATCGCTGAATAATTTTTTTCTTCGTAACAACAAGTCTGTCGGTCTGATTCGTACATTTTACAACATCTTCCAGGCTTTCATTTTCATACATGTTTTTCATGTCTTTAAACTTAGCCAGTTTATCCGGAGTATCTGTCATTTTAGCCATCATCGATTCTTTGCGTTCATTAGCATGATTATATTCATCGATGTAATATTCCCTTAGAGCATCTAAAGAAGTTCGGGCGCGTTCTGCGTCTTCATGAGTAAATTTATTCGAGCTAAATGCAGGTAAAAACGGAAACTGTACCGGTACATTCAGGGAAGTTTCTTCCTTAAAACCGTTTACCAAAACATTTAAAGGGGCATTAAAAGAATCGGCCGGCGCTCCTGACTTAAGCAGATTATCGCATTTATCAACTCTTTCCCTCATGGCAGGTATCCACCAGTCTTTTTTGTAGGTCGCTCTGCTTAAGATCGCATCGGTTTCAAAAAATTTCTTTTCGAACGGATTGTTTGCGAATTGTTCAACTGCAAGTGCCTCGAACGCCCAGCGCGATGTCATGGCATTGCCGATAAAGGGAACTCCTTCTTCAGTGGTAATAAGCGGATTCAGTTTTTCAAATCTTACGATCACACCGCTTAATAAAATCTGAGGTATAAGCAGAAACGGAATCAGAATGTATACAGTAACAGGAGAATCCAATGCCGCTGAAATATTTAATCCGAGCAGGTTTGCAAAACAACTTGTTGTAAATAAAATCAGCCAATATTGAAGATTCATGTCATGAATTCCCATAACTAAATTGCCGACCAGTACAAACGATAGTGATTGAATTGCAGAAATGATAAAAAGCAAACAAACTTTACTGATAAGATAGCTCGTTCGACTCAGGTGCAGAAACTTTTCACGCTGCTGTATCTTGCGGTCACGGATGATTTCTTCGGCACTAACCGACAGTCCGAGAAATAATGCTACGATGACTCCAATGAAAAGATAGGCCGGAATATTCGGATTGCTGATGAGCTTGTAATCTTCACCCGAAGAATAACGGAGGATGAAACCGAGAATAAGCGCAAGTACAGGTGCCTCAAGCATATTGATAAGCATGTACTGTAAATTCCCGAGTTTCGTTTTTAGGTCACGCACAAAAAATATTTTCCATTGCGCGAATGGTTTAGCTTTATGATTGAGCTGAGCCTTAAAACCTTTCCTGCCATTTTCGGAAGCAGACTGGAGGTTTTGTTTATGAAGTTCATTCCATTCTTTGGGAGTTATACGTCGATGTTCTGTCGGCACTCCGAATTCATCAACTTCATGAAGTTCGATGATATTGAAGAGTTGTTCCGGATTGATATTTCCGCAAACGGGACATTCGCTTTGTTCCGAATCGGTCAGATGAACCTGGCGCTTGAAATAGATCATAGCGTCGGACGGATTGCCAAAGTATACCGGATATCCTCCTGTATCCAGCATCAGCAATTCGTCGAACATTCGAAAGATCTCCGAAGAAGGCTGATGTATAACAACAAAAATTAATTTTCCGTTTAAGGCCAGTTGTTTTAGAAGATCCATCACATTCTCGGCATCTCTCGATGATAGTCCGGAAGTTGGCTCATCAACAAACAATATGGCCGGCTCTCTCACGAGTTCAAGTCCGATATTCAATCTCTTGCGCTGGCCACCACTAATCGTTTTGTTCAATACGTTTCCGACACGCAGGTCACGGATTTCTTTGAGTCCGAGTGAGTCTATTACTTCATCAACCTTTCGGTAAATATCCACATCACTTAAATCGCCAAAGCACAGTTTGGTATTATAGTAAAGGTTTTCCTGTACAGTCAGTTCTTCAATTAAAAGATCGTCCTGAGGAATATTACCAATAATTCCATCGAATAAATCTTTCCTCGCATACAGATCTTCGCCATTTATTAAAATGGAACCCGATGAAGGAGGAGTGCTGCCATTCAATATATTCAGTAAAGTGGATTTCCCTGCACCACTACTGCCCATTATACCGGCGAGCGTACCCGATTCAATGGAGAAATTGAGATCATGAAGACCTTTTCTTCCATTCGGGAAAACAAATTCAAGATTCTTAACTGAAAAAGTGAAAGGTTCTTTACTTTCAAACGAAAGAAAACTCTTCACAATATTGGAATAATACAGCGGTTTTATTTTTGAACCGCGTATGACTGCTCCTTGCGAAAGAATGGTTCCTCTTTGTTTGTCAACCGGCTGACCGTTTACGGTAACCGGATCTCTTCCGGTATAGCGCATGAAAATTGCCTGCGCTCTTCTCAGATGTAAGAAGATCAGCTCTCCGTCAACATCCTGATGTAATAAGTGATTTTGAGGGGAAGCGGAAGAAGAGACAACAAGTACAAGAGGCGATTGAAGTTTTTTAAGATCCGGATTGGCAGCTGCAAGGTCGAGGCAAAGCTGATGTTCCTCCGGTTCAATAGTGAAAACACTTGCTACGGTTTCTAAGAATTCTTTCTCCGATTCCTGAAGATTGCCTTCGGCTGAATTCATAAATTCAGCCAGGCGGAGAAACACAATATATTTCTGACGGGTATTTAATTCTTTATTGATCTCTGTACATATGCGAAGCATTTTAACAGAGCTGAGCGAGATTTTTTTCTGCTGCGCTTTATCATCGTCCGATCCCCTGAATCGTTGAACAAATTCATCATATTGTTTCAGGTATTCCGGTATCCGTTGCAGACTAACCTGCTGACGCAGAAATGCCTCAACTATATCACGACTCTGTAAAGTAAGACGGTCAAGTGCTGCTCCGATGGCGAAAAGCTGCATTAACGCCTGGAGTATCCTTTCGCTCATAAGTAAAAATCAATTAACGAAAAACACCGGTTGAAAAACGCAGACCCGGAAGATTAAGGGTGAAAAATGTCCGCATTTTTTCAAACTTCATTCTTCAATTATCATTTCGTTAGGTCGTTACGCACCGGTGCTATTACTGCACTCAGCTTCATCAGCCTGTCTTTATCCAGATCTTCAGGTGATTTAATTTCGTCGAAAACGGTTTTAATTGTTTTCAACTGGGCAAGCAGTGCAGAAGAACTCGGATATTTTTGAAGATCAGAAAATAGACTTACGAGATTGTCAATGTAAAGTTTGCCGTTATATATTTTTTCATAAACCTCTGAGTTTTCTTTGCTCCGGGTTTCGTTTTTCAAAAGCTCAATACTCAGATACTGAACTTCAATAACGCTGCCTGCCAGAACGTGAGAAGCTACTTCAACACGACGGTTTGAACGAAGGTAATTGTCGGTTTCAGTATATGCACGGTCGATAATTTTTACGAGTGAATCGCGGTTCTGCTCATTGTCCATGAAACTGGAGGTAAACTTGTCGAACGTTTCCTGAACATTTAGCTTTTCAGCCATTTTTTTAGTTGTCGAATAGTAGTCGAGCAAATCCTGATTCTGACCGTAAAACGCCGCATATGCCATATCTATTCCATAGATACCATAGTTTACAGCTTTCTTAAATCCTGTAGAATATTCTGACGCCTTTGATGATGGATTCAACAGATCCTTATTAAAAGGAACTTTATTATTATAGATCGCATTAATCATCTCCATTGGGGAAGGAAGATTTGCAATCGTATAGAAGAATTTAAATTCAAGTCTTTCTTCAGCTTGTTTTGTAGCCGAGTCTTTAACCATTGTTGTGGTATCTGTAAATTCATCATTTACTTGTTCTGTTTTATTACCGCCACAACCGGTTAAAACTACAGCGAAAATCGCCAGCGCAGATAAGAAATATTTATTCATGGGATAGGTTAGTCTGATAGTGCAAAAATAGAAAGGTTTGGATAAAAACAAAGGTTTGTCAGAATTTATACCATTTATTGATCTTCATAAAAGTATATTATATTGCGGGTAGATTGACATTTTATCTTTTTACGTGACGAAAAAACAGACTAAACAGGCATCAGGCGGAAAATCAGGGGTTAAAACGTTAAGCCTTAACCACTCTGTATTCTGGTATATTATCATCCCGGCTTTCGCTTTTATGGTATATCATTCGGTAAGGCAGTTTGACCTTGTTAGCTGGGATGACAAACTATACGTCAGGGAAACTCCAATGGTTCAGGGTCTGACGATGGATCATGTCAAACAGATGTTTACCACAAAGGTCCTTCGCAGTTACAATCCGTTGACATTGATGTCTCTTGCCTTAGATTATGAGATTGCTAAACTGGATCCCAAATGGAGTCATCTCGTAAATCTGATTTTTCATTTATTAAACGCCCTTCTTGTTTTTGCCTGCATGAGGAAAATGAGGTTTAAAACCGAAGTAAGCGGAATTATTGCTTTACTGTTTGCCGTTCATCCTCTTTCTACCGAAGCGGTGGCTTGGGTTGCCGGAAGAAAAGATATGTTGTACGGATTTTTCTTTCTGTTGTCATGGTATTTCTACCTGAAGTTTTATGACAACCGGAAATTGGCAAATTATTTTTTCTCCTTGTTCCTGTTTTTACTATCACTCTTTTCAAAAGTCCAGGCGATAACATTGCCTTTTATACTTATTATTTCAGATTACATTTTATCCGAAAATTTTAACCGGAAATCACTCCTTAATAAAATTCCATTTATTATTCTTTCTCTCGTCTTTGGAATTGTTGCAATCTCAGGAAGCAACCTTGTGGCGGATAAATACTCTGTTATACCGACATTTTCCGATAAGATTATATATTCCTTAATGGCAGTCGGACTGTATCTCTACAAAATATTTTTGCCTTTTACTCAGAGCGCTATTTATTCCTTCCCCGATAAGGGCTCGGCAGAATATATTCAATTGCTGATCGGTGGAATTGTGGCAACTGCCGGACTTATTTTCGCAGTCATTTATTCGGCTAAAAAATCTAAAATCGTTGCAGGAGGAATTGCTTTTTTCCTCTTTTCCGTTTTTGTCGTGCTCCACGTTGTGGCCTTCAACAGTTCCCTGATCTATGAACGATTCGCTTATATGGCAGGGATAGGGTTATTCATCTCAGTGTTACATCTGGACCAAATATGGCCGGAATGGTCAAAGTACAAGGTCAATGTTATGTTGTCCGTTGCAGTACTTTTTGCTGTTGCCTGCTTCTTAAGAGTAGATGTTTGGAAGAACAGCATTTCATTATGGACCGATGTGATTGAGAAAAATCCGGGAATAGCTGTAGGCTGGAATAACAGGGGAATGGTATATTATGATAAAGGAGACTACGATAAGGCATTGTCCGATTTTAACGAATCAATCCGTGTTCAGCCAACACATCCTGATGCATATAATAATCGTTCCATCATTTATTATCAAAGGAAGGACTATCAAAAAGCTCTTGAAGAAAATCTTAAGCTGCTTGCTATAGATTCTGCGCATAAAGAAGGCTATGGTAATCGAGGAAGTTTCTTTTACGTGTTGCAGCAATATGATTCAGCCAGTTATTATTACTTAAAATCAACGACCGTAAATCCAAGAAATGCGTCTTCATTTTTCTATGCAGGTGTTTCGGAATTTAACCTGAAAGAATACAGGAATGCAATTGTACATCTTCAAAAGGCGATAGAAATTGTTCCGAATTATGCGGATGCATTTGTATTTCTGGGAATGACTTATGTAAGACTCGGAAATATGGATTCGGTAATGTACAGTGTAAACAAGGTTGAGTCATTCGAACCAAGGTCACCGGCAAGAATTTCCGCAGCAAGAGAATATCAATCGTTGGGAACGGAAGCGTTCAATACCGGCGATTGGCAGAGGGCATTGCAATATTATAATACTTCACTTGAAGTTAATCCCAACGATGCGGATGCATATTATCTTATGGGTGGTGTAAGCCTTAGCCGACAAGATGTAAATAAGGCTCGTGAATACTGGCGAAAGGCCCTTTCAATAAATCCCCAGCATGCCAAAGCAACTGAATGGCTTGGAAAAATTGGAAATTGAAGATTTGAACTTCAGCGGTTAAGAATCATTATCTTTGCAGTGTAATGCATACTCCCGGATTCGACGAAATTTATATGGAACTGGCTCAAAACCTTTCCCGAAAATCACATTGCGTGAAACTGAAGGTAGGGGCAGTTCTTACAAAAGATACAAGGATCGTTTCCATTGGTTATAATGGTCCGCCCGCCGGTACCCATAATTGTGACGAAGAATGGCCCGAAACCGGATGTCCCCGCGATAGTAAAGGCAGTTGTTCCCTGGCACTTCATGCTGAGCAAAACGCCATTCTCTATGCATCTAAAAACGGCGTTCCAATTGAAGGTTGTACGCTTTATATAACACTGTCGCCCTGCCTTCCCTGTGCCAGGATCATTTTTTCCATGGGAATCAGAAAGGTCATTTTCCTTAATTCCTATGCGAAATATAAAGGAATCTCTTCCGACGAAGGAGTTGATTTTCTGCGGCGCTTCGGTGTTGAAGTAGTTCAGTATGCAGGGAAAGAAAAAGCCGTCCAGGCGGGTTAATCACATAACTATTTCGATTATCCAAAATTGAAATTTCTTCCCCACTCATTCGTTTCACATACTACTCATACTGTTTTAGTTGCTTTGCCATAAACATTTCCGGATAGTTTGAGTACAAGTAAATATTAACACCCATAAGCATTGAAAAAATTAAAAATCTGGCTTCCTTTCCTGTTTGCTGTTCTTCTTGCAGCCGGCATTTATATTGGAATGCGGATGAATGAACCTTACAGAAGAAATAATTCACTTTTTTCTTTCCGCACAGGTCAGTTCAACAAGCTAAACGACATCATTAACTACATCAATCAGGAATACGTAGATACTGTCAACCAGAAAAAGCTTGTTGAAACAACGATTGAAAATATGCTTCATCAGCTCGATCCTCATTCGGCCTACATTCCCGCTGAAGAGCTTCAGGCAACGAATGAACCCCTTGAAGGAAATTTCGATGGTATCGGTGTTGAATTCCATATTCAGAATGATACCATTATGGTAGTAAGTGCCATATCAGGCGGACCATCAGAATCACTGGGAATACTTGCAGGGGACAGGATCATTAATGTAGACGGAAAAAATGTCGCTCATATTAACATAACCAGCTCACAGGTTATGCAGGCACTTCGCGGACCGGGCGGCACGAAGGTTAAAGTAACCATTTTACGAAACGGAAAGAAAACCGATTATACTATTACGCGCGGCAAAATTCCAATTTACAGCGTCGATGTATCATACATGCTTGACAATGAAACCGGATACATTAAGGTAAGTCATTTTGGCGATAAAACTTATGAGGAATACCTGGATGCATTTGTGAAGCTGAAGGAAGACGGAATGAAAAACCTTATTCTCGACTTAAGGGGAAATCCGGGCGGCTATTTAAAAACTGCCATACAACTGGCAGATGAATTTTTACCGGATAATAAGCTCATCGTTTATACGGAAGGCCGTTCTCGTCCGAAGGAATCGTATTCGGCAACATCACGCGGTTTGTTTTCTGAAGGAGGCCTGGTGGTTTTGATTGACGAAGGAAGTGCCTCGGCAAGTGAAATAGTTGCAGGTGCACTGCAGGACTGGGACAGGGCTACGATTATCGGCCGCAGATCTTTCGGCAAAGGATTAGTGCAGGAGCAGAGTGAATTTCCGGATGGTTCAGCTATCAGGTTGACCATTGCCAGATATTATACTCCGACCGGCCGTTCCATTCAGAAGCCATATGAAGGAGAAGGTTATGAGCAATATGAGAACGAACTAATGGAGCGCTTTAAGCGTGGTGAATTAGTTACATCAGACAGCATACACTTCGCGGATTCGCTGAAATTTACAACACCCGGTGGAAGAATTGTTTATGGCGGAGGAGGTATCATGCCGGATGTATTCGTCGGACTTGATACTACAGGTACATCATCGTATTTGTCATTATTAAACAGTAAGGGTCTCGTTTCTGAGTTTGCTTATAATTACCTCGACGAAAACAGAAAAGTCTTCAGCAAATTCAAATCTTTTGATGAGTTTAATAAGATGTTTCAGATTAATGCTGCGGTTATGAATGAGTTTGTCGCATTCGGCGAGAAGAACGGAGTAAAGCGTGATGAGGCCGGTTTGCAGACTTCGTCCGGAATAATCCGTACACAATTAAAAGCATTAATCGCCCGTCAGATTTATAAGAACGAAGGATATTTTGCCATTATGCATAGCATGGATAAGGCATTGCAGAAGGCGCTAGAAATGGTAGAGAAAAAGGAAGTTGCATGCAGGGTGATTGAAAGCAAGACCGGTAATCAGTAGTACACTATTTGTATCCGATTTTACTGCTTTTTCGCTACGTAATACGCTGGAAAGCATAGCTATACCTTGTTCAGTAAAGGCATAAGGCAAGTACCTGGCTCCGCCATGAGAACTTGAGGTTCCAATTTGGAACCTCAAGTTCTGCCATTCTATATCCGTTAATTGGAACATAAAGTCTTCCGGAAAACGGGAACGGTTTCTATTTACGGCTTTGTTGAGATTCTTTGTCTCAACTTCATAAAGTTCAGCGAGGTCAAAATCAAGAATGACTTTCAACCCTCGCAGTTCATGTACTTTTGATTCAATTTTTATTAGTTGCATTGAAGAATGATTAATCAACAAAAGTGCAATCAATTGATACTATATTGCAACCAATAAAAGCGGGATATTATTTTAGAATTATCTCCCCAAGTCAGCATGCGACATCTCACATTAAATATTCAGGTTGCAATCCTTCTGCTTTTACCATCATTTCTTTTTTCTCAGGAA
>CAZAON010000375.1:0-10598 GCA_964486655.1 uncultured Flavobacteriales bacterium
ACAACTACGTATTATGCCGAAGCAGGTCAGAATGGTTGCCTTAGTGCAAGAGTTCCGGTTCAGGCTGTTATTGCTTCAGCTCCTTCAAGTCCGGTAACAAATGATAATTCACGGTGCGGAGCGGGAACTGTCAACTTAACCGCCAGTTCTTCATCTACTGTCAACTGGTATACTTCACCTAGCGGAGGAACTTCTATTGGAACAGGTCTAACTTTCACTACTCCTTTTATCAGTTCGACAACAACATATTATGCGGAAGCATTCAATGGCTGCAGCAGTTCAAGAATTGCCACTCAGGCAATAGTTAATGCGATACCGGCTCCACCAACAACTGCCAACGTCAGCAGATGCGGATCAGGTACCGTAACATTGAACGCATCGTCTCCGGAACAGATATACTGGTATACAGTTTCAACGGGAGGTTCATCTGTATCGACCGGACCAACTTATACGACTCCATCATTAAGTAATACTACTAATTACTATGTAGAGACAGGGGATCAGTGTCGCAGTAATCGAATTCAGGTTCAGGCAATAATTGTATCTGTTCCTTCCGTTCCTTCTGCTTCGAATGTGAGCCGTTGCGGTCCGGGTACAGTAACGCTTACTGCATCTTCAAGTGTAACTGTTAACTGGTTTGCCACTGCGTCGGGTGGGGTTTCACTGGGAAGCGGACTAACATTCATCACACCTTCTATATCATCTACTACAACTTATTACGCAGAAGCAAGTAATGGAAGTTGCACAAGTACTTCAAGAGATGCGGTTCAGGCAATCATAAATCCTGTTCCCGCTGCTCCGGTCACAACTGATGATTCGCGTTGTGGTCCGGGTTCCGTAACTCTTACGGCTAGCTCTTCAGCAAATGTTAAATGGTATGCCACACCAACAGGAGGATCTTCACTTTCAACCGGAAGTACATTTAATACTCCGGTTATTTCATCCACTACGACTTACTATGCAGGATCAGATAACGGCTGCGCAAGTCTAACAAGAACACCTGCTTTAGCTATCATCAATCAAATACCATCGGCTCCATCGACCGCAAATGTCAGTCGCTGTGAACCCGGAATCGTAACTTTAACAGCTTCCTCTCCGGAACAAATTTATTGGTACACTGCCGCTTCAGGTGGTAGTCCGGTTGATAGCGGAACTACTTTTACAACTCCATTTTTAAATTCCACAGTTACCTATTACATCGAAGCGGGAGATAATTGCCGCAGTTCCCGAATTCCGGTACAGGCAATTATTAACCAGATTCCTTCACCTCCGGTTTTAACAAGTGGACATCACTGTGGTCCGGGTGCTGTTGATCTCACAGCTTCTTCACCTGTTTTAGTACGTTGGTTTAACTCACCAACTTCCACAACTTCAATCGGTGCGGGACTAACATTCACAACCCCTTCTCTTACCGGTTCGACCATGTTTTATGCGGAAGCGGGACCTGCCGGATGTTCAAGTACGAGAGATTCGGTTTTGGCGGTAATTGATTCATTTGCTCCAACTCCTGTTGGACTTAATAATTCACGTTGCGGAACCGGTACTGTAACAATATCCGCAACAGGAATTGGTCAGTTGTATTGGTATTCCAGTGTAACCAGTACAACACTGCTTGACTCGGGAAATTCTTTCGTCACTCCGACAATCAGTAATACGACAATTTATTATGTTGAAACTCATGATGGAACCTGTTCAAGTGCCCGTGCTGCCGTACAGGCTATAATTGATCCGATTCCGGCAGCACCAATTCCAACAGATGCTTCGAGATGTAATCCGGGTACGGTTACGCTCACTGCAACTTCTCCTTATCAGATTTACTGGTACAATAGTCATAGCAGCTCAACTGTACTTAATACAGGTAGCACATTCGTAACACCTGTATTGAATAACAATAAGACATACTGGATTGAGACAGGAGGAACTTGTCGAAGCAGCCGTGTTGCAATTCATGCATACATAGTTTCTCCACCGAATGCACCGACACTTATTGATACTACAATTTGTTCTGCAGGAACAGCAGTTATTCGCGCCGTATCCTCAACAAGGGTCAATTGGTTTGATGTTGCAACAGGAGGTTCGATACTTGATACCGGATTATATTTCACTACTCCGGTTCTAAGCGCTACGACAACGTTTTATGCAGAGGCAGGACTCGGTTGCAACAGTGCCCGTGTACCTGTAACAGTAACTCTTGGCTCGGCACCGCCATCGCCATCCGCTTCTGATGTTTCCCGCTGCGGAACCGGAACGGTAACTCTGAATGCGACATCCGGATTCAATATGTACTGGTATGATACGCAGGTGGGCGGAATATTGCTTGACAGCGGTTCATCGTTCACAACTCCGGTTATTTCAACAACAACAACATATTATGTGGAGGCAGGAGATTTTTGCAGGAGTAGTCGAACAGCGGTAAATGCGATAGTAACAGGCTCTGCAATTACTTCGACAACTGATGGGTTTACATGCGGTGCAGGTAGTTCCGAACTTTCTGTTACAGCAAGTGTTCCGCCAGATTCAATTTTCTGGTATGATGCACCCGGTGGAAATATTATCGGAACAGGATATACATTTAACACTCCATCGATAAGCGTGAATACTACATATTACGTTCTCGCTCACTCAACTTGTCCGGAGACCCCAGTTGCAATGAATGTATTTGTTTATCCTGCCATCTCCGTAAATGTCGGACCTGATACAATGTTTATTTCTTCCGGACAGACAGTTACTTTAAGTGCAGGCCCGGGATTTGAAAGTTATCTCTGGTCGACCGGGGATTCAGTTTCGGCTATTCAGGTGTCGTCTAATGGCAACATTAGTGTTGTGGTGACTGATATTAACGGATGTACGGCGACTGATCAGGTTGTTGTCAGTGTGATCACGGGTGTTTCAAATGTTCAGAATGAAGCTGTACTGCAGGTTTATCCAAACCCTTCTCACGAAAAAATAACAGTGTTGCTTCCTGATCAGAAAGACAAGAGCATCGCTCTTAAAATGACTTCCGTTGATGGAAAAGTAGTGAAGCATGAGGAAATAAAACTGATCGGTTCGATGTTCTATAAAACAATTTCAGTGAATGATCTGGCGGCAGGCGTGTATTTCCTTACGCTTGAAAACAGCAGTTACAAAAACACAGTCAGAGTCGTAATTCAATAGAAATAATAATATACTGATTGGATTTGTATCTAATCAGAAAAATCAGTCAGAGGGGTAAAGAGTAAAAAAAAGCCGCGGAATATTTCGCGGCTTTTTTAATTTATAGTTTTTGTTTCTTATAGGTGTATGCATTCGCCATATGCTTCGGCAACAGCTTCCATAATAGCTTCACTCATGGTAGGATGAGGGTGTACCGATTTGATAATTTCATGACCGGTAGTTTCCAGTTTTCTTGCGGCGACAACTTCAGCTACAAGTTCCGTTACATTAGCGCCTATCATGTGAGCTCCCAGCCATTCGCCATATTTCGCGTCGAAAATAACTTTCACGAAACCATCTGCATTTCCGCCGGCCTTCGCTTTACCTGATGCGGAGAAAGGAAACTTTCCGACTTTGATTTCAAATCCCGCGTCGCGTGCGGCTTTTTCGGTGTAACCGACAGATGCAATTTCGGGTTGGCAATATGTACAGCCGGGAATATTTTTATAATCCATCGGTTCGACATGCATACCCGCAATTTTTTCAACGCACGTAATCGCTTCGTGAGATGCAACGTGTGCAAGAGCAGGTGTATTTAACACATCACCGATTGCATAAAAGCCAGGGATGTTAGTCTGATACCATTCATTCACAATAATTTTTCCTTTATCGGTAATGATACCAAGTTCTTCCAATCCTATCTTTTCGATATTGGATGTGATTCCTACTGCCGAAAGAACGATGTCACATTCAATAACCTGGTTCCCTTTTTTATTAGAGATATTCACTTTGCATCCGTTTGCAGTTTGTTCAACTGATTCAACGGTTGATTCGGTGAGTATTTCCATGCCTGATTTTTTGAATGACCTTGCCAGTTGTTTGGAAACGTCAGCATCTTCGATCGGAACAATTTCAGGCATGAATTCAACGATAGTAACTTTCGTTCCGAGTGAATGATAGAAATAGGCGAACTCAACACCAATGGCACCTGAACCGACAACAACCATGGATTTAGGTTGTTTTTCAAGAGTCATTGCCTCACGATAACCTATTACTTTTTTTCCGTCTTGTTTCAGATTGGGAAGTTCGCGCGAACGGGCGCCTGTTGCTATTATGATATGTTTTGCTTCAACACGCTGAGTTTTCCCATCGGCCGAAGTCACTTCAATTGCCTTGCCTGATTTTAATACACCATTGCCGGCAATCACATCAATTTTATTCTTTTTCATGAGGAACTGAACTCCTTTGCTCATGGCATCGGCAACTCCTCTGCTGCGTTTTACGATGGATGGGAAATCAGCTTCAACTCCTGAGGATTTTATTCCATAATCCTGTGCATGCATAAGGTATTCAAATACCTGCGCACTTTTTAACAATGCCTTGGTCGGAATACATCCCCAGTTAAGACAAATTCCTCCCAGTTCCGCTCTTTCAATTACAGCGGTTTTCATACCGAGCTGAGCAGCACGAATTGCCGCCACATAACCACCCGGACCACTGCCTAAAACAAGTAAATCGTACATATTTTTAGAATTTGATGCGAATGTAGGAAATAGTCTTGAGTCTTGGGTCCTGAGTCCTGATATCACCTGCAAATCAGGCTCTTATTTACTCTGGTTTTTTACAAATGGTTGTTGTTTATTTTCTCGGGACCGAAGACTTAATACTCAATACTTTTCTGCTACTTTTACACTGTAAACACACTTTTCCATGATACAATATAAGCTGACCTCTTCGCAACCGAATTCGCATTTTGCCGAGATTGAAATGCACATTGATAATATTGAAACAGATGAAGTAACAATTGAATTACCTTCCTGGCGACCGGGAAGATATGAGTTGGGAAACTTCGCGAAGAATATCAGGCGATGGAGTGTTTACAATAAAAAAAATGAAATCCTTGCCTTCAGAAAATTAACAAAAGATACCTGGCAGGTTTCTACCGAAGGTGCTAAAGAAATTATTATTCGCTACGAATATTTCTGCGAACAGCCTGATGCAGGTGGTTGTTATATCGACGAAAACCAGATTTACATTAATCCTGTTCATTGCTTTTTATTTATTCATGAACGAATGCATGAAGTGCATACTGTCGAATTGAACATGCCGGCAGGATATAAAATCGCGACTTCATTAAAGGTTACAAATAACCTTCTGACCGCTGAAAATTATCACGAGCTGGTTGACAGCCCTTTTATTGCAAGTGCAACTCTTCAGAATAGAAAGTATACAGTGGGAGGAACCAATTTTCATATTTGGCTGCAGGGTAATTGTAAGCCCGACTGGAATAAGATCGTTGCCGACTTCGAATCATTCACGAAGGTTCAACTAAAGACGATGGGTGATTTTCCTTTTTCCGAATATCATTTTCTCGTATTGGTTCTTCCGTATAAGTTTTATCATGGAGTCGAGCATCTCAGTTCGACAGTACTTGCATTAGGTCCGGGTACCCAGCTCATGAGCGATCCGTTATACATCGATTTCACCGGTGTTGCATCGCATGAGTTGTTTCATGCCTGGAATATAAAGACTATTCGTCCGGCCGAAATGCACCCTTATGATTACAAGCGTGAAAATTATTCGCGACTCGGATTTGTATACGAAGGTGTGACTACCTATTACGGAGATTTATTCCTGGCGAAATGCGGTGTGTACAGTGTCGAACAATTCTTCCGCGAGATAGGAGCGAGGCTGCAGAAACATTTTGATAATCACGGTCGATTTAATTTATCGGTTGCAGATTCATCGTATGATACATGGCTGGATGGCTATAACCCCGGTGTGCCGGGAAGAAAGGTTTCCATCTATGATGAAGGTTGCCTTATTGCAATGATGTGCGATTTGATGATTCGCCAGAAAACGAATTCACGTGCGTCGCTCGATGATGTGATGAAGACTTTGTACAATGATTTCGGGAAAAAGAAAATTGGATACACCGATCATGATTATATTTCAATAGTAGAAAATATTGCCGGTCAGCCGATGGCTGATTTCTTCCTTGACTATGTATACGGAACCGAAAATGATGAGCAACTCTTAAGTGAAGTGCTTTCGTATGTGGGTTGTCAGTTGGTTAAGAAACCTTCGACGGATGAGACGGAACGATACTTTGGATTCCGGAGTAACGTGGAAAATGGTGTGACTAATGTAGCCTCGATTGCTCCTGGTTCACCGGCATTTGCAGGCGGACTAAGCCGCAACGATGAGATCGTCGCAGTGAATGAGATGAAAGTTCAGGATAATGTTCAGACGCTTTTCAAAATGTTCAGCGGAGAGAAAATTGTTTTGACAATTCTTACACCGATGAAAATGCTGAAAGATATTACGCTCACTCCGTCAAAAATTGATTTCTACAGCCGCTATTCAATTTCCCGGAAAGAAAATGCAGACGTGGCTTCGAAAATGTTTTTTAAAGCGTGGTTGAATCAGGAGTTTGAGGAGGTGGGGAAGTATAAAGTGGAAGGTTGAGTTTTTAGTGATGGGTTTTATGGAGTGATATTAATGTAAAGCTAAATTTAATTTCTATTATCTAAAGACTAAAGACTAATAGCTATTAACTAACATCTCACTTCACCGCAATTACCGAAATCTCTACATTCACTCCCAGTGGCAATCCCGAAACTGCAACGGTTTCTCTCGCCGGAAAGTCAGCATTGAAATATTTTCCATACACTTCATTAACTGCTGCGAAATTTTTCATGTCTGTTAAGAATATTGTTGTCTTAACGATATGGCTAAATTCGAATTGAGCTTCTTTTAAAATGGCTTCAATGTTTTCCATTACCCGTGTTGCCTCAGCAGTAATATCGGCAGTCAGCAATTCTCCTGTTACCGGATGCTTGGCTACTTGTCCGGATACAAATAACATACTTCCTGATTGAACTGCATGACTATATGGGCCAATAGGAGCAGGTGCATTTTTTGATGTGATGATTTTTTTCATGGGCGAAATTTAAGGTAAAGATGGGAATTATGGGGATATTTTTTATGCTAACAGGATTCTAAAGCACCCCCAAAGGGGCAGGCTGGACACCAAGATTATTCTTACTAAGATTTTTTCTTTGCGACTTTGCGCCATTGCGAGAGATATTTTTTTTCCCACCAACATTGTCGTTTCAATGACTTTGTGAATCTTTGTGTATTGAAAAGTGATTTCTCACAAAGGCGCAAAGACACATAGTTTTCTAGGTGACTTGCCTGCCCCTTTGGGGGTGTCTTAGTGTCAAAACCCTCTTGTGTATTTTGAAAGTCCTTCTCTTAGATAACTACGACTCATTTACATACAACCTCTCGCATCTTGTTGAGCAGTTTGACGGGATTGATCTGGACGTTCGGAGAAATAATGAAATTGAGCTTAATGAAACGGATAAGTATGATCGAATAATCATTTCACCCGGTCCGGGGTTGCCGTCTGCATCAGGAATAACAATGGATCTCATTCGCAGACATTTTTCCGGCAAACATATTTTAGGAGTATGTCTCGGAATGCAGGCAATTGCAGAAGCAGGCGGAGGAAAACTGATAAATCTTAAAAACGTTTTGCACGGAGTTTCATCTGTTGCAACAGTGACAGACAGGAAGGAAAAACTATTCGCCGGTATACCCGAAAAATTTAAAGTCGGGCATTATCATTCATGGTGTGTAGACCGGAAATCCCTTCCTTCATCTTTCCATGAAACCGCCATTGGCGATGATGATTTATTGCTGTCTTTTACCCATGAAAACGGTTTTTTACGGGGTGTTCAATTTCACCCTGAATCGGTATTGACGGAATTTGGTAAAACATTGATGTTTAATTGGTTGTTTCGCATTGAATTGTAGGGACGCATTGCAATGCGTCCCTGCAATTCAATGCGTCCATACGAACCTTTGCACCAATATATCGTAACAGAAACCGTATGATCGTAATAAAATTCGGGGGGACATCCGTTTCGAACGCATCCCGCATTTCCGGTGTGGCCGAAATTGTTTCAGGTTTAATAAAGAAGCATAAGAAAATCGGCGTTGTTGTTTCGGCATTTGGCGGAGTGACGGACGAACTGATCCGCATGAGTAAACTAGCGGCGGGTCAGAACGATGATTACATAAATGTTTTCAGAGAAATTCGTGACCGTCATTTGAAAGCTGTTAAAGAACTTGATCTGAATCGGGATAAAGAATTACATAATTTTCTCGAAGAAACTTTTACCGCTCTGCATGAAATCCTGCATGGCGTCTATCTTGTTCGTGAACTGTCATCTCGCACGCTCGACTTCCTGAGCGGTCACGGAGAAGTACTTTCGGCAAAAATTATTGCGCATTATTTTAATTCAAAAAAGATTAGCACGGACTTTCTCGATGCGCGTACCGTCATTCGCACCAATGAAAATTTCGGTTCGGCCGTGGTGAATTTTACGGAGACCAATAAAAATATCAAAAACTATTTTAAGAAATCGAAAAGCGTTGTGCTCATAACCGGATTCGTCGGATCCACGGCGAAAGGAGAGATGACAACACTTGGAAGAGGAGGGTCTGATTACACGGCAGCGATATTCGGGGCCGCATTGGATGCTTCGGAGATTCAGATCTGGACAGACGTTGACGGAGTCATGACTGCCGATCCGCGTAAAGTGAAGAAAGCATTTTCTATTGCTTCAATGACCTATGAAGAAGCGATGGAGATGTCTCACTTCGGAGCAAAAGTAATTCACCCGCCAACGATTCAGCCCGCACTCGAGAAGAAGATTCCGCTGCTGATTAAAAATACATTCAGTCCGGCCCATCCCGGAACATTTATCTCAGTCAAGCCCGTCGATCCATCATACCTCATCAAGGGTATTTCATCGATCGATAATATTTCACTGCTTACGATGCAGGGAAGCGGAATGGTCGGAGTGGCCGGAATTTCGGCCCGTCTGTTCGGCGCACTTTCGCATGAGAAAATTAACGTTATTCTCATCACGCAGGGATCGTCGGAGCATACGATCAGTTTTGCCGTTCGTCCCGAAGATGCATTGCCCGCTAAAGAAGCAATCGACGAAGCATTTAAGTGGGAGATAGGGGCGAAGATGATTGACAGAGTTAGACTTGAAAATGACCTTGCCATTATTGCCGTCATCGGCGAGAACATGCGGAATACGGCCGGCGTTTCCGGAAAATTATTCCAGGCACTCGGTAAAAACGGTATCAGCATTGTTGCAACAGCTCAGGGATCATCAGAATTAAATATTTCCACGGTTATTCATCGTCACGATCTGAATAAGGCGCTGAACGCATTGCACCAGTCATTCTTCCTCTCCGACGTAAAGACACTTTCCGTTTTCCTTGTCGGTACCGGACTCATCGGTGGAACACTTATCAGGCAGATTGAGACTCATCGCGAGCATCTTCGTAATGCTCGTTCGCTCGAGATCGTCATAGCCGGAATTGCGAATTCGAAAAAGATGATTTTCAATGCCGACGGATTGCCGTTGAAGAAATATACCGATTTGCTTTCGTCTTCGATTGAGCGAATGAGCATAGAAGCATATACTCAGCGAATGAATGAAATGAATTTGTCGCAGAGTATTTTTGTCGATTGCACATCCGATGAAAAAATCGCGGGAGCCTATCAGCATATTCTTCAGCACAGTATTTCGATTGTTACGCCGAATAAAGTTGCGAACAGCGGAAGCTATGTTCAGTATAAAAAATTAAGAGAGCAGGCGAAGAAGAGCAATGTGAAATTTTTATACGAAACAAATGTCGGAGCCGGATTACCAGTTATCAATACGCTGAACGATTTGTTATCAAGCGGAGATAAAATTATTCGCATCGAAGCCGTCTTAAGCGGTACACTTTCGTTTATCTTCAACACTTTCAGAGAAGGAACCGGTTTCTGTGACATCGTTAAGCAGGCCAAAGAAAAAGGATTCACCGAACCTGATCCGCGTATTGATCTCAGCGGAAAAGACGTTGCGCGAAAACTATTAATTCTTGCGCGCGAGTCAGGCTATCCTCTCGAGATGAAGGATATTAAAATTTCACAAATGCTTCCTGCTTCCTGCATGAAAGCAAAAACGGTCGAAGCTTTTTTCGATGAATTGAAGAAGAATGATTCATACTTCGAAAAACTGAGAAAGTCAGCCCAGGCAAAAGGAAAGGTACTCAGATTCATTGCACGCATGGATAATGGCAAAGCGACGATTGCACTTGACGAAGTTAATTCGTCACATCCGTTTTATAATCTGACCGGAAGCGATAACATTATTTCATTTACCACCGAACGATATAAAGACCGTCCGCTCGTTGTGAAAGGACCGGGGGCAGGCGCTGAAGTAACTGCTGCCGGTGTATTCGCGGAGATAATCAGTATTGGAAAATATTTCGAATAATGAAAACTAAGATCAGCGTTTTTGCTCCTGCTACTGTTGCTAATCTTGGTTGCGGTTTCGATGCAATGGGATTGGCAATTGATCTTCCCGGCGATGTAATCGAATTAGAGA
>CAZAON010000376.1:0-9930 GCA_964486655.1 uncultured Flavobacteriales bacterium
CATACATTCATTCGTATGCACAGGAATATTGTGAAAACAATGATATACAGTTGGAATTTAAGGTAAGAGAGGATATTCCCAGTAAAACATTAAGTCTTGTTCAGAGACGCAATATATTCCTTGTCGTTAAAGAACTATTTCACAATACAGTCAAGCATAGCAACGCTTCGAAAGTAAAGTTGAATATTTCTTATGAGAAGGAATACATGACCATTGAGTACCTGGATAATGGAAAAGGGTTTGTGACTGATGAGAAGAGTGATGGAATGGGTTTACAAACCATGTTGAAAAGAATGCAGGAAATTAATTCTGAATTAAGAATTAACTCAAATCTTTCGGGCGGAATGAATGCAAACCTGAAAATATCGTTGCTTTAACTTGTCAGAAGATTAAAAGAGCGAATCAATACTTTTATAGTTGCCCTTTAGTAACAAACGAAATAATTCCGTTGTTTAGTTTACAGCTTTTGTAGCTACCTCCGCTGAAAATTTTCTTTGTTTTAAATCATAGCAATTTCCTTTAGCCATAACGTGAACAATTAAATTTTCAATGGAGATTGGAGAACCTTCTTTCAGGTCTGCGATATTTGAATGACGGATATTATGCCCGTCTATAATAATTACCAATCCGCTTCCCATAGCTTCCATATAACGGCCTTCCGTAATAAGGACACCCGTGTCTTCTCCTAATCCGATTCCGATGCAGGAAGGATTTGCCGCAACAGCCTGAGTCAATCTTCCAAACCGACCGCGCGTTACGAAATGCGAATCAATTATTACATCTTTGATAAAAGCTAGTCCGGTCGTAATCTTTACTTCACCTTTAAACAGAGCTTCGGAGCTGCTGCCCTGATAAATCATTGTATTTGACATACCCATGGCACCCGCACTTGTACCTGCTATAATGAAATGTTCTTCGTTAAAATAACGGTCCGAAATTAATTCAAGAATATTTGTTCCGCCGAAAATGGAGGATAAGCGCAATTGATTTCCGCCGCTGAACATGATTCCGTTACACTGACGTATTCTTTCAATGTTTTCGGGTTTATCGGCATCTTCGCGTTTACGAATATCCATGATGCGGATATTGTTACATCCAAGTTTTTTGAAAGCGTCCAGATAATTATTTCCTATTTCTTCCGGAATACTGGATGCGCTGGTGATAACTTCAATATGCGCATTATGTCCTCCGGCCTCACTTACGATGCGACTCAGGATTTGTAATTCGAAAAAGTTCAGATTATTTTTCTGGATATAATTAGGTTCCGGTTCGGTCCCTTTATCTTCATTCCCCCCGATAGCTATTAGCTTCCCTTTTGGAATCATTTTTTGGAATTATTTGGCGCAAAGATAGAAAACACTTTAGGTTCGCATAAGGCTATTTGTATAGTTTTCAACGATTTTTCTGACACAAAATGACAGGGTTTTGATCTTAATTAAAATTGGTTTACTTTGAAAACGAAATTAATTCTACCTGAACCTATGAACATTATTGAAATAAGAGTAATGCGGGGACCCAATTACTGGTCGATCCGTCGTCACAAACTCATCGTTATGAAATTGGATATCGAAGAGTTAGAGGAAGCTCCCAGTAATAAGATTCCCGGCTTTTCGGCCCGTTTAGAGAAGGCTTTTCCGACAATGTATGCTCATGAGTGTTCCGAAGGCCATCCGGGAGGATTTTTCAAGAGGGTAAAAGATGGCACCTGGATGGGTCATGTCGTCGAGCATCTTGCGCTTGAATTGCAGACCCTGGCGGGAATGGATGTTGGTTTCGGCCGTACGCGCAGTACCGGGCAGCATGGGGTCTATAACGTAGTGTTTAACTACATGGAAGAAAAGGTTGGAATCTATGCAGCCAAAGCGGCAGTCAGAATAGTTGACGCTTTGGTGAAAGGTGAGGATTTCGATTTGGCCGATGATATACAACGAATGCGGGAAATAAGGGAAGAAGACAGGCTGGGTCCATCTACCGGATCAATTGTTGAAGAGGCGATTAAACGGAAAATACCATGGATCAGGTTGAACAGACATTCACTTGTACAGTTAGGATATGGTAAAAATCAGCGTCGTATACAGGCTACGGTAGCAAGTACAACAAGCAGCATTGCGGTTGAGGTGGCATGTGATAAGGAGGAAACCAAAAATCTGCTTGAAGCCTCTTCGGTTCCTGTTCCCAGGGGCAGAGTAGTTTACGACGAAGAAGATCTTGAATCAGCCGTAAAGCGAATCGGATATCCTCTGGTATTGAAACCGGTTGGTGGTAATCATGGAAGAGGAGCTACTATTAATGTTACAGGCTGGGAACAGGCTGTGGAAGCTCTGGCTGCTGCAAAGAGAGTATCCCGCGGAGTCATTGTCGAAAAATTCATAACAGGTTATGATCACCGTTTACTTGTGATAGATTACAAATTTGTCGCCGGTGCCCGAAGAACTCCTGCAATGGTAACAGGCGACGGTAAACATACAGTCAAGCAACTGATTGATATTGTCAATAGTGATCCGCGCAGAGGATATGGACATGAAAAAGTTCTCACGGCCATAAAGATTGATGATATGACGATGGGAATGCTGGCGGAGAAAGGACTTTCACTGGACAGTGTATTGGAAAACGGAATGGAATTACATCTGAAGCGAACCGCGAATCTGAGTACAGGCGGAACTTCAACCGATGTAACAGATATTGTTCACCCGTATAACGTTTTTCTTGCCGAAAGAATTGCGCGAATCATCGGACTGGATATTTGCGGAATCGATATAATGACACCCGACATTCGCGTGCCACTTCATGAGAATGGCGGTGCCGTTCTGGAAGTAAATGCCGGTCCGGGATTCAGAATGCATATAGCGCCTGCGGAAGGATTGCCAAGAAACGTGGCAGAGCCCGTTGTGGATATGTTGTATCCGCCCGGAAGCAATGCACGCATTCCGATCATTGCTGTTACGGGAACAAACGGAAAGACAACAACGACTCGTCTTATCGCGCATATTGTAAAGACGATGGGAATAAAAGTAGGATTTACGACTACTGACGGAATCTATATTCAGAACAGCATGGTAGAGCAGGGTGATTGCACCGGACCGATCAGCGCTGAATTTGTTTTACGTGATCCGACTGTGGAATTTGCAGTTTTAGAATGTGCAAGAGGTGGAATTCTGAAAGCAGGATTGGGATTTCATAATTGTGATATAAGTATAGTCACGAATGTGGCAGCAGATCATCTCGGATTGAAAGACATTAATACGATTGAAGAGATGGCAAGGGTTAAAAGTGTGGTTGCCGAAAGTGTTTTGCCGGAAGGTTACTGCATACTGAATGCAGACGATGATCTGGTTTATGATATGCGAAAAAATATTCCGGGTAACACGGCATTCTTCAGTCTCGATGAAAATAATCCGAGAATTACAAAGCATTGCGAGAATGGCGGAATAGCTGCTATCGTTGAAAACGGATACGTAACTATTTGCAAAGGCACGTGGAAAATCAGAGTCGACAAAGTGGTGAATATTCCGCTCACGTTTTCGGGTAAGGCTGTTTTTATGATACAGAATATTCTCCCGGCTGTATTGGCGGGATTCCTGCGCGGATTTAAAGTTGAAGACATTCGTCTGGCACTCGAAACTTTCATTCCGTCTCCGACACAGACGCCGGGACGAATGAATATTTTCCAGTTCCGCAACTTTACGGTTATGGTGGATTACGCGCATAACCCGGCGGGATTCCAGGCTATAGGAAGATTCCTCGACCGTATTGAAGCAAAACCAAAAATCGGAATTATTGCCGGAGTAGGGGACAGGAGAGATGAAGATATTATTCAGCTTGGTACTGTTGCCGCGCAAATGTTTGATGAAATTATTATCAGACAGGATAAGAATTTACGCGGCCGGAAAGACAGTGATATCATCGATCTGATGATGAAGGGAATCCATGGAGAAGATGTTAAGAAGAAAGTTACTGTAATGCCGAAAGAATCAGAGGCGATTGAACATGCCATCCGAAATGCTAAGAAAGGATCCTTCATCGTTATTTGCAGCGATGTTGTTCCGGATGCCCTTGATCAGATTCTGAAATACAAAGAAGAAGAAGATCATTTTGAAATTCATAAGGAAGACCTGGGAGTGATAGAAAATTAAAAAAACAATCACTGTATGGTATAGACGCAATGCCTGTCGTCTCTACCATACAGTGATTGTTTTTCAATTCAAAACTTTTACAATTTTACATTGAGATACAACCGTCCCGTCGTCATTCCGTAGCATACCCACATAAATTCCAGGTATCATTTTTTCCGTTGAAAGCGAAAACTTATTTTCAGAAACATTAATATTTCTTTCAAGAATTATTTTTCCTAATAAATCATGTACGGAAAAAATTAATTGTTTATTCGGATTAATTAATTCAACATTAAGAATATTCGTAGCCGGTTGAGGGTAAATTTTAAAATGATAATTGGAATATATTTCAGATGTATTTAATGTGGCGCATGTTGCGCTGTCGTATACGGTTATGCAAAATGTTTTAAAGTTTGATTGATTGGCAGGGCATTCGTTATCTTTTACAAATGCATTAAAACAATGCGGTAAAGTACCGACATCGGAATTCTGAGGTGTCCAGCAAAAACTTCCAAATTCATTTTGGGCAGAATTAACGGTAAAAGTGGCGGAAGAAATGCCGTTATCCCAGCTTAATAATGTTGAATCACCGGGTGTTGGATCTGTCGTAATTAAATCCAAACAAATGGGATAGTTAACGCAAACAAATGTATCTGTTGAAGTGCTGTTTGATAAAGAGATTTCGGGTTGAGAAGCTATGCAATTTGATGTATACAACATAACATCACGATATACTTCACCTACTAATTCACCATTACGATATGAACTCACCCTAATCGCATAAACCGTTGCAAATACTGTTAATGGAGTAAAACAGAATTGACCGGTCGAACTATTTATTGTCCATTGGCTATCAAGATCCATAGGATATAAAATGGAATAACCTGAATCATATGCAAGATTCACATTTGAACCACTTAGTGGATTAACGAAATAAGCTACCATTGAATCACCATTTGCATCAAACAATCCCGGGTCAATGCAATTAAGTTGATTTATGCATGTGAATACAGGCGGATTATTATTAAAAATTGTAGAAGTATCACAATAATTATTTGTGTTATTAATTACAGCTTCGACAAATAGTTCATAATTAGACGGATCTACAAATGAATTGATCCAGGCACTCCTGCAACAAATAGAAACTCCGAGTCTCCAATATTGACATGTATCAGGCAGATTAATCAAAGTATCATACGTGTATTTTTCAATTCCAATTGTTGAACCGCCATTACATGTGGAGGCACTTAATGGGCAATTTGGAAAGGTAGTATTGCCTGGACTTATTTGAACTGTATAATTGATGCCGGGTGTACCGCATACATTATCAACGTATAAATTGACAGTAGTTGGAGGTGGGATGCCTATGCAATCACGATAAAATGTATAGGTAACCAGATAATTCCCATTTCCCTGGCAGGTATAAGTCAGGTCAGCACCATGAACATGCGATGCCACAGAAGGATTACTTAATGCAATTAAAATAAATAGGAATAGAAGGGAGTAGGTTTTCATAATAATAAGGTTTTTTAAAAATTTGAACTAATTAGGGGTAATGAAAATTAAACATTATTTTTTTAACCTGATGTAAGAATTTGGTTTACAAAATCTTCGTTTTTAACACAAATTCTTACATGTAACCTGAATGTCAAAATATTTGAGAATTTGACAATTTACGCCATGATTGGAACTTTTTACCGAAATTGTATGTACAAACCAACAGATACCTTACATAATTGTCAAGGTTCTGCGCAACGGTAACCGGATACCTTGCGAAAAATCAAGATCAACATGTTACAACTGTTCAAAAGACTAATTTTACTGTTATCAATTGCCGCTACATTGGGTTTGCTTCCTGAAAAAGCATTTGCAACTCACCTTGCGGGTTCTGATATCTCTTATACCTGTGTCGGAGGTAACAGCTACAGAGTAGACCTTACTTTCTACAGGGACTGTCTGGGTTCGCCTGCTCCTCTTGGTGTAGGTATTGAATTCAGATCCGTTAGTTGCAACCAGTATTTTACAGATACTCTTCTTTTAGTTGCAGGATCCGGTCAGGAGATTACCTACCCCTGTCCCGGACTTTCCACTGCATGTGACGATACGAACTCAGTCAATCCGGGAATACAGGAATATCACTATTCCGGTATCATAAATTTTCCTGCGTTTTGTGCCGATTGGGAAATAAGCTGGACCTATTGCTGCCGTAATTGTGATATCACTACAATGGTTATTACACAGCCTTGTGTTCAGGGTTCTAATCCGCCCATGCATATTTCTACACGTCTCGATAACCTGAATATTAATTGCAACTCAGCACCACATTTTACCAATAATCCAATCGTATTTGTTTGTGTTGGTCAGTCATTTACATATAATCACGGTGCTATTGACCCTGACGGCGATTCACTTGTATTTTCACTCGTAGATCCGCTAATAGATGCTACAACACCGATCCCTTACATGCCGGGATATTCTGCAACAAACCCGATCACTTCTTCACCGGCTCTGACAATTGATCCTGTTACGGGTGATATTACGATGAATCCAACTCAGCAGGAGGTCGGAGTATTATCCGTTTTAGTTCAGGAATATCGTAATGGCGTATTGATTGGCCAGGTTGTTCGTGATATGGAAATTTATGTACGACCATGTAATAATACACTACCGACTGCGACCGGAATTAACGGAACATCAATCAGAGACACAACAGTCTGTCCGGGTACACAAATTTGTTTCGATGTATTTTCGAATGATGCAGACAGTGGTCAGATCGTTACCATGACATGGAATGCCGGTATTGCAAATTCAACATACACAATTTCCGGTTTCCCTTACCCAACCGGAAATTTCTGCTGGACACCCGGAGTGAACGATATCAGTGCTAACCCGCACCAGTTCACCGTTACAGTTGTCGACAATGCCTGTCCGAATAGTGGTTACCAGACTTATTCATTCAACATTTATGTCAATTCGCCGCTTGTAAATATCAACGTTGCTAATATTTCCTGTCACGGACTGCAGGACGGATCTATTGATGTAGTTCCGGTTAATCCGGGAAATGGATTTTCCTATTTATGGTCACCCGGCGGATCAACTTCGGCTTCCATTGCAAATTTAGCCGCAGGTGTCTATAATGTTACTGTTTATGATAGTACTACCGGCTGTTCGGCAACATTCTCAGATACGATTGTTGATCCTCCGGTTTTAAGTGATTCTGTTTTTGCCCTTACGGCATCCTGCACGGGAGCAAATACAGGTGAAGCCAGAGTAGTGGCATCGGGCGGAACACCGGGTTATACTTATTCATGGTCAACAATTCCGCCGACTGCGAACGACACCGCAACAGGTCTTGCTCCGGGAACCTATTATGTTACTATCACCGATTCACGCGGATGTACAACAACCGATTCGGTAGTCATCAATACTTCCTCTTCGGCGATTGTAATTACGTTGGATAGCGTTTCCTCATTAAATTGTTTTACCGATACAACGGGTATTGCTTCCGTTTCATTCGTTGGAGGAACTCCGGGATATACCATTTCATGGAATACAACACCACCTCAGACAGGAACTACAGCCACGAGTTTATCTCCAGGAACATATATTGTAACAATTACAGATACTGTTGGTTGCAGCACTTCACTTTCCGCCACCGTGACTTCACCGGCTCCGATTGTCATAACGGGATCGGCTCTGAATGCAAGTTGTAATACATCTGATGGAATTGCGATTGCCTCTGTAAGTGGCGGTATATCGCCGTACACTTATTCATGGGTGGGTTTCCCGGGTGCAACTGATGATTCATTGGTCAATGTTCCGGTTGGCGTATATACTGTTGATGTTACCGACTCAAATTTATGTGTACAATCGCAACAAATCGTTGTTGGAAGTAATGTGATAAGCAGTAATGCGTTTGCAATTGCGCCTGCAGGATGTACCGGTGGTGCTAACGCCATTGCCGTTGCAACAGCTTCAGGTGGTACACCGCCATATACATATGACTGGAATACCGTACCGCCTCAACAAAATGATACTGCTTTCGGACTAACGCCCGGAAATTACCAGGTTTTAATTACTGACTCTAACGGTTGTACAACTGTTGATACTGTTAATATTCCAAATCCAACCAATCTTGTTGTTACTGTAAATCCGGACCAGATTTCATGTACGGGTGACAGTTCAAGTATTGCCACTGCAACAGTAAGCGGTGGCGTTGCACCATACACTTATTCATGGTCTCCATATGGAGGAAACGGTGCAACAGCGGACAGTCTGACTACTGGAACATATGTCGTAACAGTTACCGATTCGGCCGGTTGTGTGCAGAATGGAAATATTACTATCGCATCAAGTTCGACAATTGTAATTACTCCTGACAGCTTAATCCAGCCAACTTGTAATGGCGCGAGTGACGGAAGTATTTATATTTCTGTCAGCGGTGGTGCAGGTGGCTATACTTACTTCTGGAATCCCGCAGGCGCGACTTCTCAAGATATTACGAGTGTAGATGCGGGTATTTATTTTGTTACAGTGACCGATGCTAACGGCTGTACGCAACAGCAACAGGTAAATTTAAATCAGCCTAATCCGGTTTCCGTATATGCCGGTGTTGATACTGCCATTTGCGCTGGATCATCAATACAATTACAGGCAACTTTGCAGCCGGGAAGCACCGGAGTATGGTCTTCATCGTCGATTACAGATATCAGTGATGTTACAGATCCAAATGCTACTATTTCAAATGTTCCCGGAGGATTTAATACAATGCGATGGACCGTAACAGATGCAAATGGATGTACAGGCTCTGATGACGTAACAATATTCAATTACAATTTCACGGCAGGTACCGATATTTTACAATGCGGATTGAGTCCGGTTACATTAAACGGTACAATAGGTGCCGGTTTTACAGGATTGTGGACCTGGTCTACAACTTCAATTTCACTGAACGATGTAACGCTGTACAATGCTACAGTGACATTCGTCGATTATGCTGTTGATACACTAACGTGGACTGTCAGTAATCCGGCATGTTCAAGTTCCGATCAGGTTGTAGTCGGTGCATTCCAGCAACCGATAGCTGAAGCCGGAGACACACAGACGGTTTGTATCGGAGAAGTGGTATTGAATGCAAATTCACCGGGTATCGGAACGGGTATGTGGAGTGTTCGTCAGCCGAACCCATCAGTGGTAGCCGATTCGCTTGATCCATACACAAGAGCGACCGGACTTCCAAAAAGTGAGACGACTGTATTTGTCTGGACTGTTACAAATGCGGTTTGTTCTGCAGTGGATACAGTTGCGATATTCTTTGATCCGGCGTGCGAACTGCAATTGCCGAATGGTTATTCGCCGAATGGTGACGGATTTAACGATGGTTATGAGATTCGCGGCATAGAGGCTTATCCTGAGAATGTTTTCAGGGTATTTAACAGATGGGGAAATGAAGTTTATCGTAAGGAAAACTATCAAAATACCGACTGGATCGGCCAAAATAACAACGGTGATCCATTAGCTGAGGGAACTTATTTTGTAATAGTTGAGGTAAAAAACTCAAACATTGTAAAGAATACTTACGTAGATCTAAGGAGATTCACAAGTAAGTGAGATCAATGAAAATCATCATCATGAAAAAAATAGCATTAGTAGCAATACTATTGAATGCGGTTGTGTCATTAAAAGCTCAACAGGACATTCTTGTGAGCCAGTACATGTTCAACCATTTGCTGGTGAATCCGGGATATGCCGGAAGCAAAGAGTATATGCAGGCAACATTGCTATACAGAAAGCAATGGACCGGCTGGTCGGGTGCGCC
>CAZAON010000377.1:0-3060 GCA_964486655.1 uncultured Flavobacteriales bacterium
GGCGCAAGGGCGCAAAGGAAATACTGGTAATCCCAAATAATATTATTTCACATAAGTTTGAGTTACAATAAATCCGTGCAGTCTGTGTAATCTGTGGCTTAAATTACAACGGAGATTCGGAGAGAACGGAGAATCACAGAGAATGAAATTAGAATCTTTAATTTGTATTCGTGTCCATTCGTGAAATTCGTGGCAAAAAAATTTCTCGCAAGGGCGCAAGGGCGCAAAGGAAATACTGGTAATCCCAAATAATATTATTTCACATAAGTTTGAGTTACAATAAATCCGTGCAATCTGTGTAATCGGTGGCTTAAATTACAACGGAGATTCGGAGAGATCGGAGAATCACAGAGAATGAAATTAGAATCTTTAATTTATATTCGTGTCCATTCGTGAAATTCGTGGCAAAAAAAATCCGGCTTTGATAAATACTTTTAATACCCCCCTTCTTCAATCTCTCAACATCCGGAAAAACTTTGAAGTAAAAATCCTGCGCGACGATTTAATCCACCCGTTCATCTCCGGCAATAAATGGCGCAAGCTTAAATACAACATCGAAGGTTTTCAAAAAAGCGGAAAGAAGGCAATTGTCACTTTCGGCGGCGCATTTAGTAATCATTTAATCGCTACAGGCGCGGCTTCAATGATGTTCGGCTTTAAAGTCATTGCATTTATTCGCGGCGAAGAAGTAAAAAACGATTACATCAGTTTCATGAAAAAATGCGGAATGGAATTGCATTTCGTCAGCCGGGAAGACTACAGAAAGAAACATGATCCGGAATTCATCAAACAATTACTGATATCCGCTTTGAATGATTCTGATCCATCTGAATACTTTATAATTCCCGAAGGTGGTTCGAATGAAGCTGCAGTAAAAGGCTGTTCGGAGATTATGAATGACGTGAGCGAATGTGATTATGTTGTCTGTGCATGCGGAACGGGAGCAACATTGGCAGGAATTGCACGCGGGTTAAAAGAAGGTCAAACAGCAATTGGAGTTTCTGTACTCAAAGCGGAAGGATATATTGAAAAACAAGTTCTTCAATTTAACGGGGACTTGCGGAATACGATAATAATTGACGACTATCATTTCGGAGGCTATGCGAAGAGCAATGATGAATTAATCAACTTCTGTAAAGAATTTTCCGGTCAGACCCAAATTCCAATCGAACCGATATACACAGGCAAGATGATTTTCGCAGTGAATGATTTAATTTCAAAAGGCTATTTTAAAAAAGGCAGCAGGATTGTACTGATTCATACGGGTGGGGTATTCGATTTTAAGAATGAGAATTAAGGTGAGGAATAAATTTTTGCGCAGGAATAAATAATGGTTTAAAATAATCAGTCATTTGCGCCAGATGCGGACGGGGTAAAGAATGATTTTGCTCGGACTTTAAATCTTATATTTTTTTTAAATATACCGAAAGTATTACTTCCGCTTCTAAAACTCTTATCTGAAAAATCATTTGGGCTAAAGCCCCTCAACTCTTATCATTCAACCCCGGCCTGAAGGCCGGGGCTATTTTCTATTCTACATTATTCGCTTTACAAAATTATCTCTTCGACAACTTCATTCCCATAATAAAGTTTCAGTTTCAATAAAAATATTTTAGCTTTCGAATTCATAAAAAAACGAACTTATCTTACAGTTTAACGTTACAAAAGGAAAATTAAACGAAATCAATTCCGTTCTATCACTATGATCAAGAAAAGCCTTCTTCTTCTTCTGATTTTTTCAAACTCCGTTGCAAATGCAGCCGATAGTGTTCCGCCTGTCAAACAGAAATACATTAACGACAACAAGGAATATGCTATTCGTGATATGCAGAAAACAGGTGTTCCTGCCAGCATCACCATGGCTCAGGCCCTGCTTGAGTCTCAGGCCGGATGCAGCAACCTTGCTAAAGATGCGAATAATCATTTCGGAATAAAATGTTCTGACTGGAAAGGAGAAACTTATATTCAGGATGATGACAAGAAGGATGAATGCTTTAGAAAATACAAAAGTGTCCTGGATTCATACGACGACCACAGTAACTTTTTACGGACACGCCCCCGTTACGCTTTTCTTTTTGAATTGGATATTACAGATTATAAAGGCTGGGCACATGGCTTAAAGAAAGCGGGCTATGCCACTGATCCGGCTTATGCCACACGCCTGATTAAGATAATCGAAGAACATCAACTTTACCTTCTCGACCAGGGAATAACACCCGAATTGCTGGCCGATAACAGTAACTCTGAAAATGCCGCCATCGCTTCGAATACTAAAAAAACAAGAACTGTGAAAAAAGTTTTTGTGCCAAGTGTGGATGTGGTTGACCCTTTTGCGCCGAGAAAAGTATTTACGATAAACGGAATTAATTGCATTGTTGCAACAGCAAACGATGATCTCGCTTCACTTACCAAAGAATTTCAATTGGGATCCTGGCAATTGCCAAAGTATAATGAGATGAGCAGTAAAGATAAATTATCGGAAGGGCAAATCGTTTATCTTCAACCAAAGAAGAAAACCGGTGTGAATCGTGTATATACCGTTAAAGCCGGAGATAATATTGCTTCCATTGCCCAGTCAAACGGAATCAAAAGCAAATACATTTACAAATACAACAAACTGAAGGAAACTGATTCGCTGGTTCCGGGTCAGCAGCTTTATCTCGAAAAACCTTAAAAGCTTATTTCAACTATATAAAGTTTGTTCTGCTTATAAGCCGGCATAAGTACAGTTAAATCATCAACCTGTTTGGCCGAACGGGGGATCACAGTTACACGTTCCTCCTCCTGAAACAATACCTCTGTTTTCTGTGCTCCTGATGCTTCATTGTAAGTGATGAGCACGGATGAACTTCCTTCAACATACTTGTTGTAAATAGAAGCTAGCTTACCTCCCGTCACCGCACAGAAATAGGAAGAAAAAAACCCGTTGTCATCGACAGAATTCTGGTCTTTTGTAATTACATTATTCCATAAAATTTCACCACTCGGATTTACGGACAAGACCATAACATTGCCGTAGTGATAATAATAATGCGAAACAAATGTCTGCATGTAATAATC
>CAZAON010000378.1:0-1988 GCA_964486655.1 uncultured Flavobacteriales bacterium
TAAATATAAAAGCTATCCCCGCATTGTTGGGGAGACAGGCGGAAAAGACTTCGTACTGGCTCATCCTTCTGCTGATGTTAAAGCGGTTACCACTGCGATTTCAAGAGGAGCTTTCGAATATCAGGGACAGAAATGTTCTGCGGCGTCACGAGCTTACATTCCTAAAAGTATGTGGCCTGAAGTTAAAAAGGGATTGGTTCAGGATATCAGTACATTCAAGATCGGTCCGACAGAAGACTTTAGCAATTTCATAAATGCGGTTATCGACGAAAAATCATTCGACAAACTCGCTAAGTATATCGACAATGCCAAAAACGATCCGAATATCGAAATCGTTGCCGGCGGTACTTATGATAAATCAAAAGGCTGGTTTATTCACCCAACTGTCCTGCTTACAAAAGATCCGTTTTATGTGACCATGTGTGAAGAGTTATTCGGTCCGGTTATGACAATCTTTGTTTATGAAGACAGTAAGTTCGATGAGGTTCTGGAAATTGTCGATCAGACCGGAACCTATGCTTTAACCGGTTCGATATTTTCACAGGATCGTTATATAATTCAAAAAGCCACTGCCAAGCTCGTACACGCTGCCGGAAATTTCTACATTAACGATAAGCCAACCGGTGCCGTAGTCGGACAGCAGCCATTCGGAGGCAGCCGTGCTTCGGGCACAAACGATAAAGCAGGCTCCATGTACAACCTGCTCCGCTGGGTTTCTCCAAGAACAATCAAAGAAACGTTTGTCCCGCCTCATGACTACCGCTACCCTTTCCTTAGCGAAGAGTCTCAAAACGGTTCGGCCAAAATCGGTAAAGAAAAGGTCAACTAACCCTTTCAACACCCCATTGTTATTATCGTCTTTATCCGCCTGATTATCCGTTGCCGGTATTGAACTACCTTTAGTCCGGTATGAAAAAGAAATCAATACGCGTCGCCGCCAGGTATGCAAAGTATTTTAAGAACAAATATGTGCTTACTCTGCTGGGATTTATTGTATGGCTGAGTTTTTTCGATCGCAATGATTTCCTCACAACCTATACCTATCATAAAAAACTTGTGAGCCTTCGTACCGAGAAAAAATACTATGACGACCAGATCATTCGTTACAGTGAAGACCTCAACAATTTGCTTACAAATCACGCAACAATGGAAAAATATGCGCGTGAAAAGTATTACATGAAAAAAGACAACGAAGAAGTTTTTTTAATTATCAAAGAGAAGGCCGAAGAGAAAAAATAAATTGGCCGATTGGCAGGATTGAAAAAAAACACTTGTACTTTAATAAACCTGCTTTTTTAGATTTAAAACATTCTTTTTAGCCGTAAATAATAATTTCAATCTTCGTAGGGGTTAATGCTTTTATGGTTGTCATATATAAGTAAGGCTTTGTAACTTGCGATTTTTCCGGCTTAAGTGATTAGCGACGATAATAATTTGTTACAGGCTCTGCGCGATGACGACGAGAAAGCGATGGAAATGCTTTTTCGTGAGTATTACCAACGACTGTGCAATTATGCCAACACAATACTTAACGATAAAGATGAATCCGAAGAAGCTGTTCAGCAGCTATTCATTCAGCTTTGGGAAAAAAGGAAGACAATGGAAATAAGAACATCATTACAATCGTACTTATTCCGATCGTTACGAAATTCCTGCTTAAATAAAATCAAGCATCAAAAAGTCAGACAGCTTTATGCTAATGAAACAGTTGCTCTTGCTAATAATGAAGAACCATCTTCCTCTTTAACTTTGCACAGCGAACTGGAGAATCAAATTTCAGTTGCTATCGAAAGTCTGCCAGAACAATGCCGTCTGATCTTTAAAATGAGTCGCTTTGAAGAATTAAAATACTCCGAAATCGCAGATCAACTTGGCATTTCCGTCAAGACTGTCGAAAACCAGATGGGCAAAGCATTGCGGATTATGAGAGATAAACTGAAAGATTACCTGGTCATATTCCTGATATTATATTCATTTTACCTGTAATA
>CAZAON010000379.1:0-4315 GCA_964486655.1 uncultured Flavobacteriales bacterium
ATTGAGTAATATAAAATTGTTAAGAGAATCGGAGTTGAGATTTGCAGGGGAGCGATTTAAAAAGGAATAACATAAACAGAGAGCGTAAAAAGGGCATCAAACGTCTCCGCTGTGAGGCACTTTCCCATTCCCCAGCAAAAAAATCTAAAAGCAGTGATGCTCCGGACATTCATCCCCGCTCGTCGGAATCTTTGAGCGTTTGATTTGTGCGCAGGGGATCCGATAGCTATCGGATCCACCGCACTTAATACTTCAGGTTACTTCCTTGTATTAATATTAATATTCGTTACCGCCAGAATAATTGAGTTTGCTTGATTTTGATTGCAAATAAAGATCTTTAAGTACTGTGCGCGGCGGAATCCCTTTACGCACTGGCCTTCACACAAAGTATCCACCGAACGGGGATGGATTATATTTATTTGCTAAATTTTCCCGTTATATGTCGGTTAAATGTATCTAGTGAATAAAGATAAACGCCTGGCGGCAGTTCTGAAATATTTAAAATAATATCACTTTGCAGATTTCTTTCAAGCACAAGCCTTGAAGAAATATCGTATAATTTCAAATGTGAATTTGCAGAAATACCTTCAATTTTTAATTCATCATTGAAGGGATTCATAAGAAATAGATGTGGTAAATTATTTTCTTCAATCGATGAATTCAATGGTTTTTCACAATAACATGTATGATTGATTTGAATATAGTAAACATAGGATGGACCGGAGATGGAAAAATTATAGGTATTATTAGCCGCAAGAGTACCGTCAGCGAGCTGCACACTGATGATAGAGGTTCCCATGTTAAAATAATAAAGTCCGTTCTCAATATCCAGCGCTGAACTACTACCTCCCATGCTGCCGTAGGTAAATGGAGTTGGTGAAAGTATATTGAAAGCACCGGTTGATAAATTATAAGTAGCCAGATAAGTTGCCAATGAAGATGGTATTACATAGTTTCCATAGATCAAAGAATCATTACAATTATACTGAGGAAAACGAAAGTGAGTTCCTGAAGGAATCGGCAAAGTCAGAGTATCTACATTCATTGAGTATAGATCAATTATGTAGATCAGATTACCAGAAACAAAAATATATTTATGATTGATTTTGTCATAAGTATAATCTTCCATAGGAAATGTTGAAAAATTAATCGTAGGTGAAACAAACTGACCTGAATCCACATTATATTTCCCGAAAGCTATTCCGGATGAGCTGCTACGGCTAAATAAATAAATCGATGAATCTCTGCAGGAATATTGAGGTGCATCCGGGTATGCACCTGATAAATTGACGGGAAACATCTGAGATGATCCTGTATGAACATTTACTTTAGTGATGTAAGTACCTATCAAGTAATAATAATAACCTCTGGTAAAATCAAATGCATTTCCTTCTCCAACTGAAAGGTGATTAGAAGCTAGCGGTCCGCTGAAAACATTTACAAATCCGTTCGCAGGATTAATTGAGGATATATAAAGAATTTTATTTGACCCCGGAACTTTTGCAAGACCATATAAAGTGGCCTGTCCACTTACTTCTATTGAAAATAACAGGGTAAAAACAAAAAAAGCATTTTTCATTGGTTATCACGTTTACTAGAGCATTAAGGTCACGTAAAATATCACTACCAAATATAGAAATATTTCTGATACCATTTCAGACTCCCGCTCGGCGGAATGTCCAATGAGCATAAGCCCGTGTGTAAGGGCATTCCGCCACACTTAGTACTTCAGGTTAGTTCCTTGTAAAAATATTAGTTATTGTTACCGTCATTATATTTGAGCTTATTTGATGTTGATTTCAACTAAAGATCTTAAAGTACTGTATGCGGCGGAATCCCCTTGCACACTGGCCTTCACACAAAAATTCCACCGAGCAGGGTAGCTTATTGTTATTTTCATGACATTTTTTTGATTAATTTGCTAAATATTGTTACGGGAAATATGACCAATGAAAATTTAGTCCTAATTGATATAGTAGAGTCTGAATGCAAAAATATATTCTTATAGCATTTTTATTTTTTCCTGTTTTGCTTTATAGTCAGTATGGGGGACGTTCGATAAATGTTTATGGTTCTTATGGATTCACTTTGGGATCTGATGAAAGAAACAATTCTTCAATGATGAATCCGGGTGCAGGAGGTGGTGGAGGTGTATCGTATTCAACTAATTTTAAAGGCCTATTAAGATTTACTTTCGGAATTAATTATTTAAATGAAAATTATTCGGTCGACCGGCAATTTGATTATAGCTATCAATATGCAGGAGTGATCGGATTGCCGCTTGAAGCTAATTATTCATTCGGAACATTGGGTGTTTTTACCGGACTACAATTAGGAAAAATTTCCTCTAAATATATCTATTATTATCAGCTTTCTGTCGGATACAATTCAGTTGAAGGTGATCTTACAATTCATTATCCTGATCAATCACAAAAAGTTACTAATTATTCAGACGGATCTTTTAATTTAGAAAACAGAGTCGCCTTCGGAAAATTATTGAAGAAAAATGCGTTGATTTTTGAAATCTATTTCAGACTACAAAAAAATAATATTTCCACGCCTGAAGGCAATAGCATTTCCAATTTCCATTGGATGAATTACGGTATCAATTTAAAGTATGATTTCGCGATATGAAAAGTAAACTTATTTTTTTTGATAATCGGTATTTGTCACTGTGTGCTGGTTTATTAGTACTGATCAATTTATTCTATCCATGCCAAAAGGATCAGCAGGATTTTTCGTCTCCGTATGATACTATTTTTCCCGAACCCTATCTTCCTGTTTATCCGGGATCATTCTGGATATATAATGGTGGTGCCATTGAATATAAAGTTTCAGACACTTATGTTTTAAATTCATTTGTCTATTCGGTTAATGGAACTTTATATGGGAGTAAACCCTGTTATGTGCCAATATGGAAAGGACTCCCGGTTTATAAGTATTCGACTCCTACCGGTTATAGAAGTATTGAAGCAAATGGAGCGGACAAAGCTACAACAGGATTTATGAATGACTTGCTATCTTTTACGGTTGGTGACAGTGCATTAGATAGTGCGTCACTCGGAAATCATTATTGGTATTGGAGAGCGTTTCATTATATCGCTGCAGTTAATATATCTATTGTTAGTGGCGGAAATATGTATGACAGTGTTATAGTGGTAGAAAAGCACATGGATTTTATGTTTCCATGGAGAAAAACTAACACCTATTATTATGCGAAAAATGTCGGTTTAATAAGAGTCGATAATCAATTCGACAGTACTGTATTGGAATTAGATACTTTTTTTATTAATCATTAATAACAGGCTCGGCGATCTTTGAGCGTTTGATTAGTACGAAGTGGGACCCGATAGCTATCGGATCCCCTTACGCACTAGCCTTCACACAAAGATTCCACCGGGCAAGAATGCCGCAATCTGATACTTTTTTCATTGACAAAATAACATTTGCTTCTGAGGATAATTTTGTTTAATGTTGTTACGATATGAAAACTCTGATAAATAATTTATGGTTTAGTTTATTTTAGAAGAATTTTAAAAAGAACATTAATAATAATTGTATGCGAAAATCTCTGGTTTTACTCTGTTTTTTATTTCTATTCAAACCATTATCTGCTCAATGGTATCATACTAACGGTCCTTATGGTGGATGGATTAGCGGTTTAATTGCATTCGGAGGAAATGTGTACGCCGGCACAAACATGGGACTCTATGTTTCATCAAATAATGGAATCAGTTGGTCAGTGATAAATAGTGGCTTTACCAGCGACAGAGTTTATTTTGCGGCAAACGGAACCGATCTTTTGGCAGGAACAAATTTCGGGGTATACATTTCATTGGATAGTGGAGCCAATTGGATGGCTTCAAGTAATGGTTTAGGGAACAATAAAAAAATTCAGGCGATCACTAAAATGGGAAATAATTTATATGTCGGAACTTATACAGCCGGCGTATATGTTTCAACTAATAACGGTGTTTTATGGACACCGGCAAACAGTGGAATAGACAGTATAAATATACTAAGTCTGGCAGTGATTGGAACAAATTTATATGCAGGCTCATATGGTAATGGAGCATTTATGTCTATAGACAGCGGTAGTACCTGGACTCCGATTGGCAGCATACTCACATTGAATGTGGCTGGCTTTTTCGACAAGTTGTAAATATAGTTTAATGTTATGAATTTTGTTTTGAACTGAAACGGAAGCGAGCTCTGCTGAGGAGCAACTCGCCAGGGATAAGTTCACCCGACGAAATGTCGATAACAAGCAGGTGCATACTTTTGTACCTGCTTTGTATATTTCAGAGGGTTTTAT
>CAZAON010000380.1:0-9965 GCA_964486655.1 uncultured Flavobacteriales bacterium
GATTCGGCATGTCTACAATGTCTTCAAAGAATCCCATCGTAGTATGGTTGTAGGTATGTTTGTCGAATGCGGTATTCTGAACCATCTCATTCAATTTCGTATGAGGGTTTGCGGCATTTTTTGTGTATTCACCTTTTACGGCACCTGCCTCTGTTTTAAATCCCTGAAGCGAATAAGAAAGATTCTTAAATCGATCGCTTTCCAGCATAAACATTGTTTCCAATTTCGAAGCATCACCTGTCATATGATAAAGCGTACGGTCAAGGCTGGTATTTGCATTCGCTGAAGCTCCTGTTGACTTAAGCACATCGCTGTATTTATCTTTTGGAAACTTTTCTGTGCCGCGAAACATCATGTGTTCGAAAAAGTGCGCGAATCCTGTCTTTCCCGGTTCTACTTCATTCCTTGATCCGACACGCACGACAATATAGAATGCCGCTATACCCGGACTCTGATAGGGTACCGTTACTACATTTAGTCCGTTTGGCATCAACGACTGATGTATTCTATAAGGGAATATTTTGGGCATTTCATCAGCAGATGCAGCTGGTGCGACCGGTGCAGCTTTTGCAGCTGACATTTGCGGACTTGCGGCTTGAGCTGGCGCGGCAGCTGACTTTGCAGCAGCTTGTTGCTTTGCCTTTTTGGGATCTTCCTTTCCCGTGATGCTAAATGCCATAATGCATAATATAGCCGCGGCAGAGACAATGTGTAAAGATTTCATTCGTTTTGGTTTGAGGATGCGAAATTAGAAAAACTTTCCTGATAGAATCCATAGTTCATTTTCTCCATATTAATAAAGAATGCCATAACTTTCCACCATGAAGTGGATACTAACAATACTGATATTAACCGGCTTTTCTGCTCTTGCTGCGAATGATAATACCAGAGCAGAAATGGCAGAGCTGCTTAAGGAACGTAAAGCGTTATTCGATGAATACTCTGCTTCTCTTGCTAAAAAGAGTGGTTTTTTCGGAAATAAAACAAAGAATGATCTTCGTGAAAGCCAGGCCCAGCTTAAAAAAATCGTTGCGACCGACAATAAAATCATCAGTGTTCTTAACAGAGCTGTTGATTTTAAGAATTTCGAAAAACTGAATATGACTTACGATAACAGTTCGTACATAAACCGGATCGAAAACCTGACAACGCTTAACGAATCTCTCATGAAACAGAATGCCGGCTATGTCAATGAGATTAATAGCAATAAAGCAATTTTAAAAAAATACAGATTTTACAATGTAATGCTCATTGCTTTCCTTTTGGGCATTCTCGCCTACTGGGGATTCCGAAAATTTATGCGATCATAAATTTTTCTCGATACGAATTCCAACATCCATAACCTGTGGTAATGGATCCACCCGCATGGCCTGTTCGAGTGTGAAAATGTAAATTCCTTTTTCCGGAAACCTGAAATTGTCTCTGAATAAAAAGCGATTGTCCCAGATGTCGCCCAATCCGTCACCCAGCCATTTGCCTGAAGGATCAGCAAGTGTAAGCTCTACTGTATCGCGTTCCATTTTTCCCGACGGACTTTTAGTAGTAAAGAATAAAAAAATATTGCTGAACTGATATCCACCGGCATTCCGGAGGTTGATGTATAAATTATGAGCTGTAATTGTATCCTGAATATCGGTCTCTAACGTGACAACATTTTTTTGTTCCCAGCGGTTTTCAGGCAGTTCGATGTTTTTCTCGAAGACAACATTTTTATCGCATGCAGTCAGAAATAATGCGAATATGAATATCGAAAATTTTATCTTCTTCACTCCTGAAAATTTTTAAGCGGGATTTGACGGTGGTGGCGTATTGCTATCCGGCGACTGATTAGGTCGCTGACGGGGATTAATCTGGCGAGGACTGTTCTGCGGCGGGTTCGTTTGCGGCGGACGGTTCTGCTGTGGATTATTAGGCCGTGGCGGATTATTTTGCTGCGGCTTATTTTGTTGTTGGGGTTTATTCTGCTGCTGGGGATTTGCAGGCCGTGGCGGATTCTGTCCCGGTTTATTTTGCTGAGGATTATTTTGACGGGGCGGATTATTCTGTCTCGGCGGATTGTTTTGCTGAGGCTTTGGTCTTTCGCTCTGGTCGGCTTTAACAATAGGCCTGTTTTGCTGACGTTGTTGTGCTTCCGCATTTTGTGCGGGTGAATTTCCTTCTCCGGCCGGTTTTTTCTTCTTCTTCTTTTTCTTCTTTTTCAGTTTATCCATCCTGTCGATGCGATCCTGTCCAACTACATTTTCATAGTCAGGTTGAATCTCTTTTATTTCATCTTCAGGCAGTGCAAGATCTGTCGGCTTGACACCCTTCTTGTTTAATGCGATGATTTCATTTACACGGTCAACAGGAAGTACAACCCAGTTTCCGGCAACTCCACCTTCGATAAGTTCCGATTGCTCCCGCTTCTCATCTACAGTAAACGCATACCACATCAGTCGTTTGAAGATATCGGTTTTACGATGGAACGCTCTACCTTTCTCTGTTTCGAGAACAATATTCGTAGAGGGAAAATCACGAAGCGCATCCATGTATGAGTCGAGCTCATAATTGAGACAACACTTAAGTTTTGTGCATTGCCCTGCCAGCTTTGCGGGGTTCAAGGCCAGATTCTGGTAACGCGCCGCACTCGTTGATACAGTCTTAAAATCAGTCAGCCAGGTTGAACAACATAATTCACGACCGCAAACTCCAATGCCTCCCAATCGTCCCGCTTCCTGACGCATTCCGATCTGGCGCATTTCAACACGAATGCGAAATTCTTCCGCAAGTCTCTTGATCAGTTCGCGAAAGTCTACCCGATCGTCGGCCGTATAAAAAAAAGTCGCCTTCTTACCGTCACCCTGAAACTCTACATCACTCAACTTCATTGAAAGTTTCAATGACTGAATGATGCTTCTTGTACGGTGTAACGTCTCCATCTCCTTATCCTTGACTTCATTCCATTTTTCAATTTCGGAAGTCTTTGCTTTACGGTACAGAGCCTTTATTGAATCAGATGTTTCTTCGACATTCTTCTTTCTCAACTGAAAACGCACAAGTTCGCCAACCATCGAAACAACACCGACATCATGTCCGGGTGAGGCTTCAACTGCTATCACATCGCCGACCTTAAGCTCGATATTCTCCTTATTACTGAAAAATTCCTTCCGGCTGCCTTTAAAACGCACTTCAACAATTGGAAAAGGGTTCTGACCGTGCGGTAACACCATATCCGATAGCCAGTTATAGACATTCAGCTTATTGCATCCACCGGTCCCGCAAGTGCCATTACTGCGACATCCTGAAGGAGCTCCGTCTTTACCCGTACCCGTACTACAACTTTTGCAAGCCATTATTTTATGGTGAATCGCAAAAGTAACAATTTTGGGTTATCTCTTCTTATCTGTTAGCTATCTGATTGAAAATAAGAATGAGAGGTGAAAGCTATTTGTGGAAATGCTACTCGACTTGATTTGGATCCAACATTTATTCAGCCCGGATAATCAACGGTATTTGTGGGAATTATACGTTATTTTTTTCCGCTGATTTCGCTGATTCGTTCAATTGAACAAGTCGAAGAATTTTCATGACGCAGATTTTCGCTGATCCTGTCTGCAAAACATCAATATTTTTCAATTATTTAATAATACTACAACAAAACCAAACCTGATACCTTAAACTGGCATTTATGCCCTTATCTCCTCTGTCGAATTAACATGTTGCCATGATAAAACATTCTTGCCGGAGCAGGGACGGGGGTATAGCCGTCAGTTTAAGATAAAGTTTATTCAGAAAATGTCAAATAGGACGACACAGTTCATTCTTGCAGCTAGGATCTGCGAAAATCTGCGAACACTGATAAAGGCAGTTCGGCTGATTAATTACTTTTATAGCCCTGCAAGAGAAAAACACTTTAACATCTGCGGAAATCTGCGTGAAAAATATTTTCCGTCTTGATTTAATTTGGGAGCTTGATGGTCTTCGGCACATTACTCTCCCCAAAAAAATCACGCCTGTTGCTTCAACAACCTATGAATCGTACACGACAAATCCGTAAAAAGCAACTTGGAATTCGCATTTCGTTCCAGGTGAAAATGAGCCTTGTTCAGTTCTTCGGCAAATAATTCGGCATTATTGGCATGAACAAAGGGAGCGAATCTCTGTAAATCTTCCAGGTCTTTTCCTTCGAGGCGAACCAATGAACGGTCGCCGTAGTTGATCAAAAGACATTCCCTTATCACAGTGAGTGCATGAACGATAAAATTTTTCTGTGTTTCCCTGCTTTCGCTTCCAAAATCCTGAGATTGCTGTGCTATTCCCTGAACGTTTAATTTAAGACAGGTTCTCATCCAGGTTAAAAACTTCTGATTCAGATTTGTTTCAATGTCACTGCTTTCGGCAAGCATCAAAGCCTCGCTGTAACTTCCATCGGCCAGATGAGCGATACGCTTCGCCGCCTGCTGATCGGCTCCATGCCTCTCAACCAAAGTCTGAACAATTTCGTGGTCCGACAATTTGTTGACTTTAATTAGCTGTGTTCTGGATAATATCGTCGGTAAAAGTTGTTCGTAATCCTGAGCGACGAGAAAAAATAAAGTATCCTCCGGTGGTTCTTCCAAAATCTTTAAAAGCCTGTTCGCTGAAGTTGCATTCATACGTTCCGGCAGCCAGATGATGGTAATTTTATATGGCGCTTCCAGACTCTTTAGAGCAAGTCGGTGAATTATATCGGCGCTTTCTTCGGCCGAAATTAATCCCTGCTTGTTGTCCAAGTCCAGTGCCTGCATCCACTGATTATAGGTGAGATAGGGATTTTCGGAAATCTCCTGCACCCATTGCTCAAAGAAATCACTGCTCTTCGGCTTGCTGATTTTTTCTTTCGGCGCGACGGGATATGAAAAAGTAACATCGGGATGACTGAGCTTTTGCATTTTCTTGCAGCCGGGACAAATGCCGCATGAATCATCCTCTCCCGGATTTTCGCAAACAAGATATTGTGCGAATGCGATTGCAACGGGGAGATTGCCGCTGCCTTCCGGACCGAGAAATAATAATGCATGACTCACCCGCTGGTCTTTGGCTGATTGCAATAACCGCTGTTTCACTGATTGCTGGCCGATTACATCGGTGAATTTCATGGTGCAAATATAGCTTTTAGTCTTGAGTCTTGAGCTGTTAGATGGGAAGAATGGGTTGTTCGTTCGGCGATTTCTATGCGCGACTTGACAAATTCAAATCATTATGACGCATCCGGTTCGCGCTACTTCGTCCTTCACCTAAAATAATAAGGTTGGGGGTGCGGGGTCATGTATTTCTATGAAGGTGAAAATAAAATTATGGTTTTTGTATACTAAGATTTATAAGAAAGAATTAATTATCCATACCGTTTAATTAAGCTAAACGTTATTTTTTAAAAAACCTTCATAGAAATAAAATGAACCATTTACCCCTAACCTAATTATTAAAATGCCGGAATCACAACTTTACAAACGAGTATTATCCTATTATGGAGCAAGTACTATTACTTCAAATTTTTCAGCTACTGGCAATTCTATTATTTCTTTCGAATCAATTCTTATAACTTGTAGCATTATACTTCACCTTCTCTTGTAAAAAGTAATACTTGAATCATCATACCATCCTTATCAATAGACCAAGCCTCTACTGGTATTGTTTTTTCAACCATTGCCATGTCGTGAACTTGAGGATTAATTTTCAGACTTCCATTTCTATCAATAATTTCGAATTCAGCATTTCTCAATTGATGCACAATTTGATCCTTTCCGGGAAATGTGGATTGCATTAATCTGTTAATAATTTTTTGATGCCAAATATTCCCCATAAAAAAAAGTAAGTCTAAAAGTGATATCTGGAAGTAAAATTAATAGGAAAAGAACAGTGCTGAATGCAAGACTCATTAAGCAATCTATGTTACATATTGAGGTTCATTTTTCTTAGTTGGACCGTCATAACTGATATGCAAATAACCTTCGGCATCCTGGGTAAATTTGTAGTATTTTTTATCCTCATCTTTAGCTGTAATCCCGTCAACTCATAATTTTAACATAGATGGATCGCCAAGTATTTTTTTTGTCCGTTTGCTGTTATTACCTTCCATACTAATAGCTATGTGTCTTAAACATATATCTTAAAAAAGATAAAGTCAAATATAAACATAAATATTTAGAAAAAAAATATCTCCCTGGTGAAAGAGATTGATTATCAATAGGAATCCATATCCATAAGATTTCTATTATCCATTAAATGCCGCAAGAAGCGTATATGTATACTTACTATAAGCATAGATGGTTAGAGCATCCGATCGAGTAGGAAATCTAATCCCAAAGGACGTTTCTTTGTTGCTGCATTTGAAGTAACGAGAATTAAACGCCTTAGTCCTAAATACAATACCCTCCACAATTGTTAAATTATATGATGGGAATTTAACATTCCATATAAGTTATTGAAAATCAAATAAAAAATATTTTGCATCTCAATATTGAATAATAATATTAGTATTACTTTTATTCAACTTAAGCTTATATAAAATAAATATATTAATTATTAGTTATTCATTATTAGTTCGTTGTTGTTTTTAGATATTAGTTATTATAAATCCTAAACTTTAAATGTATGTCAAATCAAAGACAATTTATTGCAAATACGGGCGCAGCACAATTATCTTCTGCAAATCCAAATCTTGATGGTACTGGTGCCATTGAAACAGTTCTAACTGCTGGATCAGATGGAGGCTTTTTAAAAACTGTGATTATTAAAGCTCTATATGATACATCACGCGGAATGATACGACTCTTTATTAAAAGAGGCGACATTTCATTTTTAATTCATGAATCTCCAGTTCCTGATACGAAAAGAACAGGACGTGATGTTACTTATCACAATACAATTTATTTAAATTATGATTTGCAAGCAGGAGATATATTGCAAGCGTCAACTGAAATTTCAGAATATTTTAATGTTATTTGTGAGGCATTAGATTGGACATACGGCACAACAACTGAAAATCCTTTAACTAAATATATTGCTAATACAGGTGTGGGCACAGCTAGCGCAGCAAATGCAAATACAGATGGAAGCGACCCTGTAGAATTAATTTATACAGCGGGAAGCTCTTCAGGATTAATGGGCAGTGAAATCAAATCAATTCTCATAAAAGCAAAGGAAGCAACAACTCCTGGAATGGTTCGATTGTATATTGAAGTCGGAGAAGTTTTATATCTTTTTTGTGAAGTAGCAGTTCCATTTTTCATAAATAGCGGATCCAGTTATTCTTTCAATTATTCAGTTATCACAAGTGGAAGTATGGCGCTACAAAGTGGTTTACGTATATTTGCTTCTACTGAAAACAGTGAGGGCTTCAACATTTTTATCGAAGGAGATGACTGGAGTTATCCATCTTAAAACTAAATAATAGCTTACACAATTCTAAAAATATAAATTATGCGAAATTTTGAACCCCTAGTCTTAGACTCAAATGATTCTAATACACGAATTCAAATTGTAAATACAACACAATCAATTACATTATCGGGACCAGTAAAAGATGGTCGATTAGCGACTACAAAGTTATTTTTCTCCAGTAGTATGAATCCAACAAAGCCAGATACTTATGATGTAGTGGATGACTTTGGAAATGTATATAGAGGTGGTTCAGGCCATGCATAAAATCTATATATACATTGGCGCCCTGTAGATTTTCCATTTTATTAAACATGTTTATACTCATAGTATTGACATGTTTTGGTAAAGATAGAAAATCTCCTCAGCAGACAATTGAGCGTCTTTTTTACACATGGTGCGATGAGGAGTTAAAAAAAGACCATTATTTAACTTTTGATTCATGTGAAAATTTTATTAGTTATAATAAAAACAAAGGTAAGTTTCATAACACATATCCTTCAGACATTAGATTTTCTTTTTATCATATTAACAATGATAGCATTTTGGATTGCATTGTAACTTTTTTCCCCAGTAAATGCCCTAAGGATAAAATGGCTACACAATCCCAAGTACTTATATTGTCTGAGGGGTCTAGGTATTATATAGATAAAGATTTTTTTCTGTCGCTCTATAAAAAGTGCATAACCGATGATCGGATTGCATCAATGTCTGTCGATACTTTTTATAATGGAGCATTTTATGGTAGATTTAATAATTTTAAAGATAATCCAGTTTATGAAATTAAGGGATATTCAGATGATAACGTACTGTTTTTTAAAGATGATAAGTCGAATGTGCCATTAAAAACGATTGGATTTAATATCACCTACGTTAATAAACGATTAAATATCAATTGGACAAACTAATTATGTCAATACTGATAGTTAGTAAATTAGAATTTGATCCAATTGTTGAAAAAGTCATCTCATGGTTAGATTATTATAATGCGAAATGGATACGACTAAACCCCGATGATTTTTTAACTGATGAAATTAATTTACTTCATAATAATAATCCCTTAGTAGATTCATTTCAAACTGTAAATATAATCTGGCTAAGGAGACTTTTTTCAGATTCTTTATTTCATGAATATTTAAATAGTGATATAATTACGCCATTAAACGCTATTAGACTTCATTATTTCCTACAGAATGAATTAAGGTCGATTTTGGATTTTATTCTGCCAAATAAATCATCGATAAAATGGTTGACTCATCCATCCGAGATATACATTAATAAACTTCAAGTATCTGAAATGGCTAAATCATTGTCGATAAATGCGCCAGATTCAATAATTACCTCTAGAAAACATATTCTTATTGATTTTTATAAAAAGCATCATAGAATAATTACAAAACCCATTTCAAATATTGTAAATTTAATGAATGATAACGATATTTATCGACCTTACACTCAATTGTTATCATTAGCAGAAATTAATGAACTTCCCGATTCCTTCTTCCCTTCATTATTTCAAAGATGCATTGAAAAGGAATTCGAGATACGAGTATTCTACATTGATGGTAAATTTTATTCCATGGCTATGTTCACTCAATTTACCACAGAAGAAGTAATTGATATTCGAAATAGCGACGATATTTTTATTAGAAGTGTCCCCTTTTCATTACCCAGTGCACTTGAATTAAGGATAATACAATTATTACAAAAACTAAATATCAGTAATGCGTCAATTGATTTGATTTATTCCACCAACGGAGAGTTTTATTTTCTTGAATGTAATCCAGTCGGACAAATTTTAATGACATCTGAACCTTGTAATTATTATCTCGAAGAAACCATAGCAAAATATCTTATAGCAAATGACAATTAAAAGCGAGAAATTTAGAATTGATGAATTCGTAGATATTCTACCCGTATCTTGTATAAACATGCGACCTTTTCAAATTAAAAGAGGAGCTGGTAAAATAGTGATTAGACTAACAGAGTGTAAAAAATATCAGTCTAAAGCGATGATGTGTGAAGTTCCATCTAAGTATATTTCACGATTTATTCTTTAATTCATTTTATGCACGTTAAGCTATTTTCAAATTGTATTCCAGTATTAGGAGCTAAAAACGCAATAATATGTGATTTGCAGAGAGAGATTATTTTTCAAATCCCAACCAAATTATATGAAATGATTAATGATTTTGATGCAGATATAAATCATCTTAAAATAAAATACGATCATTTATATGATATTTATATTAATTTTATTATCAATAATTCTTTAGGATTTATCACTAATATTCCACAACATTTTCCCGAATATGAACTAAAATCAATGCATCCTGGTATAATTCATAACGCAATAATTGATATCAGTGAATCAACGATAAGCAATATATACTCATTAATTGATCAGCTAGAAGACTGCGGATGCAAATATGTTGAAATACGTTTTAATTACCATTCTAATTTAGATGAATATAAGTATAAACTGAATAAATTAGAAGGATCCATCATAATAAATATAAATTTATTCATAGTTTATTACGATAATGTTTTTGATGATGCTGAAATAA
>CAZAON010000381.1:0-4748 GCA_964486655.1 uncultured Flavobacteriales bacterium
CCTACCAAAGCATTAAAACAGGCAATTAGGAGAAACATTGAGCGCTTTCCGGAGGATTTCATGTTCGAGTTAACAGAAGAAGAATACGAAATTTTAAAGTCACAATTTGTGACCTTAGAGTTAGAAATGATGACAAACGAAAGATTCGAAGACAGCGATCAAAAATTTCAACTCATTTTCGAAGCTATCAGACAATTAGATTTTGTTAAAAATGAACCTGTAAATCCTATCGGGTTCAACGTGAAAAGATAGTTTTTCGAAAATAAATAAATATCGAATCGGCAATGTCTTCTTCAGATCGCGTCTGATAAACAGAACCGATATTATTCAAGTACATCAAAATTTCTAATTATCTGAATAAATATCAAAAAATTTATTGTTCAATAAATTTATCGATTAACTTCGGTATAAATTTTAAAACCTTATACACATGAAAAAACTTACTCCCACCCCGCACGTTTTATTTACTATAATCCTATTTGTTTTTCTCATTTTTGAATCAACATTCACTATGGGACAAACCTGTTTCATCGATCCGGCGAATCCAGAAACAGCGTGTTCCTGTAGCAATACTGCAGCAAATGTAACTCATTCAGGTAATGACTGCAGGTATCCGATTTTTTATCCAAACGATTTGGATTATGTTATTGTAAATGTTTATGATGGGGATTATCCGGGAATATGAGAACTTTTACGTTTGTAATTATCCTCTTATTATTATCATTTGTCGGTGATTGCCAGCAATCATGGTTATGGAAAAAAACTACATTGCCAAATAATCATGCTGATGTCATGTGGGCAATTGCCACTGATCATGATGGCAACAGTTATGTTACAGGTGAATTCAGAAGCGATACACTTGATTTCGGAAACATCCAAATAACTGCGCCATGGGGACCGACAAATATATATGTCGCAAAATATTCAAAAAATGGCGATTGTATATGGGCTAAAGCTATTTCTGCTTCTTTAAACCCAGGTCAAAATAGTTTTAGTAGAAATATTTCAATTGATAATTTTGGAAATTGCTATGTAATAGGTACTATACGCGACAGGTTAATTTTTGATTCCCAAGACACTTTGATTGGAAATGGAGTTTTTATATGCAAATTTGACACTGCCGGAAACTATAAATGGTCTGCAATTGGATTGACAGATCAACCTGCAGAAATATATTCGGTGACCACAGATTTTTCCGGAAATATTTACGTTGGAGGTTATTGTTCTGACACAACTGTTTTCGCATCAGATACTTTATTGGGCTATAATGCCTTTATTGCGGTATACGATTCTCTTGGAATTTATAATAAAAATATACCCTTTATTACTACCGCTGCGGCCTCGATACATTCTGTTTTTGTTTCCAGCGATAACAATATTCTTGTTACAGGCCGTTTTGCAGACACATTAATAATTAATAATACAATTCTTGTTACCGACTCTGTATTTTCTGATATTTTTATTACAAAAATTGATACTGCAGGAAATTTAATTTTTGCAAAAAGTATTGGAGGTCCTAAATTTGATTTTGGCGTATATATTACCACTGATAGATTTGGGAACATATTATTAGTGGGATCTTTCAATGATAGTTTACAATTTGCCGGAAATCCGTTAGTCGCAATTAACGGAACTTATGACGGTATCTTATTAAAATTTGACTCATTAGGAAATGAAATTTGGGGAAGGAAGTTTGGTGGAACAAATAATAACGATTCAGGAAATTCTGCATGTACTGATCTATTTGGAAATATTTATGTAAATGGCATATTTGAAAATAATATTGATTTTAATGGAAACATCATTAATTCCAACGGAAGATTTAACCGATATATTGCTAAGTATGATAAAAACGGATACTTATTAGATGTCCATACGATTCAATCTTCTACTCCCGGCTTTGTAAGTAGCTTTAGGGCAATTTCTTCCGGCATTTCTATCGATGTAAATGGGAATATTTATACCGCCGGATTTATTGACAGCAGCTATACGCTTTTTGATGCAGATACACTATACAATGCCAGCCTTACTTACCAGTCATTTATTGCTAAGCTGGGCTGTAATGGAAATGCTGCTGAAATATATTTTGATGGCACTGCCCTTCAAGCTACACCTGCAGCTTCTTACCAGTGGTATTATAATGATAATCTTTTATCCGGGGCTACAGCACAAACTCTGGTTCCACAGGGTAACGGAGACTATTTTGTACTGGTTACAGACAGTAACGGTTGCCGATCTTATTCCAATGTTTACAGTTATATTGATGTTGGCATAGACCATGTGTCCGCTTCGCAATTTAATTTATTTCCGAATCCGGCAAATAAAAACCTGAGAATTTCGGGAAATGAATTTATTCATTTTCAATTATTCGACCGTTATGGAAAAGAAGTTATTTATTCCAATTTAAAAACAATTGATGTGTCTATGCTTGCAGACGGTATTTATATTTATAAAATATGGATAGATGCGGATAGATTTATTCCGGGGAAAATTGTTGTAATGAATAATTAAAAGCGGTAGAATCCTCCAACATTCACTCCTGCACTCCATAAATGCTCATTAACCGGAGAATTCCGGAGATTAGTAAGTGAATATTGAAACGCCGGCATAATTGAAAGTCTGAACCGGTTGTTGAAATTATACACCGCCCCTGTCGCTGCAACAGCCGAGAACCCAACATCATTAAAGTCATCTTCCCGCTTTACCGTGGAAGATCCAATCGTTTCAAAAGCATCTAAAAAAATATTCGCGATAAATCCGCCCGATGCAGTGAACCGGATTTTCTTTCCCGGAAATGTGTAAACAATTTTGAAAGGAATATCAAGATTAGTGTAATGATAATACCAGGTGTCGATATTATCTTCTACAGATTGTGTCTGATAAATGAAACCAAACCTTGGATCTATCATATCTCCGAATGTGAGTCCGGAAAAATCAAATTGATATCCCTTATCCGAATAATTTATTCCGCTCTCAACAGAAATTCTTTTGCTGATTTCATACATGACATTCACTCCGACTGTGTAACCTACTTTTGGTATTTCACGATTGTTACGACTGGCAATAAATGATTGTGTATAACTGTTTGCATCGCTCCCTGCACTAAGCGAACGATAGCAATACTCAGGTGAAGCAATGATGCCGATTGAAAAGCGGCTGCGGTTTGTAGTGACTTTAGCGCTGTCGATTGACAGGGCTGAGAGATTGTGTGTGATTAAAACAAACGCTGCAATAAAAAATATTTTGAAATGGATTTTCATTGATGAGAATTTGTGAAATAATATTTGCAAAAATAATTATATTTCTCGCAAGGGCGCAAGGGCGCAAAGTCGTAAGGGCTCAGAGACCCAAAGAAAAACGTTATTTTACACATTACCCGAATCGAATTAAAGTACGAATAGTAGAAATCAAAACCTCAAACTTCACGTTCCAACCTTTGCGCCATTGCGCCATTGCGAGAAATTCATTTTTGATTTTTGAAGTTTTGATTTCCGAACAAACGATTGATGATTTTTGATTTTTGAAGATTTGATATTCGAACAAACGATTAGCGAGTTTTGATTTTTGAAGATTTTATATCCGAACAAACGATTGATGATTTTTGATTTTTGAAGATTTGGTATTCGAACAAACGATTGATGATTTTTGATTTTTGAAGATGGGGAATTAAAATAGTGTTAAACGAAATCTCTCGCAAGGGCGCAAAGGCGCAAGGGACAGAGACCCAGAGAAAATATTGTGATTTTCACTTTGCTTAAATAAAACGAAAGTGCAAATAGAGAATTTTAAACTACAAACTTCGCGTTCCAAACCTTTGCGCCATTGCGCCATTGCGAGAAATTCATTTTTGATTTTTGAAGATTTGATATTCGAACAAACGATTGATGATTTTTGATTTTTGAAGATGGGGAATTAAAATAGTGTTAAACGAAATCTCTCGCAAGGGCGCAAAGGCGCAAGGGACAGAGACCCAGAGAAAATATTCTGATTTTCACTTTGCTTAAATAAAACGAAAGTGCAAATAGAGAATTTTAAACTACAAATTTCACGTACCAAACCTTTGCGCCATTGCGCCATTGCGAGAAATTCATTTTTGATTTTTGAAGATTTGATATCCGAACAAACGTTTGATGATTTTTGATTTTTGATTTTTGAAGATGGGGAAACGCACCTAAACCTTATTCCTCATCACATAAACCACCTCAAAAACCGTAAACGCAAAGTACATGATCATGAAAATGATAATAAAAAAACGTGCATTTGACGAATTGAGGGCCGCATAACTGATAATGACAATCAAATGCGCTAATAAACGGATACTTGTCGAAGCCATATAATAACGAACAAATACCTGGGGCCTGGCCTTGGTGGTTCGCTCCAGTCCGATATGAGAGATGGCCGTGACAATAACGAAATACCCGAGAACATACCAGCAAAGCGTCTGCTGCCAGTCTGCAAGTTTACTTCCAAGCAGAACAATAATAGCCGCAACGGCCGCTACTATAATCAATAAATTAATCAGGTACTTTTTCATCAAATACAGTCGCTCATTTTTTCTTGAGAAAATCTTTAATGCTGAGGTAGATTGCTGCTGCGACTGAGAGCAGACTAAGTACTAAAGTGAAAATCGGAACCTTTAATCCGAAGTGCTTGTCAAGTTTAAATCCCGCGAAAACTCCCAGCCCGATGATGACGAGCATTTGTGTGCCCATCGATGCATAACGCATGTAATCGCCCTGACTAGGCTG
>CAZAON010000382.1:0-12439 GCA_964486655.1 uncultured Flavobacteriales bacterium
GTCGTTTGTTTTCATTACATACCCGGTAGAAATGCCATTACCTCCACAAATGAAACCTACGTTTTTATTTTTAAACTTAATGTCATACATGATGGCACCTGAAGGTGTATTGATTGGCGTCCAGTTCTGTCCATTGTCGAACGAACCTAATAGTGTATTAGTATATTGTTCATTGATAAATAAAGTGTCTTTTGATGCAGCACCAAATGTGCTTATGCCACTTAAACTTGTAGCAATCGACCATGTATTGCCTCCGTCATTGGTTTTCCATAAGTCGCCGCTTAAACCTACAAACCCGTCTAGCGGAGTTACAAATTCTAATTTAGTAGGAAAACCGGATGGAAAATTTAAACTTGAAGAGTCAATATACAATATGTTCCAAGAGTCACCACCATTTGTTGTCTGCAATACGTGAAATATATAGTTTGTTGATGAGCCGGCATATGCATCGCTTAGTACGAGAAATCCAGTTTGATGGTCGGATAGGAAACAAGCGGGAGATCCAATAAACGTAGGATTAACCCCTAAAGGCCATGGGAAGGTAAGATTCCAGTTAACCCCACCGTCAATTGATTTAAAAATACCCGAGTCGCCAGGCGCAATTTCTGTATCTGCAGAAAGCATAAGAGGAAAATAAACTCCGCGGTTTGGAATAAGAGTAGTCCAATGCCCGCCACCATCTATTGTCTTCCATAATTGTGTTTCACTCATAACAATACCATGAGAAAAATCGGCAAAATGGCAGTAATAATTATGATAGGAAGATGGAACATTTATGTGATTCCATTGTGCCTGGGCGAAGTTTGAAGAGATCGCTATGAATAGAAAAATTAATTTTTTCATAGATAAAATTTTATTGTTAAGTAAGACTTAGTCATTTAGTCAGAGGATTAATCATTATAGGCTTTAGACAATTGAAGTTATACGCTTTCTATCGTCAAAGTCTACCATCTAATGTATATAAAAATTCATCACATCAATATACTCCCAAACTTTTTCCGGTATCATGAATCTCACATTTTTTTATTATCGATTTGCAGGAAAAATTGACTTTTCACTGAAATAACTCCGGAAGTTCCGCAGTAACTCTTTTAAACGACTGCTACTAAGAGATACGGGTGAGCAGATTTGTCATTTTACCTTTCGCATATTTCCTTCAATTTGTCGAGCGCTTTCGGATAAGTCTGGCTCATATAATCCAAAAAATCTTCCGTAGTGTCGAGGTCAACAGTTATTGTAGTAATTACGCTGTTTTCTTCGAAGGTATAATTTTCAAGACCGTTTGCCCACTTTTCTACTTCAGGTCCGTCAGTAATTTCTTTATTTGCTGCTACAAGTCCGTAGTGCCGGATTGAAACAAACCTGTTGGGAATGTTCTCGACTATTTCCGAAATCATACCGCCTTTTTCTCCTTTATCATCGGTACCGACAAAATACATTTTACTACCCATATTCCAACTTCCTTCATAAGTCGATGTTGGATTAAATAAGGCAGTCCATTCCTCATAGGTAGACTTCCTGCTGATGCCAAGCATGACGTCGTAAACTTTTTTTGTGGAGGCGTTGATGTCTTTTTTGAAATGAATTTTTTTCATTTATGTTTAATTTTTTATGAAAGGACAATTGTTCCTGCTTCGTTCATTTATTAATGTTTAGCGCATCAGGCAACATTAGCAGAAACGGCAATGCTTTTGAATAATCTAATTGCTCATAAAACATTCCCAGCTTATTCAAATTTCTGTAATAGTCATTTACATTTTTGTAATAGTTTAATTCGCTTTGCAGATACCAAGCTTTAGCTCCCAATTTTTCGACGATAAACCACTTTTCAAGCAATCTTGCCGCCCTGCCGTTGCCATCTTCAAACGGATGAATGTTCACAAAGATCAAATGAATGTATGCCGCGAAATAAAATACTTCAGTAATATTCAGATTATTCTCTTTCAGTAGTTCAATGTCTTTCCAAAGTAAATTCATCAGTCGCGACACTTCACTAAATGGCGCTGCTTCATATTGAATTCTTCCTGTTTTATGCTCCATGACTACCATGTTGCCTGCGCGGTAAACACCCTGATTGGCAGAAGACAGTAAGTGTTTTGCAAGCAGTGTGTGTGCTATTAAAAAGTTATCAATGCTGAGTTCGCTTTCCTGAGCAAATAAATAAGCATTGTAAAGGTCGTTTGGTTTTTCTGTCAAATCGGGTTGATATTCTATGTTAAGCATTTTGTGCTTAACATAGCTATCCACTTCCATTTGCTCTCCTTCTATTTTGGATGAAGCAATAGCCGATACCGAAGTGTAAAAACTAAAACCGCTTGTAGAAACTTCCGCGTCTTTTAAAGAATCAAATTCTGTTTGCAGATTTTTATCTGTCTGCATTTTGTATTGTTCCAACAGATCAACAGGAAATATGGTTAGTTTTGAGTTCATTTACCTACCGCTGTTATTTTCGATAACCCTGAAATTATCCATTCCAATCGCATTATCCCAACCTCATTTGTAAAAATTCATCTCATCAATATACTCCCACACCTTCTCCGGCATCATATATCTCACATCTTTTTTATTCTTAATTGCTTCGCGAATAAAACTGGAAGACAATTCCATGATTGGCGCATCGATGATCTTCACTTTCGGATGATTAATTAATTCACCGCCATCTGAAGTTCGGCGTGGATAAACATAAAGCTCAACCTGCTCGAGTATCTGCTCGTAGTTTTTCCATTTCTTAAAAGATTCGAGATTATCACTGCCGAGAATGAGTACAAATTTATGTTCGGGAAATTTTTCGAAAAGATGTGCAAGCGTATTGATGGTATAACTTGGCTTCGGAAGTTTGAATTCGATGTCGGATGCTTTCAGTTTGCGGTTATCTCCTATTGCGATTTTCACAAGCGTCATGCGATGATAATCCTGCAGGAGTGTGCTTTTTAGCTTGAGCGGATTATGCGGAGAAACGATGAACCAGACCTGGTCGAGGTCGGAGTATTCAGTCATGTAACCGGCAATGACCATGTGCCCGTTGTGAACGGGATTAAATGAACCGAAGAATAGTCCGACTTTCATGATTCTAAAAAATCGTTTACAAGGATTCTTGCCTCTTTCAGGGCAAAATTAAGTTCGTCGTTAACAATTACGCGATCGAAACGGAATGCGTAGGTTAGTTCGTGCTCCGACTTTTCGATTCGTGCTTTAAAAGATTCGGGTGTTTCTGAATTTCGCAAGGTGAGTCGCTTATGAAGTTCCTCGACAGAAGGGGGACGAACAAATACGGAAAGCAGTTTGTCGCCGTATATTTTCTTTATTTTTAATCCGCCCTCGACATCAACATCAAAAACGGGCACTTTGCCTTCGCTCCAGATTTTATTTATTTCTGATTTTAATGTTCCGTAATATCCGCCCGAATAAACCTGTTCCCATTCGACAAATTCACCGGCCTTAATTCTGTTTTGAAACTGCTCGACGGTGATGAAATGATAATCAATGCCATCGGTTTCATTTTCTCTCTTCCTTCTGGTTGTCGCTGAAACAGAAAATGCAAGCCGTGGATCGGTATGTAAAAGGTGATGAACGATGGTTGTTTTTCCGCTGCCACTCGGACCGCAGAATAGTAGCAGCTTTCCGTCGGTCATTACAAAATATTAAGTACTTGTTCTTTTATTTTTTCGAGTTCGTCTTTCATGACGACGACGATGCGCTGCATGTCGGCATCGTTCGCTTTCGACCCGATGGTATTAATTTCCCGTCCGATCTCCTGAGCGATGAAAGAAAGTTTTTTTCCGCCCGAGACCTCATCCTTCATTGTTTTAATGAAGTAATCGCAGTGGCTTTTCAGCCGGACTTTCTCTTCAGATATATCGAATTTCTCAATGTAGAAAATCAATTCCTGTTCGAGACGGTTGCGGTCGATGTTGTTGATCTGGATAAATTCTTCAAGGTTGCCCTGGAGTCTTTTTCGAACAAGATCAATTCTTCCGTTCTCATACTTTGAAAGTTCGTTCATGCCCTTTTCAATGGTGTTGATTCGATCCAAAAGATCTTTTCCTGCCGCATTTCCTTCTGTCTCTCTGAAACTTTGAAACCGGTTCATGGCTTCTTTCAAAGCTGCTGAAGCGGCATTCCACTCCTCTTCGTCCAAAATTATTTTTTCACTGATCAGCACATCGGGCATTGGTAAAATAATCTGAAGAAAATTCGGAGTATTGATTTTAAATTCCTCGTCAATTTTCTTCAGCTCATCATAATAACCTTTCAGTAATGGCTTATTTATGTTTGCTTTCTTGTTTATTTCCTGGGTATCAATCGTAAAAGAAACTTCAGCCTTGCCTCTTTCGATGAACCTGGCAAGTTCTGTACGAAGTTCCATTTCCTTTTCCTTGTATGCATTAGGCAGCCGCAGATTCAAATCAAAAAATTTACTGTTGACAGATTTGATTTCTACTGAAATGTTCTTCTGTTGGTATTCAGTTGCGGCAATACCGTAACCGGTCATTGAACGTATCATTGAGCCGTTTTAAAGTTGAGCAAAAATAGGATAATAAAGTAATGAAAAATGAATAATGCAGTCCCGATAGCTATCGGGTTTTCATTTTTTCAGCGCCAGTCCGGCAGCTTGTACATTCTTCTTCGAGTTCCCGACAAAAATCTGATCGCCGGCTATCAGTACGGGTCGTCTCAGGAAGGTATATTCCTGTAAAATGTATTTGCGGTAATCCTTTTCAGTGAGATTCATATTATTCAGTCCCATGCTACGGTATTTCAAAGCGACACGGCTGAACAGAGCCTCATAACTTCCGGCCAGTTTGGCCATCTGATCAATCTGGGTTGCTGTAATCGGCTCTGTCTTAATATCCTGAAGAACAACGTCCTTGCCTGGCTTCCATTCCTTCAAAATTCTCTGACAAGTGGTACATGTAGCCAAATGATAAATCTTTTTCATAAGGCAAAAGTAGTCAACGTTTCCATTTCGGAAATTGTCGGTATTTCAGTATGTTTGAGCTTGGAAAAATGTGATTTGAATTAGTCAGAATACCGGATTATTCAGGTCATCATTTTTTGCGGTCTGGAATTGGCAACCCGAAACCCGCAACCCAAAACCCGAGACCACCATGGAAAAACAATTTGAAATAAAACTCCCTCAATTCGAAGGCCCGTTCGACCTTTTATTATTCTTCATTGAGAGGGATGAGATAGACATACATAACATTCCGATTTCCGATATCACCAACGATTTCCTTACCTACATTCAGCAGATGACGGAGTTGAACATTGAAGTGGCAAGCGAGTTTATACTTGTCGCGGCAACACTCATGCGCATTAAAGCGAAAATGTTATTACCTCGGCCTGAAATCGACGAGCAGGGCAATGAAGTTGATCCCAGGAAAGATCTGGTTGAAAGATTATTGCTTTACAAACAATACAAAGAATCCTGCGAAGAGCTTCGTATTTCTGAAGACGACCGCAGCATGAAAGCTCCGCGTGGCAATATTCAAAAAGAACTTGCGACAATTGCCCTTGAGAATGCCGCTTCGGAAGAACTAATGAATCTCACACTTTATCAGCTTCTGAATTCTTTCAATAAAGTTCTCAGACGATTTGAGACTGAAAAACAAAAAGTATTTCATAAAATTGTACAGTACCCTTATACAATTCCGGAGCAGAAACAGAAAATCAGGGACACTTTGAAAGGAATGGATAAAGTTGCTTTCAACGATTTAATTTTCGCCTGTGAAAATAAAGTTCACGCCATATTTACATTCCTCGGTATTTTAGAACTATTGCAGGAACAAATCATTAAAATTACATTAGGTATCGGTTACAATAACTTCTGGCTCAGCGAGGGCTAAAAATTTTTGATGCAACCAGATAGCAGGAAAATCCTTAATGCCTTCCGGCCTTCCCGGATTGCCCTGCCTATAGTGCTTGGCCTGGGTGCCGCCACGTTTCTTTTAGTTCGTAATTTCGATCAGAAGGCTTTTGATTCCATTCATTGGACGTGGGCAAGTCTGTTTTGGATCATCATGGCTTTAATGATGATGGTCGTTCGCGATGGCGCTTACATGGTAAGAATTCGCGCGCTTACAGATGATCAGCTGAACTGGAGACAGTCATTCAATGTAATCATGTTATGGGAATTTTCCTCCGCTCTGGCTCCGGGAATGCTAGGTGGCGGATTCTTCTTTGCCATTTTTATTCTCAACAGGGAACGAATTAATATGGGGCGAAGCATTACGGCGATAATGCTATCATCTTTCCAGGACGGAGTTTTTCTCGCGATAATGGCGCCCCTGGTTTATTTCACCGTTGGACGCGAACGATTATTCTCGACGATTGATACGATGAACATGAGTCCGGTTACTTTCGGCGATGGCTTCTATTACTCGTTCTGGGCCGTGTATTATATAATTCTTGCCTACAAGATTTTTGTCGCCTATGCTCTATTCATTAATCCGCGCTTCATAAAGTGGCTGCTCATAAAAACATTTTCGCTTCCGTTTCTAAGCCGATGGAAGAGAAACGCTCTTGAAACAGGGAATCAGTTAATTGTTGCATCAGACGGATTAAAGAACAAGTCAAAAAAGTTCTGGATAAATTCCTTCGCGGGAACTTTTGTTTCCTGGACAGCCCGTTACACAATTGTTAACTGTTTAATTCTCGCATTTCATAATGTTCCGGTCGACAACTTCCTGATTTTCGCCCGACAGGTGATCATGGGTATTATTATTCTGTTTAGTCCGACCCCCGGCGGCAGCGGTTTGGCGGAGTTTATGTTTACCGATTTTTTAGGAGAGTTTATTCCGCACGGCTTGTCGGCTTCGCTCGGATTACTTTGGAGACTGGTAAGTTATTATCCTTATTTATTTATCGGTGCTATTATTTTACCGCGATGGTTCCGCGCACATTTTAAGAGAGACGCTGAATTAAAGGAATTAGAGAAATTAAAAAATTGATTTAGTTTTTTGTTTTCGGAAATCGTTCATTCGTCTCATCCCGTTTGATATCATCTGAATTCCCTGCAGTTATATTCGATTTCCTTTAATTCAAATTTTGCATAGGTAAATTGTTTATCAGGCATGTGCCAGACGGCGGACATAATTGAAGGGATTTTTCTTCCTTCAAAAGTTTTATACTCATGGACAGGAGTTGACCACGGGTAAGAAACATAAGTCTTCCCGTCTTCCGAAAGGAACCGATCTTTTGAAATAAAATCAGCCAGACTACCGTCAGCATTAAAAATCAGTCGGGCCGAAATTGACACATCTCCCATTTTAAACGTTGCGGATACTGTTTTCGTGTCCGTTTCCTCCCAGGTTATTCTCCGGTCAGCCAGCGTTGCAGGCGCGATCAGACACATGTCGTTGAAGAATGTAACTGTTTCGCTTTGATTCATCTTTTCACCTTTCGCATCGACAACCGTAAAAAGCGATGCAAGTCTGATCTGCATAGTTGCAATTGCGGCCGAATAGATATGCAATCCTTCAAATGGAATTCCTAAAATAGATGAACGTATATAAAAAAGCCGAACCGACTCATTGAAGAAACTATGCTGCCGGGCCTTTACTTTTCTCCATCTTCCTGATACAGAAGTGCGCATTCCGCCTTCAAAAACTGCCCTCAAATTCGCAGTCCGAGCCTTTTCAAATGAACCCGTAAATTCCAGGTATTTTCGAACAAGTACAGGCAGGTGGGAAGCATCATTTTCGGAGAGGAAAGCCTGGTTTAGTCCGATCTTTTCAAGAAATTGAATGGCCCCGGCTTTATATTTTTCCTGAAAGTTCATGGTATTCCCAAAAATCCTTTACAAATTATTGATTTAGCGCATTCATTCGCAATTTTACCCCTTATTGAAATCAAAAATAAACATGAAAAAGATTCGAAAAACAGGGCAACCATTCGGGTTTTTCACGTACTTTATATAGATTATGTCTGAAGCAGAACTGGTCAGAGGGTGTAAAAATGGTGAAAGAACCCATTTTAACGCGCTGTATGAATGTTATTCATCCAGCCTGTACTCTATTTGTCTGCGTTATGCTGACGATGAAGATGAGGCAAAAGACATTTTGCAGGATGCTTTTGTAAAGATTTTTAAAAAGATTGACACCTATAATGTATCGAAGGGAAGTTTTGAAGGATGGATAAAAAGCATTGTCAGAAATTTGTGCATCGATGTTTGCCGCAAGAAGAAGTTTGATTTCAAAATTCCCGTAGATCAGATCGCTGAAGAAATTTCAGAAAACGATGATGAGTTCATTAATACGTTGAATGAGCTTTCATTTGAAGATCTGACTAAATGCATTAGTGACTTACCGGTTGGATACAGAATGGTTTTCAACCTGTACGTCGTTGATGAAAAATCACATAAAGAAATAGCAAACGAATTAAATATTTCAGAAAGTACCTCTAAAACACAATTAATGAAAGCAAAAACTTTACTCCAAAAGAAATTAAGGGATAAAGTATTTGCCTTTACAAAATAACGTCATGGAAGAAAGTAACAAATTTTACAGGTTAATCAACCAGAAGCTTTCCAGCGGCAAGCCGGAACTGGATCCTGATTTCAGGCAGGATCTGGAGAACCGGCTTGTCAGAGAAGGTTTGATTAAAGACAAGGGCAATAATAATAAATGGATCTTTTTCGGATGCCTAGCTCTTTTGATTTCCACATTTGCCTGGTATTATGGCAATGACAAATCATTAATGCCAACTTCTTCGAAAGAAAGCAATGGTAGTGTAGCTACTTTAAATACAAATTCACAACCTGTAATCAATATTAAACCTGAAACTAAAAATTCCTCTTCCGTTACATCAGAAAACCAACAATTATCTGTCACACAAAAAAATAATTCAGAAACAAAACCAAAAAACAACCCAGGTTCATCAGAAAACCTTTTAGCAAATAATTCCAACACTGTATCTTATAGCAACTCTGATTATGCGAATTCCAGAATCCAAAAGAGTTTGAATAACGATGAACTGACAAACCCGTCAAACACCGTTGATATTAATCACAGCTCATCTAATTCGACAGGTACCGCGAATGAGGATTTCTCTTACGCCGTAGTTGCCGCACCGTTAGCTTATAATTCAAATGCTCTTGTTGGTTCTTCTTCGGAGCCGACAGAAATGGAAACTGACAACCAATCCGAAACGGCTTTATCAGCAAATGTCGAAGAAGCAACAGAAGTTGCCGCAAATGATTCAGTAACCCCTGCTCCGGAAGTTGCCAGCGTCAGTCCGTTAGACGAAGGTCCGTTTTCATTTACATTAGACATGTTTGTCGGTCCGCAGTTATCAAATTTACAAAGCACTTCCTCCGGAAATGGCGGCGGCAGCGGAAACGGCGGCGTTATTGACGGAAAGACATCCGATGTAGTTTTCGGCGTTGCCGGCAATGTATACCGTAATAATTTTACACTCGGACTAGGTGTAAATTATTCAAATTATCAAAGCACTCTTTCTACGACATATACTTACGGCAGTGATAGCAATGCCATCACTTTACCAATCAAGGTAAAAACTCAATTTAACATTCTTGACATTCCCCTGGTAGCAGGTTATCTGTTCAATTTTGGAAAATTCGGGGTACAGTTAGAAGGCGGGGCTTCAATGGCATTTATTTGTAATGCCGGCTCTTATGTGTCAACTGACACTTCCACCCTTGCATTTCCTGTTGATTCGATTAAGCCATCAGGTTCTTACAGCAATCTTATAGCCCAGTTGGGATTCCTCTACTCTGTAAACAGCAGGTTCTCTGCCTTCTTTCAGCCTTCTTTCCGATATGGCCTGACAGGAGTAGTAGAACAAGGACCTGCTCAGAAAATTAACACTTATTCAATCCGCGCGGGCCTCAGAATAAAATTTTAAAAAAATTTTTACATCTCAGGCAACCATTTAAAAACCGTCCGTATTATTAGTATAAAGAGAACAAAAAGTAATAACACTCTCCTCTAAAATAAAATATACAGTAACATCAAAATTTGAGAATCCCCTCTAACCATAATTGTAGTTTATTGTTTACTAGTGTATTGTTTTCCCCTCTAATGCGGATAGCACGGAGACCTGATCCCGGTCTCTGTGCAATTCCGTATAATTCCCTGACTTTAGCGGCATCAAAATAACTCATCGGTAATGAGTCATCTTTTACGCGATGACTTTTTAATCGCTTTTCGCAATTTGATTTCCAAAATAAATTGAATTATCAATAAAAGCAGAGCTGCAAAGTAATAGTAGCTCTCATAGTACGAGTTATACCCGCCACTAAATCCTAAAATTTCCAGTAAGGAACTAAGTCCGTTCCCGTTTGTTACATGAACCCCGTCGGGTCTTATTAATGCAAAGGCCAAAAGGTTAATTATCGAAAATATTACCGTTCGTCTATTTTCATTTAAGCTTTCCGATCTTAAGCCATTTACAAAATGCAAAACCAGAACAGGAAGAATAAATATTCCGAAAACGAAAATCCCTAAACCGGCATTAAGGAACAATATCAATACTGAAAAAATAAAAGTTACCAGGTAAAATCTTTTTAGAGTCATAGTTGTTTTATGGCATAACTATCCGGACTTCCTGAATAAAAGTAACCCTTATTCCCAAACCTCACTAAGAATTTTGTGAGATTTAATTTCTCCGAAACTCTCGAGATGTAATGCGAAATACTCAAGCAGATATTCAATTAATTGTCTTCTTTCGGCTGTTGACATTTCAACCGGGGAGGAGCTGTAATTTGCATTTAGTAAGCCTGCAAAAATATTCGTTAGTGGGGGCGGAATAAAATTAGGATGCTGAGGAAAATCCGATTGAAAATGTCCTTCACGCAAATTAAAAATATTATGTTGTTCGCTATAATTGCGGGCCGGACTAAATCCCAGGTATTTGCTGTAAAGTATGAGAAAAATTATATGAAAATCGGGAGATGGATGCTGCGAATGATCGAGCCATTCAATTGATTGAAGCAGAAAGTCGAAAAGCTGTGAATTAGCTTCTTCTTCCCTGATTGATTTGCAAAGTACTTCGTCGAGAAAGAGAATGATAGAAGTTTTCAGGACATCTGACTGAATATTATTGAGCACCGGGCTTGCTTTGATTTCAGAAATCCTTTGTAATCCGGGCCGTTCTTTATGATAAACGACGAGTTCAACGGGAGTCAGTGCCTGAAAAATATTCGCATGGACCTTTGCATGTTTCTTTCGAACACTATTAATAATATATGACTGTAAACCGAATTGCTCCGTATAAATCTGCACGACAAGGCTTGATTCGCCATACTCCGTTGTTCGAAAGACAATACCTCTCGTCTTATGCAGCATCAGTTTCCTAAAAGAAATTTTGTGGTGCAGGTTTGGGAACCGTCTTCATTTGTAATATAAACAATATAGACACCTGTTTTCGCGCGTTCACCACTGAAATTTTTTCCATTCCAGATTGCTTCACCACCATTGGCCTTTGTATGATAAACAACATTGCCGGCAACATCGGCGATTTTTACATCGGCGTTTGCAACAAGTCCGCGAATGGCAATCGGACCGGTGTATTCTGAACGAACAGGATTCGGGAAGGTATAATAGTTATTACAAACATCGCCGCCTTCCGTTGCATCTCCGCGGTAAGAAATAATTCCTTTATCGGTTGCAATAAAAACCTCACCTGTATGATCATCTACGGCAATGCCTGAAACAGAATTGGAAGGCATTGGAGAGTTAGAGGTATTAAAATTCAAGAGTTGTTTTTGACCGTCTGCAGACATCAGGAAAACTCCTCCGCTATATGTTCCAAACCATTTCCTGTTAGCTCCGTCAATCGCTATTGCATTCACGAATTCTGACTCGAGAAGGTATTGGTTATAACCATCCTGCTGAATGATGATTCTTTGTGCATCATAATTTTCCCCTGAGAAAACATTGCCGGGATTATAAATGACAACTACGCCTTTATTAGTTCCAATCCATATCGAGCCGTCTTTATCCTTAGCCAGAGAACGAACATACTGATCAGGGAGCGCGCCATTACCAACATCGTCTGTCAGTCTTTTGAAACTTGCGCCATTGGGATCGGTGAGGCTTCTCTCTTTAAACACACAAACACCTTCGCCGGTTGATGAGTTTCTTGCACAAAACCATTTCTGTCCAAAGTCGTCAATCACCATGTTATACAAACTGAATCCGGCCAGATCAGTTTGAGGAACAATAAAATCCTGCCATGTCCCTTTGGGTGTTCTCACAGAAACCGGCCTGGTGTTACCACCGGCAACGGACCATAAATTTCCATCGCTGTCAAATTCAACACCTCCAACAATTATTTTATTGGGATCTACATTTAATGGATGCAAGGTGCTGTTTAGAGTATTATAAAGTACCTGTCCGCCTTCCTTTCGATATTCCAGTATCCCGGAACCCCACGAGCCGATGAATGCATGATTAACATCGGAGGGGTCAATGGCAAC
>CAZAON010000383.1:0-2222 GCA_964486655.1 uncultured Flavobacteriales bacterium
TTTTGAAAATTTCCTCGGCCTGCTTCAGATAATTCTCTGCATTTATTTTTTCAAGTCCTGTTGAAATTTTAATGAGAGATGTTATAACCGGTTCTATTGAATCAAGCACCATACAGGCTCCCCTGTCGCAAAAGATTTCGGTGTACAAACGAAATAGTCTTGCCGTTTCAATATAAGCGGCTTCACTACCGTAATTATTTGAAATGGCTGTCACGATCCTGTCAGCCACTTCTACTTCTCCACCTCTTAACGTATACAACTTTACATGTGTAAGTTCATGGGCAATAACGGCGAGTAATTCTTCTTCCGACAGCAATTTGATGATCGGTCCGCTAAACACAATGTGAGCCTCCCCGTTTAAATAAACTATACTTGCATTTAACTCGTCAGTATTCTGAGATTGATATACGTTAACATCCAGGTCCTGCAATTCAAGTTTTTGTTTTGCCTGGTCGACCTTTTCATAGATTGCAGGTTCTGTTTCGCGGCTAAACTTATAGGTACTTTTCAGCAGTTCAGTCTTGAATTTTTTCAGCTGTTCCTCCTTCGTACTGTCAACCTTAAAGTAATCCCATGTTTTTTTCTGATTCCTGAAATGTTCAAGAACTAAATCGTGGTATGGCAGGGCTTTAATCATAAAATCTTGATAAATTTTGTCGAAGAATGGAATGTGTGATAATAGCGAAAATATCTTAATTGGTAAAATAGATTCTACAGATATAAACTTATGGTTGGTGCTAAAAAAGGAGCTAATTTATGAAATTGAGCAAGTCATTTTTTGAATTGATTTATTTCTAATCTAAATTTTGAAATATAAAGGTCGATGTGCTTTTAAGAGCCTGCAAGTACTGTTTTATTTGCAACGAATTGCACGAATTATTTTGAACATCTCTGTTAACCTCCGCTAACTTCGTTTCTCCGTTGTCAATTTTAACTCCGTGTTTCTCTATGTTCTCTGTGCCTCTGTAGTCACTTTCTTCAAGACCTTCTCCAACCTTTTTCTCTTCGACTCTTGCCCGAATTCACCAAATCTCGATGTTATAGTCTTTACGAATATTAGTTTATTTTTATCATTCACAAACGGCATTGCCTCTTCAGCATAACTGGGAAACTGATTTGCCGGAGCCTTCATCATTTGTTCAATCAAAAGAGGAAATGCTTTTTCAGAATATGGCTTTACACTGCAGAGTGCGGCAAGAATCTTTACGCAATGGTCTTTTGTAATTACGGTTCCATGATCAGCTACGGAGATTATTTTTGTAACAGATGGATAAACAGACTTCGGATTGACTTTCGCTATCCCGCTTAAGGCAGTCATTGCACCCCATTGCATCCTGTTATTTTTACTGTCAAGCAAATTCAGAAACTCTTTCGTATAAGGTGAGATCAGTTCGGGTTTCAAATATCCGATTTCATACAACGCTTTAATACAATCGCTTTGAATATTCTTGTCCTTATTCGTCAGATTTTCTACTAGTTCTTCCACTGCCTTCTTATTTCCCTTTGCTGCTATTTCTTTGGCAAGAACCTGGTTAGGAACTTCGTCTCTGCGACCCAATGATGTGGCCAGTTTTTTCAGTATGCTCATTCCTTCGTGTTTTCAGTTAAATTTTCCTTTCTCCACCACAGAATTTTTATCGGAGGTCTTGATTTAATAACCGGAATTGTAATAGGCAATGTTATTACCACAGCAATCATAGCAATAATAAATCCATACATACTATAACTAAATGTGAGGTATGCAGGCAGCAGAATCAGAAATGCCAAAGTGATAAAAAACTCAATATATCCCAAAATGACAGTCAATGAAGTCAAATCCTTATAGTAATCTGAATCGGTAAACACTTCATATCTTTTTCTCGAATAATATTCAGCCCTGTGACGTGCACGGGCCGCTTCACAGTCCTGCCAGCGTTTATATGACGGGTATCGCTTTGTCGCCGTTGAATGCTCCAGATATACTTTTCCAGTCAGGCGGTTAATTAAATATTCATATGCTTCAAGAAGCAATACAAATTCTTCATGGGCATTCGGACTACTATTCAGATCAGGATGAAGTTCTTTGGCCCTTAATCTGAAAGCCCTCTTTACTTCCGATAATCCGGATCTGTGAGATACTCCTAATATGCTGTAATATTTTTCAAGCATTAATTTTTGTAAAAATCTTTCAACGAGTTTTTCTGTGGTTGAATAAAGGATTTCACAAGATAGGAAGGAATGTA
>CAZAON010000384.1:0-2761 GCA_964486655.1 uncultured Flavobacteriales bacterium
TCCAGAATTATATTCTTTCTGTCAACTTTGCCATTGCTGTAGATGTCGATGGCAAGAGGAATTGTGTAAATAGGATTTTGTTCAGGAGATTGTTTTTGAAAAATGGTAATTGTCTGTGTTTTTAAACTGTCACTCCATTCATGTTCAATTTTCAGTTGCGGATGTCCTCCCTGCATAAACCACTGATCGAAAAACCAATGTAAATCTTCACCTGTGGTTTTTTCAAATGCGAGACGCAGATCATCAATTTCAACAGAAGAAAAAATATTGTTTCGCAGATAATCGCGTAAGGACTGAAAGAAGGCTTCGTCACCGACATAACTCCTGAGCATGTGAAGGACCCTGCCACCCTTGTTATAGGATATTGCGTCATACAGGTCTTCGCGATTTTCATAATTGTATCGGATCAATGGCGGGTCATTTTCGGCGGCAGTAAACATGTAGTTACTAACATCACTCTGATTCCAATAGTCGGCATCCTCAACACCTTTTTTATGTTCAAACCACAAATACTCAGAATAATTTGCAAAGCCTTCGTTAAGAGTTACGTTACTCCATGATTCACATGTTACAAGATTTCCGAACCAATGATGAAAGAGTTCATGCGAAATGAATTCATCTTCGTTTTCGTCCTCAATTTCTCTCGGATCCTGCTGCATGTTTGTTCCGTGCACGGTTGCCGTAGTGTTTTCCATTGCACCTGATATATAATCATGGACTACAATCTGTGAATATTTTTCCCATGCATAAGGAATCCCAAGAAGGTCTGAAAAGAATGTCATCATTTCGGGAGTATTTCCGAAAGTCATTTTAGCGTATTTCTCATAAGGAGGGTCCACGTAATAACTAACCTCAATATTATTCCAGTTATCTCTGACAATGGCAAAATCGCCGGCCGCTATCATAGTCAGGTACGGCGCCGCGGGTAAACTCTGTTTCCAGTAATCAGTACGCGTGCCGTCGGAGTTATTTTCCGATGAAAGTAATAGTCCGTTCGACAATGTTTTCATTGATGAATCAACGGTAATATAAATTTCCTGTGTCATCCTTTGCGATGGATTTTCTATTGTCGGAAACCAGCATGAGTTAGATTCCGTTTCTCCCTGTGTCCATACCTGGCGGGGCGTATCGGAATCTTTTCCGTCGGGATTTATAAAATAAAGTCCTTTATTCCCACGTATGGCCGCGCTGCCTTTATTGATCAGACTGTCGGGTCTGGATATATAGTCAATAAAAACCGTGAAAGACTCATCTCTTGTGTATTTTTTGTCTAATTTGATTCTGATTTGAAGACTGTCATAAGAGTAATTAAGCGGAATACGTTTGTTCAGGGACATCAGAGAAACTTCTTTTAATTCCATCCCTTTCGCATCCAGTATTAAGCTGTCGGTTGAATAAAAATAAGGTCTTAAAATTATTGCCGCCTGTCCGTACAACTCTCGTTTCTTGAAGTTTAGAGAAACATTCAGCCTTGTATGGATCAGATCCATTTTGGATGTATAGGCTGCTCTGTATTCCTGCTTGACAATTTTTTTTTCGGGTACTACTGTTGGAGTGACAGTAATATTCTCAACAGGTGGCGTAGTGCGACAGGCAAACAGTGTTAACGCAAAGAGGTATAGATATTTTCTGACCATATTTGTCAAATATAGGAAATTGTAAATGTGAAACCAGTCTGTACATTTTTTGTGAAAACCTTCAATAATCTACTTTCAATTCTGCCCCGGTTTAATACATTTGTAATATGCTAAAAGTAATTATCGGGGATAAGGCTTTTACCGTTTCCGAAGAAAAAAATGTCACACTTGTGGATGGAAAGCCATTTCGTGCAGACCTGTTGGAATACAGGAAGGATAAATTTCACATATTATTAGATAACAAGTCTTTTGCCGCCGAATTGGTTTCTATTGACAGGGAAAATAAATCGATGGTTGTTAAGGTAAATAACTCAACCATTGAGGTGAAAATAAAGGATGAATATGATGAGTTGCTTTCGCAAATGGGAATCGACCAGTCGGCCGGAGCAAAAGTGAATAATATAAAAGCGCCAATGCCGGGAATGGTTCTAAACGTTTTGGTGGAGGCTGGCAAATCAGTTAAGAAGGGCGATGCAATCGTTGTTTTGGAGGCAATGAAAATGGAAAACATTCTCAAGTCTCCGGCTGATGGGATCGTAAGTAAGGTCTTAGTAAAAAAGGGAGATAAGGTTGAGAAAAACCAGGTCATGTTAAACCTTGACTAATCTTCGCAAAAGCCAAAAAAATAGAAGTACGAAAGGGTGATATATGCTGAAATCTGTTTTAATATTTTTTATCGGCTTTTTACCATTAAATATTTTCGCACAAGTAAGAGGAGTAGTTAAGGAAAAGAATAATGAATCAGTCGTTGGCGCCATCGTTTTTTTGAAAGGCACGACTGTTTCAACCACAACAGACATCAACGGGCAGTTTGAACTTACTTTAAAAGGCGAACCACCATATATTCTGGTGATTTCATCGACGGGATTCAAGACAGAAGAGCAGGAGGTAGAGGACGGTGACATTATACAGTTAATACTTAGTCCTCTTCAACTTGAATTAAAAAATGTTGAAATAACCGGAAGCCGTATTTCTGAAAAGCAAAAAGTCGCCGCGCAGACTGTTGAGACGATGGACCTGATTGCAATTAAGGAAGCTCCGCAGAATTCTTTTTACGAAGGCTTGGGAACATTGAAGGGAGTTGATCTTACAACTGCATCAATGGGATTCACTGTCGTTAACAC
>CAZAON010000385.1:0-21979 GCA_964486655.1 uncultured Flavobacteriales bacterium
CATCCCCCCAACCCGAAACCCGAAACCCGAAACCTATTCTTCGACACCATTAGAGCAAGCAGCCCCCCAACCCCTAATGGCACTTAAAATGATCAAACGGTTCCAGACATGTTTCACATTTGTAAAGTGATTTACATGCAGTTGAACCAAACTGACTCACCAGTTTCACGTCTTTCGATCCGCAGCGCGGACAGGCAATATGTCTGTCGCCTGTTTTGGTTTTTTCGGGTGGTGAGATTCCATATTTACGCAGTCTCTCTTTCGCATCATCACTCATCCAGTCTGTCGTCCATACAGGAAAATGAACGGTCTTTACTTCAACATCCAGTATTCCTTTTTCATGCAGTACTTCCAGAATGTTTTGTCTGATTGCATCCATGGCCGGACAGCCGCTGTAGGTCGGAGTAATTGAAATCGTGACTTTCTCTCCGTTTACGTCAACGGATCTTAAAACACCGAGATCCGTAATAGTGATAACCGGAATTTCAGGATCAGGGATCGTTGAAATCAGGGCGCGGATTTGTTCGGCTGTTTTCATTTTAGTGAAAAAGATTACCACTCTGCACCCGGATAGGTGCGAGGCAGTATTTGCATTTCGGATAATAAATGTCCGAGATGCTCGGAGTGAATTCCCTTTATTCCGCCAGTGATAAATGCATGATCGGTCGGAATGGGAATGCCGGCTTCATTAAAAACTTCGTTGATTTTTGAGTTCCATTGTTTGCGGACGGATTCAAGATCCACTGCAATTCCTTTCGCAATTAAATCCCTGTCAACATCATCCATCGAAAACAAATCACCCGAATATCTCCACAATTCATCCACAGCGCGTAAAACTTTTTTATTGCTTTCTTCGGTACCATCGCCCAAACGAATTGTCCATTCGGAAGCATGGCGTAAATGATAAGTTACCTCCTTAAGAGATTTTTCTGCTAAAGTGGAAAATGTTTTATCCGCGCTTTTTCTCAAAGCATCGAAGAAGTAATATTGAAAAGTGCTGATGAATAACTGACGAATCATTGTATGCGCAAAATCCCCATTCGGCTGTTCAGCTAACAGGGTATTACGGTATTCTCTTTCATTTCGGAAAAATGCAATTTCATCTTCATTATATTTTTCGTCATTCGTCTCGCCTGCATAGGTCAAAAATGCTCGTGCCTGACCGACAAGATCCAGAGCAATATTCGTAAGCGCAATGTCCTCTTCCAATATCGGTCCGTGACCGCACCATTCGCCCAGACGTTGTCCGAGTATGAGACTCGTATCGCCAATGCGCACTGCATATTTCGAAACCGGATTGTTAATTGATATGTTCATGATTATTCGAATGAAGCTCCTGGTGTTTTATAAAAATTCGGATTGCGGTAGATCTTATCATTCGACGGTTCGAAAAATGATCCCATATCTTCAGGTGTACTGGAAACAATTTGATCAGAAGGAACAACCCAAATGCATGTTGCTTCATTACGGCGGGAATAAACATCTCTCGCATTCTGTAACGCTAATTCTTTATCAGGCGCATGAACACTGCCTGCATGTTCAAAAGGTACTCCTGTCTTTTTCTGTGTGAAAACCTCCCACAACGGCCACTGTGATGTACTCATGGATTTATTTTTTTCGTAATTCGTAATTCGTAAATCGTAATTGAATTAAGCAGCTATTATTTCCCTGCGTCTCTTCTCCGCATACGCTTCTGCCGCTTCTCTCACCCAAGCGCCATTCTCATGTGCATCACGACGGGCGCGAAGTCTCTCCTGGTTACAGATTCCTTTACCGCTTATGACATTGTAAAATTCATCCCAGTTAATTTCTCCATGATCATAACCTTTTTTTGATTCATTCCATTTAAGATCCGGATCGGGAATTGTGAGACGAATGTTTTCTGCCTGAGGAACGGTTCTGTCGATAAATCTCTGGCGAAGTTCATCGTTTGAATAACGCTTCACTTTCCAGCGTAATAATTCAGCACTGTTAGGAGAGTCTTTGTCGGGCGGACCGAACATCATCAGCGATGGCCACCACCAGCGGTTAACAGAATCCTGTGCCATTTTTCGCTGCTCATCAGTACCACGCATAAGAGTGGCTAAAATTTCATAGCCTTGTTTATGATGGAAATTTTCTTCTTTACAAATGCGAACCATGGCGCGTGAGTACGGACCATAAGAACCTTTCGCCAAAACGGTCTGGTTAACGATAGCGGCTCCGTCTACCAGCCATCCGATTGCACCCATGTCTGCCCACGTAAGTGTAGGGTAATTAAATATGCTCGAATATTTTGCTTTACCTGAAAGCAAATCATTTGTCATTTCATCACGCGTGATGTTCAGGGTTTCTGCTCCGCAATAAATATATAGTCCGTGCCCTCCTTCATCCTGAACCTTCGCAAGTAAAACGGCCTTGCGACGTAAACTTGGTGCACGCGAAATCCAGTTTCCTTCAGGCAGCATTCCAACGATCTCGGAATGGGCATGCTGACTCATCATGCGAATGAGTTGTTTCCTGTATCGCTCAGGCATCCAGTCTTTTGGTTCAATCATTTCACCCTTTGCAATTCTTTCGTTGAAATGTTTTTCTTTTTCCTGTTCTGTCATAACGAATGATATGTTTTTTACTTTTTTACAGCCAATTCCGGCCCCGGTTTGCACCAAACTGATTATGTGCGAAATTACTCTTTTTGCCAGTGGGTTCAAAATGACAGAAGTCAGTTCCAAAGAATGATTATGGCATCTCATGCCAGATTTTCTAACTTGCCGCACTTTCGATGAACAATACTCCCCGACAGAAAGTGATTATTTCAGTTATCAGCGACCTGGTTACCGATCAACGCGTAAACCGGGCTGCTTTAGCCTTGCATAATGCCGGTTATGAGGTAACCCTGGTGGGCAGAAGGATGAGAAGCTCCATGCCTGTTGGAAAACGGCCCTATAAAGTGCTTCGGTTTTGGCTGTTTTTTGAGCGGGGACCTATGTTTTATGCGGCCTATAACACGGTCCTCTTCTTATACCTGATTTTTAAAAAAGCGGATTTTTATCTTTCGAACGACCTTGATACGCTTTTGCCCAATTACCTGGTTTCCCGGTTAAAAAATGTAAGACTTGTTTATGACAGCCATGAGTATTTTACCGAAGTGCCCGAATTAATTAATCGTCCCGCAGTACAGAATGTATGGCTGGCGATTGAAAAGCGAATTTTCCCGAGGTTAAAGCATGTTATGACTGTTAATTCATCAATTGCTGCAATTTATTCGGCGAAGTATGATGTGACCGTTCATGTGATTCGGAATGTTCCTTTCGCGGCAACGCAAAAAGTACCGGTTGTTACGAGAGGTGACTGGAAGATTCCGGCCGATTCAGCTGTGTTTTTATTTCAGGGTGCGGGAATCAATGTACATCGCGGAGCAGAGGAGGCCATTGAGGCGATCAGGATGGTTCCCGGTGCGGTATTATTATTTATCGGAGCAGGTGATGTGATTGAAAAAATCAAGACTACAGTGTTATCTGACAATCTCGGACAAAAGGTTTTCTTTATTCCGAAGCAACCTATGAATATGCTGAGGGCTTATTCGCAGTTAGCGGATTTTGGCCTCACGCTCGACAAGGATAATAACCTGAACTACCGTTTTTCATTGCCGAATAAATTATTCGATTACATACATGCGGGGTTGCCGGTTTTGGCTACCCGTCTGCCGGAGGTGGAAAAAATCATAGTCGAATATGATATTGGTTTAATTACAGATTCCGTTGAGCCTAAAGAACTTGCCTCGAAAATGAAGGCGATGATGACTGATAAATCTCAGCTTGACAAGTGGAAGAAAAATTTACTAATTGCGTCGCGGGATTTATGCTGGGAAAAAGAAGAAAAGAAATTTTTAGAAGTATTCGATGATGCCGGACGGTAATCTACACCTCATCGCTTTTGATATACCTTATCCGCCCAATTACGGCGGTGTGGTTGATGTGTATTACAAGTTAATTGCACTGAGTGAGGCGGGAATAAAAGTTAATCTGCATTGTTTTGAATATGGCCGCGGACCTTCAATCATGTTGAATGATTATGCCGCGAACGTTTATTATTATCCACGGCAAACCGCAAAGTCATTGTTGTTTAACACATATCCTTATATCGTTCTTTCCCGAAATTCGCCCGACCTGAAAACAAACTTGCTGAAGGATGATTCACCTGTTTTAATGGAAGGATTGCATTCAACTTATTTCCTGAATGACAATGCCTTTAGCGGCAGAAAGATGATTGTTCGAACACATAACATCGAGCATGAATATTATCAAAACCTCGCAAGAGTAGAGCGAAACATTTTCAAGAAGTATTATTTTTTCAATGAAGCAGGCAAGCTTGCGAAGTATGAATCATGTTTAAGTAAGGCATCGGCTATTGCTGCCATTTCTCCGGCAGACACTGCACACTTCATGCATAAATTTTCAGGGGTTCATTATATACCGGCTTTTCATCCACATAAAAATGTAAGCATAAGTCATAAGAAAACTGATTTTGCATTTTACCACGGCAATCTTTCCGTCGGAGAGAATAATGAAGCAGCATTATTCCTGGTTGAAAAAGTCTTTGATAAGCTTCCTTATAAATTATTAATTGCAGGCAATAAGCCGTCAGAGGAATTACAAAAGGCAGTTAATCAATCGCCAAATGTTGAATTGCGGGATGACCTTTCACACATAGAAATCGGGAAACTGATCGCTGAGGCTCAATGCAATATTCTCCCGACTTTTCAATCGACCGGAATAAAATTAAAACTTATTGGCGCGTTGTACAGCGGTAAACATTGTATCGTTAATTCTCCAATGGTATTAAATACCGGACTGGAATCTTTATGCATTGTTGCCGATACTGCAGAAGAAATGCGCGAGCAGCTAACATTCGCAATGGAAAATGCTTTCGCGGAACAAGACATCGTTCGCAGAAAAGAATTACTGGAAAAAGATTTTTCAAATGCCAAAAGCGCTGAGAAACTGATTGGACTTTTTAGTTAGCCTTGAGTAAAAAAAGGACAATAATGATAAAGAAATTATTTTAATAACTCATAACTCATAACTCATAACTCATAACTCATAACTCATAACCAACATCTTCCCTCAATTCAACTGCGTTTCCTCCACCTTACTATCCAACAGCCTTCCTTTTTCGCATTTGATAATTCGTGCAGGAAATTTTTCAATTAGCGGATAATTATGTGTTGCCATTAAAACGGCGCGCTCGGTTTTACTGATGTCGAAAAGTAATCGCATGATCCCTTCCGATGTTTCCGGATCAAGATTTCCTGTGGGTTCATCGGCAAGAATTATTTCCGGATCATTTAACAATGCACGCGCAATTACAATTCGTTGCTGTTCTCCGCCACTTAACTCATGCGGCATCTTAAATCCTTTCGTTGCCAGTCCGACTTTATCCAATACTTCAGCGATACGCTCTTTCATTTTGTTCTTATCCTTCCATCCCGTAGCCTGCAAAACAAAAAGCAGGTTTGCATTCACCGATCTGTCGGTTAGTAATTGAAAGTCCTGGAAAACTATTCCAAGTTTACGACGCAGAAAAGGAATCTGACTTTCTTTCAGATGATTTAGCTGAAACTCAGCCACTGTTGCCGTGCCTTCGGTTAATTCAACATCTCCATAAATTGTTTTCAGTAAACTGCTTTTGCCACTTCCCGTTTTTCCAATCAGGTAAACGAATTCACCCTTTTCAATTTCGAGGTTAACATTCGTGAGAACCGGATTGTGCGACTGAAAAATACTTGCACTTTTAATGCTGATGATTACTTTGGACATTTAGGCTGCTTATAATATTGTTAATCGAACTTACTTATTTTTCCGAATGGGATTTCAGTAATCAGTTTCAGTATCTCCTCCTCACGTTCTGCCAGGCCGGCTTTAACCAATGCTTTTTCAGGTCTGTCGACGCGAAAGTAGGCGAGTAGAGTAAAGTTATCGTCCCGCAACTGAACGTAATCCGGAATCTTCTCGGTGCCCTTTACTTTGAGAATATACATTTTGCAAAGGTATGAAAAGTAAAAAGCCCTTCACCTGTCAGGAAAGGGCTTTTTATCTTTTGATTAACCATTTTATTAACGAAGAATGAAGTTGATTTGCCTGCCGTTGATTGTAACAGAGGCATTGGCATCACAATCGCCATTAGCGCCTCCATAGTCAAAATACCTGACAGGAAGACCTGCAGGAGTCAACTCAAATTTGCCGGCTTTTATCCAGCGGCAACCGAGGTTAACTACGAGCGGACTAGTAATTGTAACCGTGAATATTTTTCCTTCAAAGTTTTTTCCTTGAGCCGTCCCTCTGATGTGATAAGTATCATCAGTCCAGTTATTTAATGTAGAATATCCCGCAACCCACTCACGGTTTCGTGTCGAAGTCCAATCCATCACAACTCCAACATTATTTGTAAGGTGCCCGTCCACTGAAATATCATAATTAAAATTAGAGTTTGAGTTTCTTCCTTTATTGGTTACTGTTTTTGTTCCTGTAACCTGGAACATATTCGAAGTGTCTTTGCCTACAAAATAATTGGAGAATGTTGAAGTTACGACTGTGCCTGAATCACGATAAGATCCGGTATATGAAACGATAATAATTCCCCTTCTCCATCTTCCATCACTACATTGGCAATTTAATGTGCCGAAATTTACTATGATAGTTCCGCCCGGACCCGGTACATTTGGCGTATTAGTAACGGATGCACAGTTACTTAAGAAACGGTTCTGACTATTCCCGAGGCGATATGTTGATAAATTGCTATCAGGATTCGCAATTGCCTGCTCGGTAATGTTGGTTACATCACTAAAAGTTGATTCAGCCAGTGAATTGTCCTCCACAGTTTGGGCTTCATAATTAACTTCTTCTTCAATTATCTGGTCTTTTTTACAGGCAATAAAGAGAATTGCACCATTTAGAAACAGTGTAATGATGAACAATAATTTTTTCATGATTGGTTATTTGGTTACCGGACTGTATTTAAACTCTAAAGGTAGCAAAAGTGTTTCTTACAATGTAGCATGAAAGATGAACCTCTGTTCCGGTCATGCAAAAGTAATGAAGATTGGTCATTCTTAGTCCGGCAAATCCTTGAGAATTGTCGAAGATCAAATGCTTTGTTACACACACGCGAATGTTGGTAAATTGACACCGGTTTTAAGTTGTACTCGCCTTGTTTCCAATATTTTTGAACGAATTGCCGTTTAAATTAATTCATATAAAAATATGAGAAGTTTACTGGTCTGATTCAGTCTTCATCAGTTTTATATGTCAATTATCGAGTAATTAAAATTTGTCAACAACATTAACATTGTTTAACCGGAAAGCAGTGCCCGATTCTGTAATAATCATCAATAACAGTGTCTGCAAAAATGCTTTCGCCTCCGGGATCAAACTGAATCTCACAACCAGAAACACGAAACCAAGCATGTCCAGAATAATTTTTTTCTTATTACTCCTCACGGGAATTAATGCTTTTTCTCAGGAGACAGCTGTTTATTTTGAGCCTGAACGAATATATAAAAACGGACTTGATCTGATGGACAAGCAGAAGTATGGAGCTGCGCAAAAAGAATTTGAGAAGGTAATTAATTCCGGTGAAAATATCTCCGCATCATCGAGGGCAAACGCTTACTATTTTGTAGGAAAGTGCGCTGCTGAATTGTTTAATCGTGACGCTGAATACCTGCTACTTGAATTTATTAATAAGTATCCTTCGAATCCCTATTACCAGTCTGCACTTTACGATCTCGGCATTTATTTTTACAGGCAGAAACGTTACAAGAGTGCGGTAGAATGGCTCGCTAAAATTGATCATACCTATCTGGATCAGACCAAAAAGGATGAAATCAATTTCAAGCTGGGTTATGCATATTACATGACCAACGATTATGATAAGGCCGGAAAGGCTTTCTATGCAATGAAAGATGGTACGACAAAGTATGCGACTGCCGCCCAGTATTACTACGGTCATATTTCCTATGTAAACGAAAACTATGAAACAGCTCTGAATAGTTTTTTGAAATTACGCGATTCAGAATCGTTCGGACAGATTGTTCCGTTTTATATCACACAGATTTATTACAAACAGCGCAAATATGATGAAGTATTAAAGTATGCTTCTGCGGTTCATGATACCACGAATTCAAAGAATGGTCTTGAGATTGGTCGCATGATTGGCGAATCATATTATCGTAACGACAAATACAAAGAGGCATTGCCATATATGCTCGATTACGAAAAAAATTCAGGAGCAGCTGTACGATCCGATTATTACGCGATAGGATATTCTTATTATCGATTGAACGATTATGACAATGCAATACCGTACTTCCAAAAAGTTGTCGTTGCTGATGACAGCCTGGGACAAAACGGATATTTTCATCTGGCTGATTGCTTCATTCATACAGGAAACAAACGTTCGGCAAGAAATGCTTTTCAGTCAGCAGGAAAGATTTCCTTTGATCCGGTAATACAGGAGGAATCACAATTTAATTTCGCCAAACTTTCGTATGAGCTGTCTTTTCAGTCTGTGGCGATTGAAGCGTTCAGAAATTTTATTAAATCTTATCCGCAAAGTTCATACGTGAACCAGGCCAATGAAATGCTTATTGATATTTATGCGAATACGCATAATTATAAAGACGCCATTGCGGAACTTGATGCTATTAAAACAAAAACTCCCGGATTAAAAATCGCATACCAGCGCGTTGCATATTATCGCGGAGTGGAATTATTCATGGATAATAATAATACCGAAGCGGTGAAAATGTTTCAGCTTTCAAATACTTATCCGGTAGATCAGCGACTGGTGGCGGAATCAAGCTACTGGATGGGGGAAGCGTATTACAGAATGAACAACTATGAAGAGGCGATTCATTACTTCAGCGACTTTTTAGTGACCCCCGGGGCGATGCGCAACAAGAAGTATAATAACGCGAATTATAATATCGGTTACGCTTTATTCAAACAGGGAAATTACAATGAGGCGCAGTTTTATTTCGGAAAATTTTTGGGCGAAAAATCAGATCCTGCAAGAACCAACGATGCGATGTTGCGACTTGGTGACTGTCATTTCATGATGAGAAATCTTTCAACTGCGATGGATTATTACAACCGCGCCATTGCCGCGAAAAGTAAAGCAAGTGATTATGCTTTGTATCAAAAGGCAATGATCAGCGGCGTGCAGGGTAAAATGAATGACAAGATTGTTTCTCTTCAGAAGCTTATGGATAACTATCCCAAATCCGTTTACTTCGATGATGCTTTGTATGAGGCCGGAAAAGCGTCTCTCACAGCGAATAATTTCGACAAGGCCGATGAGTATTATAATAAAGTTATTTCAAATTATCCGAATAGTCCGTTTTATGTAAAAGCGCAACTTGGCCAGGCTCTGGTTTATTACAACAGGAACCAGGATGAAAAAGCAATGGCCGCCTATAAATCGATCGTTCAGAAATATCCTAATACTGATGAGTCACGTCAAGCACTTGCTCAGATTAAGAGCATAAGTGTTTCACAAAATAAAGTGGAAGAATATCTGCAGTATGTTAAAACTGTTCCTAACGCCGATGTTACTGTGGCAGCGGAGGATTCATTAATGTATGAATCGGCCGAACTTCGTTATACGCAAGGCAATTGTGCCGGCGCGGTGGAGGACTTCGATAAATACCTGGCCAGGTTTCCGGATGCGATTTTTAAATTAAATGCCAACTATTATAAATCGGATTGCCTGTTTCGCGAAAAGAAATATGCTCTCGCTTTGCCGGGTTATGAGTATGTAATTTCTCAGCCTACAGGAAATTTTACCGAAAAATCCCTGCTTAATGCCGCTGTGATAAATTACACTTTAAAGCAGTATGATAAAGCAATGGTTGACTTCGAAAGTCTCGAAAAGGTTGCCAAAGCAAAAGAAAATATTGTCGCTTCGTTAGCCGGTCAATTAAGAAGCAGTTACAGACTAAATGATTGTGACATGGCGTCCGAAGTTTCCAAAAAAGTTATTGCTTCTGAGTATGCCGATAAAGATTTACAGAATGAAGCTCACCTGATCGCGGGAAGATGCTTTGTGAAAAAAGAAAATTGGACTGATGCGAAAAGTGAATTAACCATAGTTGCTAAACGGACAAATAGTGAAATGACGGCTGAGAGTAAATATCTGCTCGCTCTCGTTGAATTCAGGACTAACAATTACAAAGAATCTCAAAAGCGAATATTGGAGATTCAAAAGCAGAATCCATCTTATGATTATTGGGTGGCCAAAGGTTTCATTTTGTTAGGTGATAACTATTTAGCTCTGAAGGATACTTTTCAGGCCCGTGAAACGTACAAGAGCATCGTAGATAACTACGAGAAGGATTCAACCGATCCGGATGACCTGAAACAGATTTCAGGCGAAAAGCTTAACGCAATTACTGAAGCCATTATACCGAAACCAAATATTACTCCAGAAGATTCAACCGAGATTCAACCGAAATGAAAAAAATTATCCTGTCAATATTATTCGCTTTTCCTCTCACTCTTTCTGCACAACAACCGGAAAAAGGAAATCTCGGCGATAAAGAATATGTCATCATAAAGGATTACAAGCCTGTGCTTGGTGAATCTTTGAAAATATCGGAGACACCGGAAGGGGATACTTCTTCAAGCGTTCCTCCCGTTATGGATTATTCTGTTCGTTCAAGAAAAGCATCAACCGAATTTGAAGCGTCTGCCATAAAAGCGGTGAAAATAAAGGATGAACAGCTCACTAAATTATACCGCTCATATGCTCGTCTGGGTTTAGGAAATTATACAACCTATCTGGGCGACTTATATGTAAATGCATTACGATCGAAACAAGGATCACTCGGACTAGCCCTGAATCATCACTCAGGAAATCCTGGTTTCAGTGATGCCGGTCCGGCCGGATTCAGTAAGAATCATGCAGGTGTTTACGGGAAATATTTTTTAGACAACAGTACTTTTACAGGCGATATAAATTATGATCGTGATGTAGTTCATTATTATGGATATGATTCCGACACTGTTATTAACAAAGATGATATAAAGCAACGCTTTAGTACGTTCGGAATGAAGTTTGGAATCGGCAGCAATTATCTCAACAGGAATCATCTGGACTATTCAGCGCAACTGGCTTATAGTGGTTTGTCTGATTTGTACGATGCCAATGAAAACGATTTTCTGGTCGCGGGTAAATTGGGTAAGATAATTTCGGGCTATTATTTTAATGCCGGACTTTCATTCAATTATTTTAAAAAGACCAGGGCAAAAGATGAAATTCTTACTCTGTCAAATGAACTGAGTCGCAGCATTGTTTCTTTTACCCCGGAAATGATTATCAATAAGGAAAGAATGGAGTTGTCACTTGGCTTTGATTTTACCATTAATAAAGACAGTGAATCAAAGATGTATTTGTTTCCAAAAATTAATATCACCCTTCCAATCGCTGAAAAAGTATTGTATGTCTTTGCAGGTGTAAATGGAGGTATTGTAAAGAACAGCTATCAGACAATTACGAATGATAATCCTTTCGTAACTGCAAGCATTCAGCCTTTCAATACTAAAAACAGGATTGAGTTAAAGGGTGGCATACATGGTAATTTCAGTCAGCGAATTAACTTTATGGCCATGTTAAAGTACAGCACTATGGATGATATGCTGCTTTACGTAAATGACCTTGTTAATTTTAATATGTTTAATGTTCAATACTATGACGGTAAAGTGTTGGATATACATGCAGAGGTTGGATATACTGTGAATGAAAAATTCAGTGCAAATTTAAAGTTTGATCAGTACAGCTATAATATGGCTCAGGGTCAAAAAGCATGGCACCGCCCGGGTTCTGAAATCGGTTTAACCGCTTCTTACAATATCTGGGATAAAATTCTGATAAAGGCCGGACTGTTTAGTTATGGAAAGTATTATGCAAAACAAATGATCGATAATGTTTCATACACTTCGGTAAAAGTAAATGGTTATGCAGACATTAATCTTGGAATCGAATATCGTTATTCAAAAATATTATCCTTATTTGTTAATCTGAATAACCTGGGATTCTCGAAATACTATCGCTGGTACAATTATCCTTCGGAGAAATTTAATGTATTAGGCGGATTAAAGGTCTCCTTTTAGGAATCTATAATAAACGATTTTTGTTTAATCTGAAGCAGACAAATCCGGCAAGTGAAATTCTTGCGATTTAAAACAAAATCAAATTTATATATAAGAAATTTACATAGCGAATTGATCTATGATTTAGAAATAAATTACTGATACTTTTTATTACTTCAATAGAATCTTTTTACAATAAATATTTTCGCCGGATTTATATTTCAAAAAATATACACCGGATTGTTCATTTGAAAGATCAACTGAAATGTTGTTGCCTTCTGACACCGGAAAGGCATTTATCTCCTGACCTATTGCATCGGTGATAGATAAAACTCTGACTGAATTTGATTCGATTAATATTTTTCCTGAAGTTGGATTTGGAAATATATTGATATTATTATAAGATCCTTCATCAACTCCCAGAGTTGATGAACAGGAAACTATAGCCATCCATCCATTTGCAGTTGTTGTACTGTCGGAATAGAATACGAAAGTGAGTGCTCCTGTTGCATCGGTAGATTGAACAATGCCCGGAGAATTTGAACCGCAGTATGTTCCTATTAATGGAGAAAGCGAATCCGGTCCGTTATAAATTTTCAGAAAATCATAATTGCATAAAGAATCATATTGAAGCTGAAATTGGGTAAAGTCGGCCTGCACAGTGTTTCCTGTTCCTGAAGGATAAATTGTTTTTTTGAGAAAATTGTTAGTCGAATAATTGTTTAATAATCCGGGATCAAAAAATACCGCGGAGCAAACGGTAGAATTTGAATTATTCATTAAAACTTGTCTGCCAACTATTATAGTCACAAATAAGGTAGCCGTATCGTTTGTTTCGGCTAAAGTAAATTCAAAGTCGATCATGGTTCCTAATGGTGTAAGTGGATCGAGAGAAATATTAACAATTGCAGGATAAGGCTGCATAAGTCCAATAGATCCCATGTTTTGACTTTGATTACTAATAGTTATATATCCCGCGTTTGGTCCGGTAGCAATACAATTTAATATTGCATTTGAAGAAGTTAATTGTCCGTTATTGCCCCCTTCAACAGTTAATTCAGCCGATTCTCCAGGTTCCAGATATCCATTTCCGTTGTTATCGTTCGAGAGAGATAAATATTGCAGAGTAAGATTTGGCGCCGCGGCTCCGGGACCAATATGATAAGGCATAACATCCACAACGGGAGAATCTATTCCCCATATCAAAAGTCCGCTCTGATTCCCGCTATACCAGTCGGAGTTTGGCGAAGAAAACTCGGAAAATTCAGGCGCATATGGATTTTTGTAGCATGCGCTGTAATCATTCGAAATGTCGTTGTTTGCATGTTCAAGATAAACCTCATGTTGTAATGTTTGGTTATCCCCGTTTCTATCCACGTGCCAGATGGTTAAACCTTCATCCGGAATGGACATGCTTCGTCCTGTTTTCTGCCTGTGTTCAAAAAGAAAAAATTCATTCGTGTCGTTTACATTGGTGTAACGGTAACTGATCATACTGTTTGCTGTATCGTAGTTAAGACCGTTATAACTTGTCACATCAATAACTTCGCCCCAGGAAACATTGCTTCTGAAAAGCGGGTTAGGAATTACGGGATTAAAAGGATTTCCGGTTGCACACATTAAATCGAATGCGCCAATACCATCTTCTGACTGATCATATTTATAAGTATCCGGCCATTTGCAAATCATATGACCGTTTTCATGGGCAATTGTACTAAGTTTTAAAGGTGAGTTTGCAGGCGAACAATTGTAAACATCGCTATGAACACCATTTGCACTGAATCCCGTATAACTTCCTTTATGAAACCACATTCCCTGTGCCCAGTTTGGCGGATTACCGGTATACATCAGATTAATGGCCATGATGCTGTTGTCCGGATTAATTGACAAGGTAGAAAAATCGAATCCTGTATTTTTAATCCAGGTCAGGGCCAGCGATAATATTTGTTTCGCTCCCTGTGCATATGGCAATGCATCGTAGTATGCAAATGTTTGCGGTGCACGAAAATATCCGTAAACAACATTTTGATAATCTAACAGTCCGCCCGAAATATCCCGGTAAAATGTTCTGACCGATCCGTTATTTCCAAAATTCGAATAGTTGAGATCGTTACAAAAATCATCAAACTCAGACATCGGCAAAGTACCCGGTTCATCGGAGAAATCCACAACAATACAGAGTCCCAATATGTTTCCGGAAACCGGATTAATCGGAGTACCGGCAAGAGAATTTCCTGATTGACCCGGTGTTGACAGTCGATTATTTTTATGACTTTCTCCGTTTAGTTTTAATTGATTTTCTTCGATTAGTTTATGTCGGGAATTTAAATCAGTCTGCAAATGATGAGGAAGATTCAGATTATTGCGTAGTGAAGCAGGGTCATTCAGAGTGCCGCGATAAACTATTCCGGTGCTGATTAATTTGGTATTGTCTTCGGATAGTTTTGCATAGCAAATCCATTTTGTTTGTTCATCTCGAACGAGTGTGTAATTATCCAATCCTTCGGAGCGCATGTAGAATTCTGAACCGAATAATTTTACATCGACGATTGATCCGTCGGGTTGTTTGAATTGCATTATATCGCCGTTGTAATTAGCGGCGAATAAATTTGTAACGAGTACTAAGAATAATCCTGATAGAATTGCTTTCATAAGGGGGATAGGTTTGCTGATAATCAGTGGACACGAAGATAACAATAGCTCATATTTAAAAAATTGAAAATGAAGAGAATTCTGAAAACTGACAAAATAGTGTCAAAAGGCCTATCTGTGACCCGCTCCGCATGATTTGCAATCCTGTGGATCATCACTGCGGATTTCTAATCCGCCCCGCTCCGCAGGATTTGTAATCCTGTGGAACATCACTGCGGATTTCTAATCCGCTTTTAAATTTTCCGTTAAGATTTAACGCTTCACTGCATCCTTAAACTTCGCAATCGCATTTCGCGTAAAATCCGACAACACCAGTTTCCCGCTCATCGCGGCACGTTCCGCCAAAAGTGTATCCCAATTCTCCGTTCCTTCCCAAAAAACTTTTTTCAGCATGGACATCGCTTCGGGATTGCTTAGCAATAATTTTTCTGAAAGAGTTTCAACGGCTGCATCCAGATCCTGAAAAGTTGAATAGACTTCTGCATACAATCCTTTTTCTTTCGCCCAGGATGAGGGACGCCATTCGGTAGCATTAATGGTAAGTTCGGCAAAGGCGGCTGTGCCGATTTTTCGTTCGACAGCCGGACCGACAACAAATGGTCCGATGCCGACAGCAAGTTCGCTTAACTTGACAGATGCGCTTTCATGTGCGAAGGTTATATCTGCGGCAGAGGCAAGGCCAACACCTCCGCCAACAGCTTTTCCCTGTACACGTGCAATCACAAATTTGGGGGCTTTACGCATCGCATTAATAACAGCGGCAAAGCCTGAAAAGAAATGTGTTCCCTCTTCAAACGTTTCAATCGAAACCAATTCGTCAAATGATGCTCCGGCGCAAAATGCTTTTTCGCCTTCACTGCGCAAAACAATAACACGAACCGATTTGTCATTCCCACTCTCCGTAATTTTTGCGGCAAGTTCACGCAATAAAATTCCCGGCAGAGAATTACTCTGCGGATGAAAAAAGGTAATTGTTGAAATTCCGTTTTGAATATTTACGTCAACGCTGCCTTGCATAGTTTCGGGTTGCTTATTGCGAGTTACTTAACTGGATCACCAATTGAATAATTAGTAATTAATCAATTAATATTCGTAATTCGTAATTTGTAATTCGTAATTAATTCGCACGATATACCGGCAACTTACCCTCCAGCACCAACTGATCTGTCTTATCCTTATGCGCCTGATAGTCGCCGAAGCAAAGTGCAGAAAGCATTTCTTCGCGAGACATGTTCGCATTGCCAAGTTGTTTTTTAATTTCAACGGCGCAGCGGTCAACGAAATGTTCGAAACGCTCAGGTGCCCAGATGTATTCTTTCTTCTGCCAATCCGGTACAGTACGGTCAACTTTGAATTCAACCGGAAGATCACCGTGAATGACCGCTTTAACTTCGAGTCCTTCGAATGATTTCGGAAGAAGACGGTTGTCAAAAACAAGCGGACGACTTACATCGATCACATGCTTTTTTCTTTTCGGGTCGATCATTTTCAACCCATTGATGCGAAGACCTTTTTTCTTAAGGTGTCCAAACTTTTTCTCGAATCTCTCGAGTGTGTCATAAAGTAACATGGCCTTGGTTTTAAACTTTAACGATTTATATTCTTATTGCGTATTTGAGTTCGTAATTCGTAATTGATTCTTACTGTTCTTTGCAAGCTACAAGTGTGAGCACCGTCTCAATCGCCACTTTCTCATTTCGCTGATTGGTTACTTCCACATACCATTCGACAACTCCCTGATCAACTTGTCCTTCTCTCTTGTCTTTTTTCGTTTTACGCATGCAGGTAAGTTTTACCTGTATGGTATCTTTTGGATATACAGGCTGAATGAATCTGAGATTATCCAGTCCGTAGTTTGCGAGTACGGGACCTTTCTTTGGATCGACGAATAATCCGGCAGCTGCAGAGATCACAAAGTATCCATGAGCAACACGGCGTTCGAAGATTGAACCTTCGAGCGATGTCTCATCGGTATGAGCATAGAAGTTATCGCCACTGATGCCGGCGAAGTTTACAACGTCTGCTTCAGTAATTGTGCGCTTGTGAGTGATCAGTGTATCGCCAACCTGAATTTCTTCGAAGTATTTTCGGAACGGGTGAATTACATCTTCTTTAGTTTCGGCACCGGGTAAGTATGTATTTAATATTTTAGTGAGTGTAGTAGGGGAGCCCTGCAGTGCGGTTCGCTGCATGTAATGATAGACTCCGCGTATGCCGCCCATCTCTTCGCCACCGCCGGCTCTGCCCGGACCGCCATGAACGAGATGAGCAAGAGGAGAACCATGTCCGGTCGATTCGGCTGCACATTCTTTATTGATGACAACCATTCTTCCGTGCATACTTGCAGAACCTAGTACGATGTCTTTCGCGAAATTGTTATCTGAAGTAAACACTGAACCGACGAGGCTGCCTTTTCCCATTTTGGCAAGGGTGGCGGCTTCTTCGGTATTTCGGTAAGGCATGACGGTACTGACCGGACCAAATGCTTCGACTGAATGTGGTTCAAGATTCTTAATCGGATCTTTGCAATAGAGCAGCATTGAAGAAATGAAAGCGCCTCTTTCGCTGTCACCGCCGATGACTTCGACACTGTCGAGATCGCCGTAAACGACATCACATGAGTTCATCAGAATTCTGACTTTATCTTTCACGTCTTTGACCTGTGCCTTATTCGCGAGAGGTCCCATTCTTACGCCTTCAACAGAAGGATCGCCAATGGTATTTGTTTTAAGTCTTGAACTTAGTTGTTTGATAACGTCTTCAACAAGATTCTCCGGTACAATGACACGACGAATGGCAGTACATTTTTGTCCGGCCTTGATCGTCATCTCTTTCGTAACTTCCTTGATGAAGAGTTTGAATTCTTCCGTATCGGGAGTTGATTCCGGTCCGAGTATGGAGCAGTTCAGTGAGTCAGCTTCCATGTTGAAACGAACCGAGTTATTGATAACCGACGGGTGACTCTTTAGCAGTCTTCCCGTTGTTGCCGATCCGGTAAACGTAACAACGTCCTGGCACGTGAGGTGATCGAAGAGATCGCCAACAGAGCCGCAAATGAGTTGGAGTGCGCCTTCGGGAAGAATTTTTGAAGCGATGATATCTTTCGTGACAAGTTCGGTCAGGAAAGAAGTTGAGGTTGCCGGTTTAACGATAGCGGGAACGCCGGCTAAGAGATTCACCGCAATTTTTTCAAGCATGCCCCAGACGGGGAAGTTGAATGCGTTGATATGAATTGCGACACCTTCGAGCGGAACACAAATATGATGACCGACGAATGATCCTGTTTTGGAAATCATTTCCATGTTACCGTCAACATAGAAAGACTCATCGGGCAATTCGCGGCGGCCTTTGCTGGCATAGACGAAAAGATTTCCGATGCCTCCATCGATATCAATCCAGGAATCAGTTTTAGTGGCGCCGGTTGCGGAAGAAAGGGCGTAATAAGTGGCCTTCTTTTCTGTCAGATGAAGAGCGAGTGCTTTAAGCATCCGGGCACGTTCGTGAAAGGTCATTTTGCGGAGTTTTGGTCCGCCAACGGTTCTTCCATATTCCAAAGCAGCCCCGAAATCAAGGCCATTACTGGTCGAAAAAAAGAGGGGTTCGCCGCTCACAGCATGATATAATGCTGTCCCGGAGCCTTCTCCTTCGACCCATTTTCCAAGTGTATAATTTTTAAGCTTTACAGCCATTCGATTTTAAGTTAAATAACGGCAATATTTTACCGCGTAACGTTTCAGCAGGCCGGCGTATGATTTTTTTGGACGCCGAATCCCTGTATGCCGCTCTAAGCCTCAGTTTCAGAGGTTTATGTTTATAAGATTAAGAAGGAATTTTAGTACAGATGACTGTACAAAGATAGGATAAGTAGTGAGTAAATCAAGAACTTATCAACTATAAGTTGTTCAAATATTCAATTACAAATTACAATTGACAAATTACTGGTAAGTAATTATTAATCAGCTTAATATGTCTCATTTTAGAGCAATTTCACAGATTCACATGTCTGATTTTATGTTTAATACTAAAAACAAATTTCCAACAATGCTCCCTCGTTATTTTTAATTTGTAATTTGTAACTGAAATTATTTGTTTTCCAGCGACTTTTCCCTACATTTGCCGCCCAATTAAAAAATACTCCGTAACAATGTTAAACCAATATGAGGTGGTATTTATCATGACACCTGTTCTTTCGGAGGAGCAGATGATGGATACAGTCACCAAATTCAAGAACATCCTCTCCGCTCATGGCGGATCCGAAATTGTTTATGAAAACAACTGGGGATTACGAAAACTGGCTTACCCGATCCAGAAAAAAACGACGGGATTTTATTACCTGATTGAGTTTAAAGCGAAAGGCGATATGATCGCAAAGCTTGAAACTGAATTTAAACGCGACGAAAGAGTAATGCGCTTTCTCACTGTTCGTCTTGATAAGCACTCGATTGCTTACAATGAAAAAAAGCGTAGAAACGCTGCGCTTAAAAAAGAAGAAGAAAAAGTAGCTTAACGAAAAAACCATGGCAACAGGAAATGAAGTACGTTACCTCAACCCGCCTGCGGTTGACACGTCAAAAAAGAAGTATTGCCGTTTTAGAAAAAACGGAATAAAGTATATCGACTACAAGGACGCGACATTCTTAATGAAGTTCGTGAACGAGCAGGGAAAAGTTCTTCCACGCCGTTTAACAGGAACGTCTTTGAAGTTTCAACGTAAAATCGGTCAGGCTATTAAGCGCTCAAGACACTTGTCTCTGATGCCTTATGTTTCTGATCTTTTAAAATAAGGGAGGATAGAACATGGAAGTCATTCTTAAACAAGATATGGATAACCTCGGCTATGCCGATGAAATCGTAAAGGTCCGTTCAGGTTATGCCCGAAACTACCTTATTCCGAACGGTCTCGCTACATTAGCGACCGAGTCGAACCGCAAAATGCTTACTGAAACTCAGAAGCAGCGCGCTCACAAAGCTCAGAAAATTAAAGGTGATGCAGAATCAGTTGCAAAACAACTCGAGTCTTTTACACTTAAAATCGGTGCTAAAGTGGGTGAAAGCGGTAAAATCTACGGATCAGTTACTGCTCTGCAAATTGCCGATGCTTTGGCGAAACATGATGTTGTAGTTGACCGTAAGAAGATCCACCTCGATACTGATCACATCAAAACTCTTGGCGCATACACAGCTACTGTGAACCTGCACAAAGATGTTAAGGCAAAAGTGAACTTTGAGGTTATTGCTGAATAAGCAAATTAGTTAATAATATTTTTCGAAAGGCGAGGAGGAATCTTCGCCTTTTTTGATTTAATGACGAATGCAGCATAGGAGAGTCTTCTAACGATTAGAATTTTTTTTTAGTTCGAATATTTGTGGAAAAATATTCACCAAATTATGAGGTAGGATCTTTGATATATTTTATTACTTTACCTACAGACATAATTACGAAATGCGCACCGTTTTAATTTTGTTATTTCTTATTTTTTCAATTAATCTGAAGGCCCAAACTTTTGTAAAAGAGTATGGTCAACTAAATGCTGATCCGTCATCCGGAAAATTAATTGAAACAGTAGACACAGGATATGTTTTTTGTTATAATATCAAAAACTCTCCTGATCCAAAATCGCAAATATTCATTTTTAAAATAAATGCTTTGGGTGATACAATATGGACTAGTGTTATTGATGGAGGCGATTCAAGTGTTTGTGAGATTTGGGACGTAACTTCAATTGGGGATAGTAGTTATTTACTTTCAGGGCATTGGGAGTCAAATTCTGCTACTGATTCTATAAGTGGTATCAGCATTATTAAGATTGACTTGAATGGAAACATAATCTGGAATAAAATATTAACGGATTCGAGCTATCACAGTGGTTTGCAGGGTATGCAAGTGATTGGGACATTTGATAATGGAATATTAATTACAAGTTGGAGTAATATAATTAAGTTTGATTCTGTGGGAAACTTACAATGGTCATTTCATTTTCCATCGGTAAATCAGTGCAATTATTTCACACCTAAAGAAACTAATGATAAAGGAGTAGTCCTGTTAGGTACAACTATAAATGGTAGCAACACAATTTTGTATAAGATAGACAGTGTTGGGAATCTAATGTGGAGAAAAGTTTTTACCCAAACAGGTGGCGGAAATCATCTTCTTGTGGATAATAGTAATAATATTACAATGACAACAGAGGAAGGAGTTTTTTATTTGGATAGTGCGGCAAATTTAATTTGGAATATTTGGATGGATATTAATCCCATATCTCTGTATAGTATCACCAAGGCAGTGGATGGAAGTTATTATGCAGCAGGTAATCGGTATCACACTGGTGGAAATGCAATTATTCGTATCGATACCTCAGGAAATATTATTTGGGGAAAACAATTATTACATACAGGCAGTAATTATCCATTTTCATTACATCAAACTTTTGATGGAGGGTTTATTATGGAAAGCGGAATGTCCTTGATAAAAACCGATTCTTCGTTTAGTGTTTATTGTGATACATCTATTTCAATTCCTCTCAATACCTTATTCCCATATCCGGGTTTAATTCTGAATGATACATTACTTATACAAACACCACTTTATTTTATATCTGCATCTCCTCAGTTCTGGACAATTAAACATGGTTGCCAAATCATCGATCTTTGTTCAACAACTAATATTAAAGTATCTGAAGTTGAAAACGATATTAAAATCTATCCAAACCCATCCACCGGAAAAATTTATTTCACCAATGAAATAAATAAATTAGAAGTGTATAGTTTGATAGGGGAGAAGGTTGCTGAATTTTCAAATATTAAATCATATGGTTCAATCGATTTGTCAAACCAGCAACCAGGAATTTATTTTTTACGCGGATTGTCAGAAGAAAATTACACTTTCACTTCAAAAATTGTATTGCAATAGTTAACAGGTTTTTTCGGGAGTATTTATTTGTACTTTTAATTTAGCTTAAAGATTTTTTCATGAATAAGTGTTTACTATTTGTTCTGGCTATTTGCCATAGGAGAAAAGTTTGCTGAAAATTCAAATTTTTGTTCGAATGGTTTTACTGATTTGTCAAACTTTCCCCGGGGAATTTATTTCTGTCAGCTTACTTTAAGAAATAACCTTGTGCAGACAATGAAGCAGACTCTAATAAAGTGATTAAGGGATTAAGCGTCACGCCTAAATCTTCAATCTTCAATTTTCAATC